>NZ_JBTNEH010000009.1:0-177869 GCF_054512775.1 Alicycliphilus sp. T452
CAGCTTTGCCTGGCTGGAGAAGAACCGCAGGCTGTGGAAGAACTGCGAGCGCCTGCTCAACACCAGCCTGCAGTTCATCCACTTGGCGTTCTTGGCGTTGCTACTCAGGAGATCGTAAACAGGTTCTGAGAGGCCACGCCCCCGGGACCAGGACAGCAGCACGGAGCCTTTCGCCCGAAAACCAGGGATCACCCTGATATCCGCTGCACGGATTGTTTGTATACACTTTTTGTATGGATTCCAGTGTACAGACACTGCTGCGCACCGGTTGCGGCCGCCGCGGTGGCGGCCCGCTGGCAGCACAGAGACATGACCCGAGGAAAACCTATGTCCACGAACGTCCACCCTGTCGATGAACGCCTGCCCCTGGGGCGGCTGACGGCCCTGGGCCTGCAACACGTGCTGGTGATGTACGCCGGCGCCGTGGCGGTGCCGCTGATCGTCGGCCGTGCGCTCAACCTGACGCCCGACCAGGTCACCAAGCTGATCTCGGCCGACCTGTTCTGCTGCGGCCTGGTCACGCTGATCCAGGCGCTGGGCGCCACGCAATGGTTCGGCATCAAGCTGCCGGTGATGATGGGCGTGACCTTCGCCGCCGTCGCGCCCATGGTGTCGATGGCGCAGGCCACCTCGGGCCAAGCGGGGGCGGGGCTGATCTTCGGCGCGGTGATCGGGGCGGGCGTGATCTCGATCCTGATAGCGCCGCTGGTCAGCCGCATGCTGCGCTTCTTCCCGCCTGTGGTCACGGGCACCATCATCGCGGTGATCGGCATCAGCCTGATGCGCGTGGGCATCAACTGGATCTTCGGCAATCCCGTGGGGCCGACGGCGCCGAGCGTCGTCAACCCCGAGTACACCAAGTGGCTCAGCGAGGCGCAGGCCATGGCCGGCGCGCCGGGCAGCTCGCTGCCGCCCGTGCCCCAGGGCCTGAAGCTCATGCCCACGGTGCCCAACCCCAGGTACGCCGATCTTTCGGGCGTGGGCATCTCGGCCCTGGTGCTGGTGTCCATCCTGCTGATCGCCCGCTTCGCCAAGGGCTTCATCGCCAACATCTCGGTGCTGCTGGGCATCGTCATCGGCGCCGTCGTGGCCGCGGCCATGGGCCTGATGACCTTCGAGAAGGTGGGCAAGGCGCCCTGGCTCGACATCGTGCTGCCGCTGGAGATCGCCACGCCGATCTTCGACCCCATCCTGATCCTGACGATGACGCTGGTGATGATCGTGGTGATGATCGAATCGACCGGCATGTTCCTGGCGCTCGGCGAGATGACCGACCGCCACATCAGCCAGGAAGACCTCAAGCGCGGCCTGCGCACCGACGGCCTGGGCACGCTCATCGGCGGCATCTTCAACACCTTCCCCTACACCAGCTTCTCGCAGAACGTGGGCCTGGTGGCAGTCACGGGGGTCAAGAGCCGCTTCGTCTGCGTGGCCGGGGGCGTGATCCTGATCGTGCTGGGCGTGCTGCCCAAGATGGGCGCGCTGGTCGAGTCGCTGCCCACCGTGGTGCTGGGCGGCGCGGGCCTGGTGATGTTCGGCATGGTGGCCGCCACGGGCATCCGCATCCTGAGCGCGGTGGACTTCAAGACCAACCGCTCCAACGCGATGATCGTCGCCGTGTCCATCGGCGTCGGCATGATCCCGCTGGTGGCTCCGCAGTTCCGCCAATGGATGCCGCATGCCATCCATCCGCTGATCGAGTCGGGCATCTTGCTATCCTCGCTTGCCGCCGTGCTGCTGAACGTCTTCTTCAACGGCGCCAGCGGCGACGCTTCGGCCGCCGTGGAAGCCGCACGCCAGGCAGAAGCCCATTGAACTGATTTTGTTACGCTTGTCACACATACCCCACGCACCTGCGCAGTGGGGTTTTTATGTTTGTATGCAATCTCTATGATGACGCGTGCCTGCCTTCGGTAAGCCGCCCCATCTCCTTTCCTTCCTGATCCTCACATGTCAAAAGAACTGACCGCGGCCGAACAAGCCCTGCGCGATGCCGCCCTGGAATACCACCGCAATCCCACCCGGGGCAAGATTTCCGTCACCCCCACCAAGCCGCTGTCCAACCAGCGCGACCTGTCGCTCGCCTATTCGCCCGGCGTGGCCTACCCCTGCCTGGATATCCAGGCCGACCCGGCGAAGGCGTTCGACTACACCTCGCGCGGCAACCTGGTGGGCGTGATCACCAACGGCACTGCGGTGCTCGGCCTGGGCGACATCGGACCGCTGGCCGGCAAGCCCGTGATGGAGGGCAAGGGCGGCCTGTTCAAGAAGTTCGCGGGCGTGGACGTGTTCGACATCGAGCTCGACGCGCGCGACCCGGACAAGATCATCGAGATCGTCGCCGCGCTCGAACCCACGCTCGGCGGCATCAACCTGGAGGACATCAAGGCGCCGGAGTGCTTCTACATCGAGCGCGAGCTGTCCAAGCGCATGAACATCCCGGTGTTCCACGACGACCAGCACGGCACGGCCATCATCTCCAGTGCCGCGCTGCTCAACGGCCTGGAACTCGTCGGCAAGCAGATCGACAAGGTCAAGGTAGCCGTCTCCGGCGCGGGCGCCGCAGCCATCGCCTGCGTGGACGTGATGGTCGGCCTGGGCGTGAAGCGCGAGCACGTCTACATGGTGGACTCCAAGGGCGTGATCTACGAGGGCCGTCCCGGCGGCATGGACGAATCCAAGGCACGCTACGCGCAGAAGACCGACGCGCGCACGCTCGCCGACGTGGTCCATGGAGCCGACGTGTTCCTGGGCTGCTCGGCCCCCGGCGTGCTCACGGCCGAGATGGTCAAGACCATGGCGGACAAGCCCATCATCCTGGCGCTGGCCAACCCCGAGCCCGAGATCCGCCCAGAACTGGCCAAGGCCGTGCGCCCCGACTGCATCATCGCCACCGGCCGCTCGGACTACCCCAACCAGGTCAACAACGTCCTGTGCTTCCCCTACATCTTCCGCGGCGCGCTGGACTGCGGCGCCACCAAGATCACCGAAGCCATGAAGCTGGCCTGCGTGCGCCAGATCGCCGCCCTGGCCAAGGAGAACGTCAGCGAGGAAGTGGCCGCCGCCTACGCCGGCAAGGAGCTGGCCTTCGGCCCCGACTACCTGATCCCCACGCCGTTCGACTCGCGCCTGATCCTGAAGATCGCGCCCGCCGTGGCCCAGGCCGCGGCCGACTCGGGCGTGGCCACGCGCCCCATCACCGACATGGATGCGTACAGGAGCAGCCTGACCCGCTTCGTGTACCAGACCGGCATACTGATGCGTCCCGTGTTCAACGCGGCCAAGTCCCTGCCCAAGGCGCAAAAGCGCGTCGCCTATGCCGACGGCGAGGACGAGCGCGCACTGCGCGCCGCCCAGTTCGCCATTGACGACAACGTTGCCTCCCCCATCCTCATCGGCCGCCCGGCCGTGATCGCCGCGCGCATCGCCAAGGCCGGCCTGCGCATGCAGCCGGGCAAGGACGTGGACGTTTGCGACCCCTCGGACGACCCGCGCTTCCGCCAGTACTGGGAGACCTACCACCAGCTCATGAAACGCGACGGCGCCACGCCCGAGATGGCCAAGGCCGCCGTGCGCCGCTCCAACACCATCATCGCCTCGCTGATGGTGAAGCTGGGCGATGCCGACGCCATGGTCTGCGGCCTGGTCGGCACCTACGAAACGCACCTGGAGCGCATCCACAACATCCTCGGCCACGCCCCCGGCGCACGGAAGTACGCGGCGCTGAACGCGCTCATGACGCCGAACAACGGCACGCTGTTCATCACCGACACCTACGTCAACGAAGACCCCACGGCCGAGGAGCTGGCCGACATTGCCTGGGCGGCGGTGCAGGAGGTGCAGCGCTTCGGCCTTCCGCCCAAGGTGGCGTTCCTGTCGCACTCGAGCTTCGGTTCGTCCAAGCGCGCGTCGGCGCGCAAGATGCGCGCCGCGCGCGACCTGTTCGTGGAGCGCCACCCCGACATCGAGTGCGACGGCGAGCTGCACGGCGACGCCGCGCTGGAGCCCAGGATCCGCAACACCTACCTGCAGGACTCCACGCTCGCCTCCCAGGCCAACCTGCTGGTGTGCCCGAACATCGACGCCGCCAACATCCTCTACAACGTGCTCAAGACCACCACCAGCGGCGGCGTGACCGTGGGCCCGGTCCTCATGGGCACCTCGGCCTCGGCCCACATCCTCACGCCCGCGGCCACCGTGCGCCGCGTGCTGAACATGACGGCCCTGGCCGTGGTGAACAGCGCCACGCGCAGCCAGCAATAACCGCTTCGGCAGCAAAAAGGGCTGGCGCCATCAGCGGCGCCAGCCCTTTTTTCTTCATGGACCGAAGGGAAGCAGCGCCCTTATTACTGCTTGACGGCCTCGATCTGCGCCACGATGCGCACGCTCTTGGGAAAGCCGTACTGCACGCCGTAGTCCACGCCGAAGGCGGTGCGGTCGATGGTGGCCTCGAAGTCGCCGCCGCACACCTCGCGCTTGAGCATGGGGCTGTCGTAGCAGGCGAACTGGCTGGCCTTGAAGGTCACGGGCTGGGTCTTGCCTTTGATGGTCAGGTTGCCGGACACCGCCGTCACCTTGTCGCCCTCGAACGTGAACTTGTCACCGACGAAGCGTGCGGTGGGGAACTGCGCAGCGTCGAAGATTTCCGCGCTTTGCAGGTGCTTGTTGAACGAAGCCGTTCCCGTGTTGATGGAGCCGATGTCCAGCGTGAGCTCCACCTTGCCGGTCTTGCCCGCCTTGTCGAACTGCACCGTGCCTTCCTTCTTGTCGAAGCGGCCGCGGTTCACGCTGGCGCCGAAGTGGCTGATCTCAAACGTGGCGAAGGTGTGCGTGGGATCCACTGCATAGGCGGCGGACTGGGCGTGCACGGCGCCTGCGGACAGGGCGGCTGCTGCGGCAAGGGCCAGAAGGGTCGAACGCATGGGCTGGTACTCCGTGAGGGGTGATGAAAAGGGTGATGGGTAGAGGGAAAGGGACGCAATCAGGGCCTGGGCACGCCGGCGAGGGCCAGCTTGAACTTGACCTGCACATCGTCGGCCACCATGGACGTGTCGGCCCATTCGTTCTCGCCGATCTTGAAGGCCAGTCGCTTGATGACGAAGCTGCCGGCGGCGGTGGTCGTCGCGCCGCTCTGCGTGAGCGTGACGGGCACCACCACGTCCTGCGATACGCCCTTGATGCTGAGCTTGCCAGCCACCTCGTACTTGCCCGCGCCCACGGCCTTGATGGCGCCGGACTGGAAGGTGGCCTGCGGGAACTTGGGCACGTTGAACCACACGGCCTTGGGCAGTTCGGCATCGGTCTCGCGCACGCCCAGCGTGGCGCTGCCGGTATCGACCGTGAACGCCACCTTGCTCGTGGCCAGCTTGGCCGGGTCGAACGCCACCTGGGCGTCGAACTTCTTGAACTTCCCCTCCACGGGCACGCCCATCTGCCTGCTCACGAAGGCGATCTCGCTCTGCTCGGGAACGAGCCGCTGCTGCGCGAGGGCGGGGCCGCCCGCAAGGGCGGCGGCGGTGGCCAGCGCCAGGCCGGCGCGCCGGGTCAAGGTCAATGCTGTCATGGCGGGATGCTCCATTCTGTGATAGCGAAAACAGGTCGTGCGCGGCCCACTGCGCATCAGCCCCGGCCGGGCAGCATGCGGGCCATCAGGCCGTCACGGTCGATGAATTGGTGCTTGAACACCGCCGCCACGTGCAGCGCCACCAGAGCGGCCAGGGCATAGGCCGTCAGCGCATGCCAGGGCTTGAGGGCATCGGCCAGCGCGGGGCTGGCTGGCACGAAATCCGGCAGCGGAACCAGGCCCAGAAACACGATGGGAAACCCCGCCGCCGAACTGTAGGCCCAGCCCACCAGCGGCACGATGAAGAACAGCGCATACAGCAGATGGTGCACGCCATGGTGCGCCAGCTGCTGCCAGCGCGGCATCGAGGACTGGACGTCTGCAGGCAGCGGCGGCGGCCGACGGATGAGGCGCGCCATCAGGCGCAGCACGGACAAGGCCAGGATGGCCACGCCGGCCCACTTGTGCCAGTTGTAGAGTTTCAGGCGCTGCGGCGAGAACGGCAGGCCCGCCATGTACCAGCCCATGCCGAGCATGGCCACGATGGCCAGCCCCAGCACCCAATGCAGCGCCATGGCGGTGGCACCGTAGCGTGCGGCGGGTCGCGTGATGACAGAACTCATGGAAATTGCAGGTACCAGGGAAAAAGAAGCCACTCGCAGCGCACCAGGGCCGCCAGGATGACAGGAAGGATCTGTGAATACAGCAGTCTAGAGCCGGCAACATGCGCCAAGTTTCAATTGGTTTGACGTTTTTATTCAAAATTCATGAATCCATGAGTGTGGGCATTCCACATCGCCGGATCTTTCCCTTCGTCCTTGTCTGACTGTCGTGCCATGATCGGCACTTCGCAGGCACCTCCTGCCGCCTGTCCGTTTCTCTTTCAGCAGTTCCATGACTCCCTCGAACGCCCCTGTCGCCTACGGTACCGAAGACGTGCTGATCTCCCTGTGCAACTCCGTGACGCGCGTACTGTCGGTCGCCACGCAGGGGCCGGTGCATTACTCCGGCATGGTGCAACGCATCACGAAGACCTGCCTCAAACCCGACATCGGCTGCTTCGTGCTGTTCAACGGCGGTTTCTCGGGCCTGGTCATCATCAATTTCTCGGCCGCCGCGGCCATGGAAATCTATGAGCGCTACATGCTGAGCATGGGCATGTCCGCGGGCGACCTGGCGAGCTCCTTCACGGCCGACGAGGTCGGCAACGTCATGGGCGAGCTCATGAACCAGGTGGTGGGCGATTTCACCGGCAAGGTGCGGCGCGAGCTGCAGACCCACATCACGCAAAACCAGCCCAAGATGCTCGTGATCAACCAGCAGGTGGTGCTGAGCGTGGACGCCAACCTGGACCAGCCCGAGGCGCGCCGGGTTTCCTTCTACACCGCCAACAACAATATCTTCTACCTCGAGCTGGCGATCGATCACACGCAGTTCATCAAGCTCTACGACTTCGAACCCCAGGACGCTCCCGACCCCGACGCCCTGATGGCCGAGGTCGCGGCCGTGCCGGCTGCCGCGTCGCCCGCCACTCCCGCGGCGGACGACGACACCCAGGCGCTGCTCAAGTCCCTCGGCATGTAGCCCCACCCGCCCCGCGGGACGCGGGAGCCCGCGGGGGGAAAGGGCCATGCGGTGCGGACGCAGGTGATTCAAGGTAAAATAGCCTGTTGCGGTCGGGGGCACCATGCCAATAGTCCACCTACCTACTCCCCCGGCTTTTCATCGACTAATTCCTGAGAGATAGAAGTGCCATGGCGATCGTTGTCAACAAGCCCCTTCCCGAATTTGAAGCCAACGCGACCGGAGGAATCAAGGTCTCCAACGTTTCGCACCAGGGCCAGATTCTGATCCTGTACTTCTACCCGAAGGACAACACCCCGGGTTGCACCACCGAGGCCATGCAGTTCCGCGACAAGTTCAAGGACTTCGAGAAGGCCGGCGCCGTGGTCTTCGGCGTGTCGCGCGACAACATGAAGTCCCATGACGACTTCAAGGAGAAGCTGGAACTGCCCTTCGAGCTCATCGCCGACACGGAAGAGAAGATGTGCCACATGTTCGGCGTTGTCAAGAACAAGATCATGTACGGCAAGAAGGTCAAGGGCATCGAGCGCAGCACCTTCCTCGTCAGCCCCGAGGGCATTCTGGTGCAGGAGTGGCGCGGCCTGAAGGTGCCGGGCCACGTGGACGAAGTGCTCAAGGCCGTCAAGACCATCAAGGCCCCCGTCAAGAAGGCCGCCTGAACGCCAGAGAGCCCCGTCCCGGAGCCGTCGCATGGAGCATGCATAATGGGCCGATGCTGCTGAAAAACGCAACACACTCTTCTCCAACCAAAGCCGCCTCGGTCTCCAGGCGGCTTTGTGCTTTCTGAACCGTCCCCCTTCAGCGAGACCTTTCGCACCATGCCCCTGCCCCCCGCCCCGACCAAGCGCGCCGCCCTGCTCAAGCCCGAGGCGTATCTCCTGACGCCCCCCCAGGAGGAAACGCAAGAATCCGCAGCAGCCGAGACGGCTCCCCTCCCGGGCACGCCGCGCAAGCGCGCCAAAACCAGGGCGGGCGGCGCGACGGCCGCCGCCCCCGCAGCCGCCAAAGTGGCCGAGCCCGCCAAGGCCGCTGCGGTCACGCAGGCCCGCGGCAAGCCGGCGCAGGACAGGCCTGTGCATGACGCGGCCCCGGCCGGGGCGAGCAACGTCACGCCCATCCGCACCGTGGCGGCCGCCGCCCCGCGCAAGCGCCGCGCCACGGGCCCGAAGAAGATGTTCGTGCTCGACACGAACGTGCTGCTGCACGACCCGACGAGCCTGTTCCGCTTCGAGGAACACGACATCTTCCTGCCGATGATCGTGCTGGAGGAACTCGACGCCCACAAGAAGGGCATGACCGAGGTCGCCCGCAACGGCCGCCAGGCCAGCCGCACGCTGGATGCGCTGGCCGCGGCCCATGGCGCCGACGACATGGCCCACGGCCTCAAGCTCGATGCCACGGGCCAGCGCGCCGCCACGGGCAGCCTGTTCTTCCAGACGGCGCCGCTGTCCTACCAGCTGCCCTCCAGCCTGCCCCAGGGCAAGGCGGACAACCAGATCCTGGGCGTGGTGGAGGCCCTGCGCAAGCTGCACGCGCCGCGCGATGTGGTGCTGGTGTCCAAGGACATCAACATGCGCGTGAAGGCCCGCGCACTGGGCCTGGTCGCCGAGGACTACCAGAACGACAAGGCCCTGGAGGACGGCGATCTGCTGTACACCGGCAGCCTGGCCCTGCCCCCGGACTTCTGGACCAAGGCCGGCCGGAACGTGGAGAGCTGGCAGAGCGGCGCGCACATGTACTACCGCATCGGCGGTCCGGTGGTGTCGCAGCTCATGATCAACCAGTTCGTGTACTTCGAGGCGCCGGGCGAGCCCAGCCTGCACGCGCGCGTGACCGAGATCCGCGACAAGACGGCGGTGCTGGAAACCCTCAAGGACTACGGCTCGGCCAAGAACGCCGTCTGGGGCGTGAACACGCGCAACCGCGAGCAGAACTTCGCCATGAACCTGCTCATGGACCCCGACGTGGACTTCGTCACGCTGACCGGCACGGCGGGCACGGGCAAGACGCTGATGGCGCTGGCCTCGGGCCTGACCCAGGTGCTGGACGAGCGCCGCTACACCGAGATCATCATGACCCGCGCCACGGTGAGCGTGGGCGAGGACATCGGCTTCCTGCCCGGCACCGAGGAGGAGAAGATGGGCCCCTGGATGGGCGCGCTCGACGACAACCTGGAGTTCCTGGCCAAGGGCGACGGCGGCAACGCCGGCGAATGGGGGCGCGCCGCCACCAACGAGCTGATCCGCAGCCGCATCAAGATCAAGAGCATGAACTTCATGCGCGGGCGCACCTTCCTGAACAAGTACGTGATCATCGACGAGGCGCAGAACCTGACCCCGAAGCAGATGAAGACGCTGATCACGCGCGCCGGCCCGGGCACCAAGATCATCTGCATGGGCAACTTGGCCCAGAT
Source organism: Alicycliphilus sp. T452 (assembly GCF_054512775.1). Classification (NCBI taxonomy): domain Bacteria; kingdom Pseudomonadati; phylum Pseudomonadota; class Betaproteobacteria; order Burkholderiales; family Comamonadaceae; genus Alicycliphilus; species Alicycliphilus sp. T452. The sequence continues at coordinate 9,561 of NZ_JBTNEH010000009.1, forward strand.
CGACACGCCCTACCTGACCGAGGGCAGCTCCGGCCTGACCTACGCCGTGGACCGTTTCAAGGGCTGGCCCCACAGCGGCCACATCCTGCTCGCGCGCGGCGAACGCTCGCGCCTGGCGGACTTCGCCAGCGAGGTGCTGTAGCCCCTGGAACTTTCAAGAAGATAGCTACCAGTGCAGGCTGGATGGGCGTCAAGGCGGTATTTCATTTGAAATTCTGCCCGCCGCCCGTTCAGACGTCGAAACGCACGCCCTGCGCGAGCGGCAGCGCGCCGCTGTAGTTGATGGTGTTGGTGGCACGGCGCATGTAGCCCTTCCAGGCATCCGAGCCGGACTCGCGCCCGCCGCCGGTCTCCTTCTCGCCGCCGAAGGCGCCCCCGATCTCGGCGCCCGAGGTGCCGATGTTCACGTTGGCGATGCCGCAGTCGCTGCCCGCGGCCGACATGAAGCGCTCGGCGTCGCCGAGGCTGGCGGTGAAGATGGCCGACGACAGGCCCTGCGGCACCGCGTTCTGCAGCGCGATCGCCTCATCAGTGTCGCCCTCGTAGCGCACCACGTAGAGGATAGGCGCGAAGGTCTCCTGCTCCATCACCGCGGACTGCCACGGCATGCGCACCAGCGCCGGGCGCACGTACCATGCGTGCGCGCCAAGGTCCTCGCGCACGCGCTCGCCGCCCAGCACCCGGCCGCCCTCGGCGCGGGCCTGCTCCAGCGCCCGCTGCATGGCGTCGAACGCCGCGCGGTCGATCAGCGGCCCGACCAGCGTGCCCGCCTGCAGCGGGTCGCCGATCGCGATGCTCCGGTAGATCCGCTCCAGCCGTGCAAGCAGCGCATCGGCCACCGATGCGTGCACGATCAGGCGCCGCAGCGTGGTGCAGCGCTGGCCCGCCGTGCCCACCGCCGCGAAGGTGATGGCGCGCGCGGCCAGCTCCAGGTCGGCCGTGGGCGTGACGATCATGGCGTTGTTGCCGCCCAGTTCCAGGATGGCGCGGCCCAGGCGCTCGGCCACCTTCACGGCCACCTGCCGGCCCATGCGCACCGAGCCCGTGGCGCTGAGCACCGCCACCCGCGCGCTGGCTGCGAGCACCGCGCCCACGTCGCGCCCGCCGATCAGCAGCTGGCTCAGGCCCTCGGGCACGGTGCCCGGCCTTTCCTGCTCGAACTCCGCGATGGCCCGCTGCAGCAGGTGCTGGCAGGCGATCGCCGCGAGCGGCGTCTTCTCCGATGGCTTCCAGACGATGGCATTGCCGCAGACCAGGGCCAGCGCGGCGTTCCACGACCACACCGCCACGGGGAAGTTGAAGGCCGAGATGATGCCCACCACGCCCATGGGGTGCCAAGTTTCCATCATGCGGTGGCCGGGCCGCTCGCTGGCGATCGTCAGGCCGTGGAGCTGGCGCGACAGGCCGACGGCGAAGTCGCAGATGTCGATCATCTCCTGCACCTCGCCCCGCCCCTCGGCGGCGATCTTGCCCGCCTCCAGCGACACCAGTTCTCCCAGGGCCGCCTTGTGCCGGCGCAGCAGCCCGCCCAGGCGGCGCACCAGTTCGCCGCGCACCGGCGCGGGCACGCTGCGCCAGGCCAGAAAGGCGCTGTGGGCGCATTCGACCGCGGCCTGCGCCTGCTCCGGGGTGTGCGACGCCAGGCCGGCCAGCACCGCGCCGTCGCGCGGCGCGCGGATGGTCAGGTCCGTGCCCTCATGGGCCCGCAGGTCCAGGTCCAGCGCCTGCAGGATCTGCTGCAGGCATGTGCGGGAGTCCGTCATTGCACACCTCCATCAAAAATAGCCTCTAACGCTTATGCAGCAATCGCTGGCAGCTATCAAATCAGAAGAATCAGTAATCGTCGCCCGCACCCATGGCCAGGTTCTCGAAGCGCGTCTGGTTCTTCTGGAAGAACAGCTTCACCGTGCCCGTGGGGCCGTTGCGCTGCTTGCCGATGATCACCTCGGCGATGTTGGGCTCCTTGCTGTCCTTGTTGTAGTAGTCGTCGCGGTAGATGAACATGATGATGTCCGCGTCCTGCTCAATGGCGCCCGATTCGCGCAGGTCGCTCATCATGGGGCGCTTGTCGGTGCGCTGCTCCACCGATCGGTTGAGCTGCGAGAGCGCAATCACCGGGCATTGCAGCTCCTTGGCCAGCATCTTCAGGCCTCGCGAGATCTCGCCGAGCTCGGTCGCGCGGTTGTCGGAGCTGCTCGAGCCCGAGCCGCTCATGAGCTGCAGGTAGTCCACCACGATCAGCCCCAGCTTGCCGCACTGGCGCGCCAGGCGCCGCGCGTTGGCGCGCAGCTCGGACGGCGTGAGGCCGGGCGTCTCGTCGATGTGCAGGCTCACGGTGCGCAGGCGCTCGATGGCCTCGGTCAGGCGCGGCCATTCCTCGTCGGAGAGCTTGCCGGTGCGCAGGTTGCCCTGGTTCACGCGGCCGATCGAGCCCACGATACGCACCGCGAGCTGCGCCGCGCCCATTTCCATCGAGAAGATGGCCACGGGCAGGCCCTCGTTGAGCGCCACGTGCTCGGCGATGTTCACCGCGAACGAGGTTTTGCCCATCGACGGGCGAGCGGCCAGCACCACGAGGTCGCCCGCCTGCAGGCCGCTGGTCATGCGGTCCAGGTCCATGAAGCCCGTGGGCACGCCGGTCACGTCCATGGGGTTGTCGGCCATCTCCTGCACGCGGTCGAGCAGGTCGATGACCAGGGTGTCGAGCGACTGGAAGCCCTGCTTCATGCGCGAGCCCTCCTCGCCGATGGCGAAGATCTTCTGCTCGGCCTCGTCGAGGATGCGCTCGACCGGCTTGCCCTGGGGGTTGAACGCGTTGGTGGCGATCTCGTCGCTGGCCGTGACGAGCTTTCGCAGGATGGCGCGCTCGCGCACGATCTCCGCGTAGCGGCGGATGTTGCTGGCGCTGGGCACGTACTGCGCCAGGCTGTTGAGATAGGCCAGGCCGCCGGTTTCCTCAGCCTTGCCCAGGCCCTGCAGGTGCTCGTACACCGTGATCACGTCGGCGGGCTTGCTGACGTTGATGAGCGCGCCGATGGCCGAATAGATCTGCTGGTGCTCGTGGCGGTAGAAGTCGCCGTCCACGAGCAGGTCGCCCACGCGGTCCCAGGCCATGTTGTCCAGCAGCAGGCCGCCGAGCACGCTGGACTCGGCCTCGATGGAATGCGGCGGCACGCGCAGCAGGGCAACCTCGCGGTCCGGCGGCGCGGCGACATAGCCGTCGATGAGATCGGGCAGAACGGCAGACATGGGGGAATGGCTTTCGAGAGAGGGCAAGCGTGGAATGCTAGCGGCCGCGGGGAAGCCCGTCACTGCACAACTCTGTGGATAACGGGTGCACAGGCGGTGGGATCCCCGTGCAAAAGGAGGCGGACAAAAAACAAGAGCCGCCCCAGGGGGCGGCTCTCGTCGGAAGCGCCTGGGCGCGCGGGCGTCAGGCGGTTTCGCCGTAGACCGACACGGTCACTTCGACGACCACGTCCGTGTGCAGCGCCACCGTGATGGTGTTGTCGCCCACGGTCTTGATCGGGCCGTTGGGCAGGCGGATCTGCGACTTCACCAGGTCGTAGCCTTGCTTGTTCAGCTCTTCGGCGATGTCGCCGTTGGTGACGGAGCCAAACAGGCGGCCGTCCACGCCGGCCTTCTGCGTCAGCTTGACGGCGGAGCCGGCCAGCTTCTCGCCTTGCGCCTGGGCGGCGGCCAGCTTCTCGGCGGCGGCCTTCTCCAGTTCGGCACGGCGGGCTTCGAACTCGGCCTTGGCGGCCTCGGTGGCGCGGCGGGCGCGGCCGGTGGGAATCAGGAAGTTGCGGGCGTAACCGTCCTTGACCTTGACGATTTCGCCGAGGCTGCCGAGGTTGACGACCTTGTCGAGCAGGATGACTTGCATGGGAATCGTGCTCCTTAGATCTTGTGCTGGTCGCTGTAGGGCACCAGGGCCAGGAAGCGGGCGCGCTTGATGGCGGTGTTGAGCTGGCGCTGGTAGATGGCGCGCGTGCCGGTCAGGCGCGCGGGGATGATCTTGCCGTTCTCGGCGATGAAGTCACGCAGCGTGTCCACATCCTTGTAGTCGATTTCCTCGACGCCGGCGACGGTGAAGCGGCAGAAGCGCTTGCGTTTGAACAGCAGCGACTGGGTGTTGCGCTTCGGACGCTTGTCCTTGTTGAATTTCTTGAACGTGGCCATTTTCGAGCCTCTTGAAAGTTAATCTTGTTGAATATCCTGGATGTGGAACACCAGACCCTTGCCGCCCCGCCCCGTGGCCAGGAACCCCCGGAATGTCCAGAGGCTTCCCAGCGCCTGCCGGGCCAGCCGCTCGGCCAGACTGCCGAAGGCGACCGCCTTGACGCTGGCCTTGACCTGGCGCCCGGCGCCTGCCTCGTGCTGCAGCGACTCGTGCTCGAGCCGCAAATCCAGCGCCGGCAGGCCGGCAGGCGTGTAGCGCAGGGGCTGAGCCTCGGCGATACAGGCCGTCAGGGCACAGTGGTTGTTCACACCTCCTGGGATGGCCGGTCTATCAGCGCTCGGTGGCGGCGAACTCGGCCTGGCTGGCCTTGCGGGCTTCTTCGCGCTCGACAGTCTTCATCATGGAAGACGGGCCGGTCTCGGCCTTCTTCTTCTGCACGGTCAGGTGGCGCAGCACGGCGTCGTTGAACTTGAAGGCGTGCTCCAGCTCGGCCATCACGGCCTGGTCGGCCTCGATGTTCAGGCACAGGTAGTGGGCCTTGGCGAGCTTGTTGATCAGGTAGGCCAGCTGGCGGCGGCCCCAGTCTTCCACGCGGTGCACCTGGCCACCGCCGGCGGTGATCATGCCCTTGTAGCGCTCCAGCATGGCCGGAACCTGCTCGCTTTGATCCGGATGGATCAACAAAATGATTTCGTAGTGACGCATGCAAACTCCTTTTGGATGACACCACCCGCCGCGTCGTGTAGCAGTGTGGCAAGGCAAAGCCGGGCATTATAGCGCTCCCCTGCGAAGCTTGTACACTGCGGCCCGGCGCGCCACCGACCCAGATCATGCCGATGGCGGCAAACGGCGGCGCGGGCCGCGTCCTTGCTTGAAATTTCCCGGCCCGCACCCATGTGCCGCGGATAAGCACTCCACAGTTCCAATCCAACCGTAGCCGACATGTCCGACACCCAGAACCAGAACCCCGCACCCACCCCCGAAGAGGTCGAAGCCGCGCTGGCGGCGAATGCGGCCGACGAGCTGGCCCGCCTGCAGGCCGAGCTCGCCGAGCTCAAGGCCAAGAGCGCCGATCTGGCCGACCAGTTCCTGCGCGCCAAGGCCGAGGCCGAGAACGCCCGCCGCCGCGCCGAGGAAGAAGTCTCCAAGGCGCGCAAGTTCGGCATCGAGAGCTTTGCCGAGAGCCTGCTGCCCGTGTGCGACAGCCTGGACGCCGCCCTGTCCATCGAGAGCGCAACGGCCGAACAGCTGCGCGAGGGCTCGGATGCCACGCTGCGCCAGCTGGTCGGTGCGCTGGAGCGCAACAAGGTGGTGGTCATCAACCCGGCCAGCGGCGCCAGGTTCGACCCCCACCAGCACCAGGCGATCAGCATGGTGCCGGCCGATCAGGAGGCCAACACCATCGTCAGCGTGCTGCAAAAGGGCTACCTGATCGCCGACCGGGTGCTGCGCCCGGCCCTGGTGACTGTCACTGCGCCCAAATAAAAAACATCGCGCCCGCTTGAATAAGGGCGGCGTATCCACAAGTTACTGGCTATCCAGACATTTCAGACATCACGGAGAAAAACATGGGAAAGATCATCGGCATCGACCTGGGCACCACCAACAGCTGCGTGTCCATCATGGAAGGCAACACCACGCGTGTGATCGAGAACAGCGAGGGCGCGCGCACCACGCCCTCCATCATTGCCTACCAGGAAGACGGTGAGATCCTCGTCGGCGCCTCCGCCAAGCGCCAGGCCGTCACCAACCCCAAGAACACCATCTACGCCGCCAAGCGCCTGATCGGCCGCAAGTTCGAGGAAAAGGAAGTGCAGAAGGACATCGACCTGATGCCCTTCGAGATCGTCAAGGCCGACAACGGCGACGCCTGGGTGCAGGTGCGCGGCCAGAAGCTGGCCCCCCCGCAGATCAGCGCCGAAGTGCTGCGCAAGATGAAGAAGACCGCCGAGGACTACCTGGGCGAACCCGTGACCGAGGCCGTGATCACCGTGCCGGCCTACTTCAACGACAGCCAGCGCCAGGCCACCAAGGACGCCGGCCGCATCGCGGGCCTGGACGTCAAGCGCATCATCAACGAACCCACCGCAGCCGCGCTGGCCTTCGGCCTGGACAAGCAGGACAAGGCCGACCGCAAGATCGCCGTCTATGACCTGGGCGGCGGCACGTTCGACGTGTCCATCATCGAGATCGCCGACGTGGACGGTGAAAAGCAGTTCGAGGTGCTGGCCACCAACGGCGACACGTTCCTGGGCGGCGAGGACTTCGACCAACGCATCATCGACTACATCATCGGCGAGTTCAAGAAGGAACAGGGCGTGGACCTGTCCAAGGACGTGCTGGCCCTGCAGCGCCTCAAGGAAGCCGCCGAGAAGGCCAAGATCGAGCTGTCGAACTCCGCGCAGACCGACATCAACCTGCCCTACATCACGGCCGATGCCTCGGGCCCGAAGCACCTGAACATCAAGCTCACGCGCGCCAAGCTGGAGTCCTTGGTCGATGACCTGATCGAGCGCACCATCGCGCCCTGCCGCACGGCCATCAAGGATGCCGGCATCGGCGTGTCCGACATCAACGACGTGATCCTGGTCGGCGGCATGACGCGCATGCCCAAGGTGCAGGACAAGGTCAAGGAGTTCTTCGGCAAGGAGCCGCGCAAGGACGTGAACCCCGACGAGGCCGTGGCCGTGGGCGCGGCCATCCAGGGCCAGGTGCTCAGCGGCGACCGCAAGGACGTGCTGCTGCTGGACGTGACGCCGCTGTCGCTGGGCATCGAGACCCTGGGCGGCGTGATGACCAAGATGATCACCAAGAACACCACGATCCCGACGAAGTTCGCGCAGACCTTCTCCACGGCCGAGGACAACCAGCCCGCCGTGACGATCAAGGTGTTCCAGGGCGAGCGCGAGATCGCCAGCGCCAACAAGCTGCTGGGCGAGTTCAACCTGGAGGGCATCCCGCCCGCATCGCGCGGCACGCCGCAGATCGAGGTGAGCTTCGATATCGACGCCAACGGCATCCTGCACGTGGGCGCCAAGGACAAGGGCACGGGCAAGGAAAACAAGATCACCATCAAGGCCAACTCGGGCCTGTCCGAGGAGGAGATCCAGAAGATGGTGAAGGACGCCGAGCTCAACGCCGCCGAGGACCACAAGAAGCTGGAACTGGTACAGGCGCGCAACCAGGGCGAGGCCGCAGTGCACACCGTGCACAAGAGCCTGGCCGAGCACGGCGACAAGCTCGACGCCGGCGAGAAGGAGAAGATCGAAGCCGCGGTGAAGGACCTGGAAGCCGCCCTCAAGGGCGAGGACAAGGCCGCCATCGAGGAAAAGACCACGGCCCTGATGACCGCCAGCCAGAAGCTCGGTGAGAAGATGTACGCCGATGCCCAGGCGGCCCAGGGTGCGGGCGCCGATGCCGCGGCCGCACAGGCCTCGGCGGGCGCCTCCGCCGGCGCCGCCGCGCAGGACGACAACGTGGTGGACGCCGAGGTCAAGGAAGTCAAGAAGGGCTGACCCGCGCCAACGCAGCATTGCCCGCCCAACCGCCGCGCCGGACCCCAGCATATCGGGGCTCGCGCGGCGTTCCTGCTCCAACCGGCCTGAAGAACCCCCATGTCCAAGAGAGATTTTTACGAGGTCCTCGGCGTTCCCAAGAACGCCTCGGACGACGAGCTCAAGAAAGCCTATCGCAAGCTCGCCATGAAGTACCACCCTGACCGCAACCAGGGTGACGCCGCCAAGCCCGCCGAGGAAAAGTTCAAGGAGGTCAAGGAAGCCTACGAGATCCTGTCCGACGCGCAAAAACGCGCCGCCTACGACCAGTACGGACACGCCGGCGTGGATCCCAACATGCGCGGCGGCATGGGCGGCGCCGAAGGCTTTGGCGGCTTTGCCGAGGCCTTCGGGGACATCTTCGGCGACATGTTCGGCGGCAGCCGCGGGGGGCGCGGCGGGCGCCAGGTCTACCGCGGCAACGACCTGTCCTACGCCATGGACGTCACGCTGGAGGAGGCCGCCAAGGGCAAGGAGGCGCAGATCCGCATCCCGAGCTGGGAGTCCTGCGACACCTGCCATGGCAGCGGCGCCAAGCCCGGCACCAGCGCCAAGACCTGCGGCACCTGCAACGGGGCGGGCGCGGTGCAGATGCGCCAGGGCTTCTTCAGCGTGCAGCAGACCTGCCCCCACTGCCGCGGCACGGGCAAGATCATTCCCGAGCCCTGCACCGCCTGCCACGGCCAGGGCAAGATCAAGAAGCAGAAGACGCTGGAGGTGAAGATCCCCGCCGGCATCGACGACGGCATGCGCATCCGCTCCTCCGGCAACGGCGAACCGGGCACCAACGGCGGCCCGCCGGGCGACCTGTACATAGAGATCCGCGTGCGAAAGCACGACATCTTCGAACGCGATGGCGACGACCTGCATTGCCAGGTGCCGGTGAGCTTCATCACCGCGGCGCTGGGCGGCGAGATCGAGGTGCCCACGCTCGCGGGCAAGGCGGCCATCGACATCCCCGAGGGCACGCAGGCGGGCAAGCAGTTCCGCCTGCGCGGCAAGGGCATCAAGGGGGTGCGTGCGAGCTACCCCGGCGACCTGTACTGCCACATCGTGGTGGAGACGCCGGTCAAGCTCACCGAGCACCAGCGCAAGCTCCTGCGCGAACTCGACGAGTCGCTGAAGAAAGGCGGGGGCAAGCACTCGCCCTCGACCGAGAGCTGGACCGACAGGCTCAAGAGTTTCTTCAGCTGACGGCCACCCGGCAAGCGCAGAAACGGCACGCATGGCGTGCCGTTTTTCTTGGAGGTGCTACCGGCGCCCCTCCCCCAGACTCCGAGGGCAATTTGTCGAAAATTTTTACATCACGTATCAATCGATTGGCACGGCCCATTGATTTTCAAAGCCTTTTTTATTTGGCATGAAAAATGCTTTTTGATACACGTCTGTAATTTCGACCCAATCCAACCATGAAAACCATTGCCGCCCTCGTACTCGCCCTGGCCTCGGTTGGCGCCCAGGCCGATGTGGTGATCACCAATACCTTCAACGGCACCGGCATTCAGCCCCTGGGCGAGCCGGACACCACCACCTATGGCGAGGTTTTCACCACGCCCGATGCCATCAACACGGTGCTCGACAGTTTCAGCCTGATCTTGCAGTCCCTGAATGCAAGTACCAGCCAGCTGTATGCCGGCGTGGCCACCTGGGTCAATGGCGGGGCGGGCACGTCGGTGTTCACCTCTTCCGTCTTCAGTGGCAATTTCACGGACTGGACCGAAGTCGTCATCGGCACCGGCGGCCTCTCGCTCACGCCCGGCCAGCAATACGTGGCCTACTTCAGCGCCTCGGGCCTGTTCGATGGCTCCAACGCCCTGGTGCAGGTGGGTCTGAGCGACGACGCCAACACCTTTGGCATGTCCTGGGACAACGCCAATGGCGGCAGTCCCCTGCATTCCAACTGGAATGGTTGCCAGGCATGCTCCTACCAACTGGCCGGAACCATGGAATTCAGCAGCCCGGGCAATCAGGTGCCCGAGCCAGGCAGCATGGCATTGCTGGGCCTGGGGCTGCTCGGCGCTGCCGCAGCCCGGCGCCGCAGCCCCTCGCAGCCGCGCGTGCCCGAGCTGGCCTGACCCCCAGGCATCGCAGCAGTCATCCCGCATCCGCTGCCGATGCAGGGGGCGCCAAGAGCCCTCACACCCAAGCGCACTCGCAGGTGAAATGCCGCAGGAACTTGGGCTGCCTGGTGATCCTCACGCCGCGGATGCCCGCGGCCTTGGCCTTGACCTCGGCGATCACCTCGGCCGCGTAGTCGAAGTGGCTTTGCGTGTACATGCGGCGCGGGAAGGCCAGGCGCACCAGTTCCATGCTGTGGTAGGTTTCGGTGCCGTCCTCCAGGCGCTTGCCGAACATCACCGAGCCGATCTCCACGCCGCGGATGCCGCCCTCCAGGTAGAGCGCGTTGCACAGCGCCCAGGCCGGGTAGTGCTGCACGGGCATGTCGGGCAGCACGGTGCGCGCGTCGATGTAGACGGCATGGCCCCCGGTGGGCTTGACGAAGCCGACCCCGGCCGCCTCCAGGCGCTCGCCCAGGTATTCGGCGGTGCGCAGGCGGTAGCGCAGGTAGTCCTCCTGCAGCCCTTCCTCCAGCCCCACGGCCAGCGCCTCCAGGTCGCGTCCGGCCATGCCGCCGTAGGTGGGAAAGCCCTCCATCATGATCAGGTCGTTCCTGACCTCGTCCAGCCATTCGTCGCTGCGCAGGACGATGAAGCCGCCGATGTTGACCATGCCGTCCTTCTTGGCGCTCATGGTCGCGCCGTCGGCGTAGGAGAACATCTCGCGGGCGATCTCGCGCACGGGGGTGTTCTCGTAGCCACGCTCGCGCATCTTGATGAACATGGCGTTCTCGGCGAAGCGGCACACGTCCATGACGAAGGGCTTGCCGTATTGCTTCAGCAAGGCGCTGTAGGCGCGGATGTTGGCCATGGACACGGGCTGGCCGCCGCCCGTGTTGTTGGTCACCGTGAGCATGCCGAAGGGAATGCGGCCGCCCTCCTTCTTCAGCAGTGCCTCGGCGCGGTCCAGGTCGATGTTGCCCTTGAACGGGTGGATCGCCGCGGGCTGCAGCCCCTCGGCGATGACCAGGTCCACGGCCTCCACGCCCATGTATTCGAGGTTGCCGCGCGTGGTGTCGAAGTGGCAGTTGTTGGGCACCAGGTCGCCCTTCCTGCACACCGCCGTGAACAGCACCTTCTCGGCCGCGCGGCCCTGGTGCGTGGGCACGAAGTGCGCCATGCCGGTGATGTCCTGGATCACCTTTTCGAGACGGAAGAAGCTGCGCGCGCCGGCGTAGCTCTCGTCGCCCTCCATGATGGCGCCCCACTGGCGCGCGGACATGGCGCCCGTGCCCGAGTCGGTGAGCCAGTCGATGAGCACGTCCTCGGCGCGCAGCTTGAAGACGTTGAGCCTGGCCTCTTCGAGCAGGCGCTCGCGCTCGGCGCGCGTGGTCATGCGGATGGGTTCGACGCTCTTGATGCGAAACGGCTCGATGAGGGTCTTGGGCATGGTCTGTCGCTCCAGATACGTGTGGTGGATGCGCGAAGGTAGACCCGCCCCCAAAACCATGGTGTCGGTCTTTTCCAACATTGGCGGAAAAAACCCGCCGCCGCTGCAACATGCGCCCGAGCCCATTTCCTATCGAAGGCATCGGCAATACGCCGCCTGCCCTTGACAAAAATCAGCTTGTGGTCTTTTGCATCGTCCTATGGTGTGCGGCCTGCGGGGAAACGCCCGCACCAGAACAGCACCGGAACCCGCCGTGAACGCCCTTGCCAGCCCCTCCTCAGCCAGCACCATCGATACGGCCGCCAGCGCCGCCCCTGCCGCCCCCGAACTGGTCTGCCCCGCCGGCAGCCTGCCCGCGCTCAAGGCGGCCATCGACGGCGGCGCCGACTGCGTCTACCTGGGCCTGCGCGACGCGACCAACGCGCGCAACTTCGCCGGCCTGAACTTCGACGAGGCCGCCATCCAGAACGGCATCGCCTATGCCCACGGCCGCGGCCGCAAGGTGCTGATGGCGCTCAACACCTACCCGCAGGCGACCAACCCCGCGCCCTGGCGTTCCGCGCTCGACCGGGCCAGCGCCTGGGGCGTGGACGCCATCATCCTGGCCGACCCGGGCCTGATGCGCTACGCCAGCGAGCGGCACCCCGACCTGCGCCTGCACCTGTCGGTGCAGGGCTCGGCCACCAACCACGACGCCATCAACCTGTACCACGCGCAGTTCAACATCCAGCGCGCCGTGCTGCCGCGCGTGCTGTCGCTGGAGCAGGTCAAGCAAGTAACGCAGCGCACCAGCGTGGAGATCGAGGTCTTCGGCTTCGGCAGCCTGTGCGTGATGGTGGAGGGGCGCTGCGCGCTCTCGTCCTACGCCACGGGCGAATCGCCCAACACGCACGGCGTGTGCTCGCCGGCCAAGTTCGTGCGCTGGCAGGAAACGCCCCAGGGGCTTCAGGCGCGCCTGAACGGCGTGCTCATCGACCGCTACGGCCAGGGCGAGAACGCCGGCTACCCCACGCTGTGCAAGGGGCGCTTCGACGTGGAGGGCGAGAGCAACTACTACGCGCTGGAGGAGCCCACCAGCCTGAACACGCTGGAGCTGCTGCCCCAGCTGGTCAAGATGGGCGTGCGCGCCTTCAAGATCGAGGGCCGCCAGAGGAGCCCCGCCTACGTGGCCCAGGTCACCAAGGTCTGGCGCGAGGCCATAGACCACTGCATGGCGCAGGGCCACCTGTACGCACCCAAGACCGCCTGGATGGCCAGCCTGGACCAGGTGGCCGAAGGCCAGCAGCACACGCTGGGCGCCTACCACCGCCCCTGGAAGTGATGGACACGATGGATAAGCCGATGATGAAGCTGGCCCTGGGCCCCGTGCAGTACTACTGGCCGCGCGAGACCGTTTTCGAGTTCTACCAAGCCATGGCCGAGACCCCGGTGGACATCGTCTACCTGGGCGAAGCCGTGTGCTCGCGCCGCCACGAGCTGCGGAGAAGCGACTGGATGGACATCGCGCGCATGCTGCAGGGTGCCGGCAAGGAGGCCGTCATGTCCACCATGGTGCTGCTGGAATCGACCAGCGATGTGGCCGACATGCACAAGATCGCGCGCGACGAGGAATTCCTCGTCGAGGCGGGCGACATGGGCGCCGTGCACAACCTGGCGGGCAAGCGGCCCTTCGTCGCCGGCCCGCAGCTCAACATCTTCAACGCCGACACCCTGGCCTGGATGGCCGGCCTGGGCGCGCGCCGCTGGGTCATGCCGCTGGAGATGCGCCAGAGCGACCTGGCCGCGCTGCTCAAGGACAAGCCCGCCGGCCTGGAAACGGAGGTGTTCGCCTACGGCCGCATGCCGCTCGCGTTCTCGGCGCGCTGCTTCACGGCGCGCCACTACAACCTGCCCAAGGACGACTGCGGCTTCCGCTGCATCGAGCACCCGGACGGCCAGCTGCTGCAGACGCGCGAGAAAGAGCCCTTCCTGGTCATCAACGGCATCCAGACCCAGTCGGCGCGCGTGCACAATCTGGTGGGCGACATACCCGCGCTGCGCGCGGCCGGAGCAGACATCCTGCGCCTGTCCCCGCAGTCGCAGCACATGGACAAGATCATCGCCGCCTTCGACGCCGCACGCCGCGCCGAGCGGCCGGACCCCGCCGCGCTCGCCAACATGCGCCCCTTCATGCCCGAGGCGTCCTGCAACGGCTACTGGCACGGCAAGCCGGGCCTGGACCTGATCACGCCGGCGCCGGCCATCGCCTGAACCACGAGGAACACACGCCATGAACGCGACCCCGCCCGCCCCCTTCACCCTGCCGCGCCCCGTGGGCGCCGTGCTCGCGCGCCTGCCGGCCTACCCGGGCTCCATGCTCCTGGTGGCGGCCATCAACTTCGCGCTGGCCAGGCAGCTGCCGCAGGACGTCAAGGACATCCTGCAGGGCAAACGCCTGGCCATCCGCGTGCGCGACGCGCGCCTGGGCTTCGACTTCGGTTGGAACGGCCAGCGCTTCGCACCCAGCGCGCCGCAGGCCAACCCCGACCTGGCCATCAGCGCCAACGCGCAGGACTTCCTGCTGCTGGCGCAGCGCCGCCAGGACCCGGACACGCTGTTCTTCAACCGCCGCCTGGTCATGGAGGGCGACACCGAGCTGGGCCTGGTGGTCAAGAACGCGCTCGACGCGCTGGAGCTGCCCGTGCTCGCCCCCAGCCACTGGAGCCCGCGCGCGGTCCTGGAGCGCAAGGCCCCGCACCTGCTGCGCCAGCTGCCGCCCCTGCCCTCGTTCCTGAAGCCCCGGCCATGAGCGCATCCACCACCGACCCTGCCCCGCAGGAAGACCAGCCCCTGGTCTACTCCTGCTCCGGCTGCTCCAGCGCCGCGCAGCTGGCCAACCACATCGCCGTGCAGATGGACCGGCGCGGCATGGCCGAGATGTCGTGCATCGCCGGGGTCGGCGGCGACGTGCCCAAGCTGGTCAGGCTCGCCATGAGCGGCCGCCCCATCATCGCGCTCGACGGCTGCCCCCTGGTGTGCGTCAGGAGCAGCCTGGCGCGACACCGCATCGCCCCCGCGCGCCACTACCAGCTGCATGAATACGGCGTGAAGAAACGCAACCACCAGGACTTCGACGCCGCCCAGGCGGCCGAGGTGCTGGGCCGCATCGAGGCCGACCTGCGCGACCACCCCTTGCGCGGGGGCCGCGCATGAGCCCCCCGAAACGCATCGTCGTCGGCATCTCCGGCGCCAGCGGCGCCGTCTATGGCGCGCGCCTGCTGCAGGCGCTGCAGGGCATGGAGGGCGTGGAGTCGCACCTGGTCGTGTCGCACGCGGGCTGGCTCAACCTGCGCCACGAGCTGGACATGGAGCGTGCCGAGGTCGAGGCCCTGGCCGACCACGTGCACGACCTGGCCGACGTGGGCGCCAGCATCGCCAGCGGCTCCTTCGCCGCGCACGGCATGGTGGTGGCGCCCTGCTCCATGCGCACGCTGGCGGCCATCGCCCATGGCCTGGCCGACAACCTGCTGACCCGCGCCGCCGACGTGGTGCTCAAGGAGCGCCGCCGCCTGGTGCTGCTCACGCGCGAATCGCCCCTGCACCTGGTGCATCTGCGCAACATGGCCACCGTGACCGAGCTGGGCGCAATCTGCTGCCCGCCCATGCCCGCCTTCTACCAGCGCCCCACCACCATCGGCGAGATCGTGGACCACAGCGTGGCCCGCGCGCTGGATCTGCTGGGCCTGGACAACGACCTGGCGCCGCGCTGGCAGGGCCTGCCCAAGAACTCCTGATTTGATAGCTTCCAGCGCTTTATGGACAAGCGCTGGAGCAAGATTTGGCTTGAAAATGCACTACCGTGACCTGCGCGACTTCCTGGCCCAGCTGGAGGCCGCAGGCGAGCTGCGCCGCATCGCCGCCCCGGTCTCGCCGCACCTGGAGATGACGGCGCTCAGCGACCGCGTGCTGCGCGCCGGCGGTCCGGCGCTGCTGTTCGAGAACCCCGCGGGCCACTCGCTGCCGGTGCTGGCCAACCTGTTCGGCACGCCCGCGCGCGTAGCGCGCGCGCTGGGCGTGGCGGGCCTGGCCGAGATACGCGCCTTCGGCGAGGTGCTGGCCCAGCTCAAGGAGCCCGAGCCGCCGCGCGGCATGAAGGACCTGTGGGGCCGGCGCGACCTCGTCAAGACCCTGTGGAGCATGGCGCCGTCCACCGTGCGCCGCCCGCCCTGCCAGCAGATCGTCTGGGAGGGCGCCGACGTGGACCTGGGCCGGCTGCCCATCCAGCACTGCTGGCCCGGCGACGTGGCGCCGCTCGTCACCTGGGGCCTGACCATCACGCGCGGCCCGCACAAGGCGCGGCAGAACCTGGGTATCTACCGCCAGCAGCTGCTGTCGAAGAACGAACTCATCATGCGCTGGCTGGCGCACCGCGGCGGCGCGCTCGATTTTGCCGAGCATTGCCGCCAGAACCCCGGCAAGCCCTACCCCGTGGCGGTGGCCATAGGGGCCGACCCGGCGACCATCCTGGGCGCCGTCACGCCCGTGCCCGACACCCTGTCGGAATACCAGTTCGCGGGCCTGCTGCGCGGCGCGCGCACCGAGGTGGCGCCGGCCATCGGCGTGCCCCTCTCGGTGCCGGCCCAGGCCGAGATCGTGCTCGAAGGCCACATCCACCCCGACGCCGGCCACCCGAGCGGCTGGCGCCACGCGCTGGAGGGCCCCTACGGCGACCACACCGGCTACTACAACGAATGCGCCGAGTTCCCCGTGTTCACCGTGGAGCGCATCACGCTGCGCGAGGACGCGATCTACCACAGCACCTACACCGGCAAGCCGCCGGACGAGCCCGCCATGCTGGGCCTGGCGCTCAACGAACTGTTCGTGCCGCTGCTGCAGCGCGCCTTCCCCGAGATCGTGGACTTCTACCTGCCGCCCGAGGCCTGCAGCTACCGGCTGGCCGTGGTGCGCATCAGGAAGGCCTACGCCGGCCACGCACGGCGCGTGATGATGGGCGTGTGGAGCCACCTGCGCCAGTTCCTCTACACCAAGTTCATCGTGGTCGTCGACGACGACATCGACGCGCGCGACTGGAAGGAGGTCATCTGGGCCATGACCACGCGCATGGACCCGGTGCGCGACACGATGCTCATCGAGAACACCCCCATCGACTACCTGGACTTCGCCTCGCCCGTGGCCGGCCTGGGCGGCAAGATGGGCCTGGACGCCACGAACAAATGGCCCGGCGAGACCCAGCGCGAATGGGGCCGCCCCATGGCCATGGATGCGGACGTGCGCCAGCGCATGGACGCGCTGGCCGACGACCTGGGCCTTTGACGGCATGGAGAAACTGCAATGACCACGACCCCACCGCAATGGGACCCGCAGGCCCCCGAGGTCCAGCGCGACCAGCGCGCCGCCTACGACCGGCTGCGCGAACGCTGTCCCCTGGCCCACAGCGAATCGCAGCACTGGTCCGTGCTGCGCCACGCCGAGGTCATGCGGGTGCTGGATGACCACGCCACCTTCAGCAGCGCCGTGTCGGCGCACCCGGCCGTGCCCAACGGCTACGACCAGCCCGAGCACACGGCCTACCGCCGCGCGCTCGACCCCTTCTTCGCGCCCGAGCGGATGGCGCGCTTCGAGCCCGTGTGCCGCGCCCTCTCCAGCACCACCGTGCAGGAGGCCCTGGCCCTGGGCGGCGAGCTGGAGATCACCCAGGAATTCGCCCTGCCCTTCGCCGTGCGCGTGCAGTCTGCCTTCCTGGGCTGGCCCACGCTGCTGCAGGACGAGCTGCTCGGCTGGCTGCGCCGCAGCCACGCCGCCACGCGCTCGGGCGACCGCGCCCAGACGTCGGCCGTGGCCCAGGAGTTCGAGGACCTGGTCGAGCGCGTGCGCCAGGCGCGGCGCGACGCGCCCCCCACGCAGGACGTCAGCAGCGAGCTGATGCACACCCGCGTCGATGACCGCCTGCTGGACCTGCGCGAGCTCGCCAGCGTGCTGCGCAACTGGACGGTGGGCGAGGTGGGCACCATCGCCGCCTCCATCGGCATCCTCATGCACTGGCTGGCCAGCCATCCCGACTGGCAGCAGCGCCTGCGCGAACAGCCCGCGCTGCTGCCCACGGCCATCGACGAGGTGCTGCGCATCGACGGCCCGCTGGTGTCCAACCGCCGCATCACCACCCGGGCCACCGAGCTGGGCGGATGCCCGCTGCCGGCCGGCAGCCGCCTGTCGGTCAACTGGATCGCCGCCAACCGCGACCCGCGCGTGTTCGGCGACCCCGACGAGTTCCGCATGGACCGCGACCCAGGGCTCAACCTGCTGTACGGCGCGGGCATCCACGTCTGCCCGGGCGCCCCGCTGGCGCGGCTGGAGCTGCGCGTGCTGATGCAGGAGCTGCTCGCGCGCACCACCCGCATCGCCCTGGCCGCTGGCCATGCGCCGACGCGGGCCGTCCACCCCGACGCCGGCTACGCCACGCTGCGGATGCGGCTGGGTTAACTGTTACTCTGTGGCGGCGATCGACCCCGGGAGAACACCTTCATGACCGTCAGCCTCACCTTCCTCGGCGGCGCCGGCACCGTCACCGGCTCCAAGTACCTCGTGCGCCACGATGGCAAGGCGCTGCTGGTGGACTGCGGGCTGTTCCAGGGCTACAAGCTCTTACGCCAGCGCAACTGGCGGCCGCTGCCGGTGGCGCCGCACGAGATCGACGCCGTGCTGCTCACCCACGCCCACCTGGACCATTCTGGCTATCTGCCGCTGCTGGCACGCGATGGCTTCGGCGGCCCGGTGTTCTGCACCTCCGGCACGCGCGACCTGTGCGCCATCCTGCTGCCCGACAGCGGCCACCTGCAGGAGGAAGAGGCGGCCTACCTCAACCGCCACCACCTGAGCAAGCACGAGCCCGCGCTGCCGCTGTACACGCGCCTGGACGCGCAGCACAGCCTGGCGCTCCTGCGCACGCAGCCCGCGCACGCGCCCTTCGAGCCCCTGCCCGGCTGGCGCGCCACATTCACGCGCGCCGGCCACATCCTGGGCGCGGCCAGCATCCTGCTGGAGGTGGGCGGGCGGCGCATCCTGTTCTCGGGCGACCTGGGCCGCCCGGACGACCTGCTGATGTGCGCCCCCGACGCGCCGCCCGCGGCCGACACGGTGCTCGTCGAATCCACCTACGGCGACCGCAGCCACCCGCCGGGCTCGGTGCTGGACGAGCTGGGCCCGGCCCTCGCGCGCCTGGCCGCGCGCGGCGGCGTGGCCGTGGTGCCGGTGTTCGCGGTGGGGCGGGCGCAGACGGTGCTGCACGCCATTGCCCTGCTGAAAGCGCGCGGCGACCTGCCGGCGCGCCTGCCCGTGTACCTGGACAGCCCCATGGCCGTGAGCACCACCGAACTGTTCGAGGACCACGTGGGCGAGCACAGCCTGAGCCGCGCCGAACTGCGCGCCATGGCGCGCGGCACCACGCTGGTGCACAGCGTGGAGGAGTCCAAGGCCCTGGCGCGCCTGCACGGGCCGCGCATCATCCTGTCGGCCAGCGGCATGGCCACGGGCGGGCGCGTGCTGCACCACCTGGCGCTGCACGCGGGCGACCACCGCAACATGATCGTGCTCACCGGCCACCAGGCCGGCGGCACGCGCGGCGCGCGCATCGCCAATGGCGAGAAAAGCATACGCATCCTCGGGCGCGACGTGGAGATCCGCGCCGAGGTGGTGCAGCTGGCCACGGCATCGGCCCATGCAGACGGCGGCCAGGTGCTGGACTGGCTGCGCGCCATGCCCGCCGCGCCGCGCCGCGTGTACGTGGTGCACGGGGAACTGCCCGCCGCCGACATCCTGCGCCAGCGCATCGAGTACGAGCTGCACTGGCCCGCCGAGGTGCCGGAGCATGGCGACACCGTGGCGCTGTAGAAATCCATAGAAAATAGGCTCCAGCGCTTTATGGCAAAGCGCTGGCAGCTCTTTTTTGAGGAGCAAACTCGCCGTACCAGCGCGCACGATGGCATGCAAGCCATCGTGGTTAACGATGGCAAAGGCGGTGCATCAAGGGGAAAATCCAGCCATAGCCTCTCCAAACGAGAAGCCACAACGATTCCCCCCGATGAAAAGCTCCGAGCGCAGTTTCGCGCGCCGTATCGACCTGACCTCGCTGCAACTGTTCGTGGCCGTCTGCGAACTGGGCAGCATCGGCCGCGCGGCCGAGCGCGAGTTCATCGCCGCCTCGGCCGTGAGCAAGCGCCTGTCCGACCTGGAGGCCGCGGTGGACACGGCCCTGCTGTACCGCCACAGCCGCGGCGTGACGCTCACGCCCGCGGGCGAGAGCCTGCTGCACCACGCGCGCGCGGTGCTCTTCGGGCTGGAGCGCATGCAGGGCGAGCTCAGCGAATACGCCGAGGGCGTGCGCGGCCATGTGCGCATGCACGCCAACATCTCGGCCATCGTGCAGTTCCTGCCCGAGGACCTGGGGCAGTTCTCCCGCGCGCACAGCCAGATCAAGATCGACCTGCAGGAACACCTGTCCCCCGACGTGCTGCACGCCGTGCACGAGGGCGCGGCCGACCTGGGCATCTGCAACCTGGGCGGCGGCAACGGCACGGGCGGCGCGGAACTGCAAAGCCGCCCCTACCGCAGCGATCAGCTGGTGCTCGCCGTGCCGCAGGCCCACGCGCTGTCCGCGCGGGAATCCATCCAATTCGACGAAGTGCTCGACTGGGACATCGTCGGCCTGCACGCCGGCAGCAGCATCAGCCTGGCCATGCGCCAGGCCGCCGCCCAGGCCGGACGGCCGCTGCGCCAGCGCATCCAGGTCACCAGCCTGGACGCCATGTGCCGCATGATCGACAACGGCCTGGGCGTGGGCCTGCTGCCCGACCGCGCCTTTGCCCTCATGCAGGGCCTGGGCCGGCTGGTCGCCGTGCGCCTGGACGAGCCCTGGGCCCGGCGCGAGCTGCGCCTGGTGGCGCGCGACTTCGACGCCCTGCCCGTCACCGCGCGGCTGCTGGTCGAGCACCTGGCTCCTACAATTTCACCATCCCCCTGAACCCACGAAACGAGACCGCCATGGGACGCACCCTGTACGACAAGATCTTCGACGAACACGTCGTCCACACCGAGGAGGACGGCACCGCCGTGCTCTACATCGACCGCCACCTCGTGCACGAAGTGACCAGCCCGCAGGCCTTCGAGGGCCTGCGCGAGGCCGGTCGCAAGGTCTGGCGCGTGAGCTCCATCGTCGCCACGGCCGACCACAACACGCCCACCACGGGCTGGGAGCGCGGCTACGACGGCATTGCCGACCCCATCAGCAAGGAGCAGATCGTCACGCTGGACAAGAACATCGCCGCATCGGGCGCGGCCGCGTTCTTCCCCTTCCTCTCCAGGCGCCAGGGCATCGTGCACGTGATCGGCCCCGAGAACGGCGCCACCCTGCCCGGCATGACCGTGGTCTGCGGCGACAGCCACACCAGCACGCACGGCGCCTTCGGCGCGCTGGCCCACGGCATCGGTACCAGCGAGGTCGAGCACGTGATGGCCACGCAGACGCTGCTGGCCAAGAAGGCCAGGAACATGCTCATCAAGGTCAACGGCAAGGTGGCCCCCGGCATCACGGCCAAGGACATCGTGCTGGCCATCATCGGCAGGATCGGCACCGCCGGCGGCACGGGCTACACCATCGAGTTCGCGGGCGAGGCCATCCGCGACCTGTCGATGGAAGGCCGCATGACCGTGTGCAACATGGCCATCGAGGCCGGCGCGCGCGCGGGCCTGGTGGCCGTGGACGACAAGACCATCGCCTACGTCAAGGGCCGCCCGCTGGCCCCCACGGGCGTGGAGTGGGACCAGGCCGTGCAGTACTGGAAGACGCTGCACTCCGACGCCGACGCGCAGTGGGACGCCGTGGTGGAGCTCAACGCCTTTGACATCGTGCCGCAGGTGACCTGGGGCACCAGCCCCGAGATGGTGCTAGGCGTGGACGCCACGGTGCCCGACCCCGACAAGGAAAAGGACCCCTCCAGGCGCGGCGCGGCCGAGCGCGCCCTGACCTACATGGGCCTCACGCCCGGCAAGCCGATCGCCGACATCTTCGTGGACAAGGTGTTCATCGGCAGCTGCACCAACAGCCGCATCGAGGACATGCGCGAGGCCGCCGCCGTGGTCAGGAAGCTCGGCCAGAAGGTCGCCAGGAACGTCAAGCTGGCCATGGTCGTGCCCGGCTCGGGCCTGGTCAAGGAACAGGCCGAGCGCGAGGGCCTGGACCAGATCTTCAAGGCCGCCGGCTTCGAATGGCGCGAGCCCGGCTGCTCCATGTGCCTGGCCATGAACGCCGACCGGCTGGAGCCCGGCGAGCGCTGCGCCAGCACCAGCAACCGCAACTTCGAAGGCCGCCAGGGCGCGGGCGGGCGCACCCACCTGGTCAGCCCGGCCATGGCCGCGGCCGCCGCCATCCACGGCCATTTCGTCGACATCCGCAAGTTCGCCTAACCCCGTCTTCAGCGAGCACCACCATGAAGCCCTCCTTCTCCGTCCTTCTGATCGGCCTGGCCCTGACCCTGGCGGCCTGCAACACCATCAAGGGCATAGGCCAGGACGTGCAAAGTGCCGGCGGCGCCATAGAGCGCGCGGCCCGCTGACAACCCCATCCTCTTCAACCGCCATGCAGAAATTCACCATCCACCAGGGCCTGGTCGCTCCCATGGACCGCGAGAACGTCGATACCGACGCCATCATCCCCAAGCAGTTCCTCAAGTCGATCAAGAAGACGGGCTTCGGCCCCAACCTGTTCGACGAATGGCGCTACCTGGACAAGGGCGAGCCCGGCGTGCCCGAGAGCCAGCGCAAGCCCAACCCCGACTTCGTGCTGAACCAGCCGCGGTACAAGGGTGCCTCCATCCTGCTGGCGCGCAAGAACTTCGGCTGCGGCTCCAGCCGCGAGCACGCGCCCTGGGCGCTGGACCAGTACGGCTTTCGCGCCATCATCGCGCCGAGCTTCGCCGACATCTTCTTCAACAACTGCTTCAAGAACGGCCTGCTGCCCATAGCGCTGCCCGAGGCCACGGTGGACCAGCTCTTCGACGAAGTGGCGGCCTTCCCCGGCTATGAGCTCACCATCGACCTGGAACGCCAGGTCGTGGTCCGCCCGCAGGGCGAGGAAATCCCCTTCGACGTGATCCCGTTCCGCAAGTACTGCCTGCTCAATGGCTTCGACGACATCGGCCTGACCCTGCGCCACGCCGACAAGATCCGCGCGTTCGAGGCCGAGCGCCTGGCCACCAAGCCCTGGCTGGCCCACACCATGGCATCCTGAAAATTTGAGTCAAACCGGCCTTAAGCGCTTGCCAGCCAAGCGCTGGAAGCTACTAAAACAGAAGTGAACACACCATGAAAATCGCAGTCCTGCCGGGCGACGGCATTGGCCCCGAAATCGTCGCCGAAGCCGTCAAGGTGCTCGAGGCCCTCGACCTGAAGCTGGAGATGGAAACCGCCCCCGTCGGCGGCGCCGCCTACGAGGCATCGGGCCACCCCCTGCCCGAATCCACCCTGAAGCTCGCGCGCGAGGCCGACGCCATCCTGTTCGGCGCCGTGGGCGACTGGAAGTACGACACGCTCGACCGCCCGCTGCGCCCCGAGCAGGCCATCCTGGGCCTGCGCAAGCACCTGGGCCTGTTCGCCAACTTCCGCCCGGCCATCTGCTACGAGCAGCTCACGCACGCCTCCAGCCTCAAGCCCGAGCTGGTCGCGGGCCTGGACATCCTCATCATCCGCGAGCTCACGGGCGACATCTACTTCGGCCAGCCGCGCGGCCGCCGCACGGCGCCCGACGGCCACTTCCCCGGCGCCGAGGAAGCCTTCGACACCATGCGCTACAGCCGCCCCGAGATCGAGCGCATCGCCCGCGTGGCCTTCGAGGCCGCGCGCAAGCGCAGCAAGCGCGTCACCAGCGTGGACAAGGCCAACGTGCTGGAGACCTTCCAGCTCTGGAAGGACGTGGTCACCGAGGTGCACAAGGACTACCCCGACGTGCAGCTCGACCACATGTACGTGGACAACGCCGCCATGCAGCTCGTCAAGGCGCCCAAGGCCTTCGACGTGATCGTGACCGGCAACATGTTCGGCGACATCCTCTCGGACGAAGCCTCCATGCTCACCGGTTCCATCGGCATGCTGCCCTCTGCCTCCCTCAACGACAAGAAGCAGGGCCTGTACGAGCCCAGCCACGGCAGCGCGCCCGACATCGCGGGCAAGGGCGTGGCCAACCCGCTGGCCACCATCCTCTCGGCGGCGATGATGCTGCGCTTCTCGCTAGGCCAGACCGAGGCCGCCGACCGCATCGAAGCCGCCGTGAAAAAGGTCCTGGCCCAAGGGCTGCGCACGCCCGACATCCACAGCGAGGGCACGACCCGCGTGGGCACGGTGCAAATGGGCGACGCGGTCGTCAACGCCTTGCGCTGATGCCGCGTTAACCACACGGATGCAGTGCCCGGCACTGCATCCCCTACAATATTTCCATGTTTGCCGCCCGCCCGTTCCCGCCAAAGAACAAGCCTGCCGCCCCGGCAGCGCCGGCCGCGCGCGCAATCACCACCAAAACCACGACCATTAAGGGCTGATCCAGCTCCGGCATCGTCGTGCGCCCTCCCTGGCCAGACGAGCCGGGGCCCAAAAAAGCTGCCACCGGTCGGGTGCGCACCGTTTTTAACTTGAAAGGGCGATTTGAAATGAGCAAGCAATTGGTAGGCCTCGTCGGCTGGCGCGGCATGGTCGGTTCGGTACTGATGGACCGCATGCAGGCCGAGGGCGACTTCGACCTCATCGAGCCGGTCTTCTTCTCCACCTCCAACGCCGGCGGCAAGGCGCCCGCCATGGCCAGGACGCACACCCAGCTCAAGGACGCGAACGACATCGCGGAGCTGGCCAAGTGCGACATCGTCATCACCTGCCAGGGCGGCGACTACACCAAGGAAGTATTCCCCAAGATCCGCGCCGCCGGCTGGAAGGGCCACTGGATCGACGCCGCCTCGGCGCTGCGCATGGAAGACGACGCCGTCATCGTGCTCGACCCGGTCAACGACGGCCTGATCAAGTCCAGGCTGGCCGCCGGCGGCAAGAACTGGATCGGCGGCAACTGCACCAACTCCATCCTGCTCATGGGCCTGGCCGGGCTGTTCAAGGCCGACCTGGTCGAATGGGTGTCCTCCATGACCTACCAGGCGGCCTCGGGCGGCGGCGCCAACCACATGCGCGAACTGCTCAAGGGCATGGGCGTGATCTACGGCAGCGTGGCCGGCGAACTGGCCACCCCGGCATCGGCCATCCTGGAGATCGACCGCAAGGTGGCGGCCACCATCCGCCAGGACGTGCCCACCGAGTTCTTCGGCGCCCCGCTGGCCGGCGGCCTGATCCCCTGGATCGACTCGCAGCTGCCCAACGGCCAGTCCAAGGAAGAATGGAAGGGCCAGGCCGAGGTCAACAAGATCCTGGGCACCCCGGCCACCATCCCCGTCGACGGCTTGTGCGTGCGCATCGGCGCCATGCGCTGCCACTCGCTGGCGCTCACCCTGAAGCTCAAGCGCGACCTCCCGCTCGCCGAGATCGAGTCCCTCATCAAGGGCGGCAACCCCTGGGTGAAGTTCGTGGCCAACGACAAGGCCCTCACCCTCCAGGAACTGACCCCCGCCTCCATCACCGGGGGCCTGCAGGTCGGCGTGGGCCGCGTGCGCAAGCTCAACATGGGGCCCGAGTACGTGTCGGCCTTCGTGATCGGCGACCAGCTGCTATGGGGCGCCGCCGAGCCCCTGCGGCGCATGCTGCGCATCCTGCTGGGCGCCTGACGCGCAGCAACGGCGCCACCCGCGTGGCGCCGTTTTTGTTTTCGCCAGGGCCCGGGCAGACACGCCCGGCCCCGTACCGTTGTCCATTACCAACAGGCACGAAGCCCTTTTCACCCCCTTGGACCGGGCTGGAAAAGCGGTGCAATGCCTTAGCTTGTCAGTGCAAAACATTGATGCTATGGTGCTTTTTACATATTTTCACGTACTGGAGCGGCCCCAGCCATGAGCATGAACACACCGCTCCCCACGGCAAAGCCCACTCAATCATTCGTCGCACACATGCATCGTTGGAAATTTTCTGCCCTGGCCACGGCGGCCATCCTGTCGGCTGGCCTCTACGGCACCGATGCCAGCGCACTGGCCCTGGGACGCGTGAACGTGCAGTCGGCGCTGGGTGAACCGCTACGGGCCGAAATCGAACTGCCGCAGATCACCGCCGCCGAAGCCGAGTCGCTGCGCGTGGCCCCCGCCAGGCCCGAGGTCTTCCGCAGCCAGGGCCTGGAATATTCGCCCGCGGCCGGCAACGTGCAGGTCCAGCTGCACCGCCGCGCCGACGGCTCCATGGTGCTGCGCCTGAGCAGCACCCGCCCCATCAACGAGCCCTTCGTGGACATGGTGATCGACGCCACGTGGAGCTCGGGCCATGTCGTGCGCAGCTACACCATGCTGTTCGACCCTCCGGCAGCCGAGCGCGCGCCTGCGACCGCGACGACCGCGCCGCAGGTGACTGCGCCGCGCGCCGAAGCCGCGCCCCGGACAGCGGCGCCCGCCCCGGCCCCCCGCGCGGCGGCACCGGCCCCGGCGGCCCGCCCCGCGCCAGCGGCCGCGCCCGGCCGCCCTGCGGTCGCCGCCACGGCCCCCGGCAGCGGCGATGAGGTCAGGGTGCGCCGCGGCGACACTGCCGGACGCATCGCCGAGGCGCACCGGCCCGCCAGCGTCTCGCTGGACCAGATGCTGGTCGCCATGGCGCAGACCAACCCCGACGCTTTCGTGCGGGGCAATGTGAACCGCCTGCGCTCCGGCGCGGTGCTGCGCATGCCCAGCGAGGCCGACGCACAGGCCACCCCGGCCGCGCAGGCGCGCCAGATCGTCGCCGCGCAAAGCCGCGACTTCAACGAGTACCGCCGCCGCCTGGCCTCGGTCGCGCCGCGCACGCAGGTGGCCGCCGCCGAGCGCTCGGCCAGCGGCACGGTCCAGGCCCAGGTGGACGAGAGCAAGCCCACGGCCGCCAGCCCCGACAAGCTCACCCTGTCCAAGGGCGGCGTGCAGGCCCACAAGGCCGACGAGCAGATGGCCCGCGACAAGCAGGCCGATCAGAACGCGGCCCGCATGGCCGAGCTGTCGAAGAACATCACCGAACTCAACCAGATCGGCGGCGCCTCCACGCAGGCCGCGGCGGCCGCCCCCGGCAACGCGGCATCGGCCCAACCCGGCATCGCCGTGCCGGCGCCTGCGGCCCTGCCCACGCCGGAGCCCCAGGCAGCGGCCAGCGCCGAAGCCCCCGCCGGCGCCACCGACGCAGCAGGCACCGCGGCATCGGAGGCCGCGCCCTCCGCCGCCGCGCCCGCGCCGGCACCCGCAGCCGCCCCCCAGCCGGCGCCACAGCCGGCAGCCCCCGAGGAGCCGGGCATCCTCGACTCGCTCATGGAAGACCCGCTGCGGACCGGCGGCGCCCTGGCCCTCATACTGGCCCTGCTCGGCTACGGCGGCTACCGCGCGGCCCAAAGCCGCCGCAGCCGGGCCGCCGCCGTGGACAGCTCCTTCGAGGAGGGCCGCGGCACACCGGACTCCTTCTTCGGCGCCAGTGGCGGCCAGCACGTGGACACGGCCAACAGCGGACTGACGACGGGCTCCTCGTCGATGACCTATTCGCCCAGCCAGCTGGACGCCGGCGGCGACGTGGACCCCGTGGCCGAGGCCGACGTCTACCTGGCCTATGGCCGTGACCTGCAGGCCGAGGAAATCCTCAAGGAGGCCATGCGCCACCAGTCGGAACGCGTGGCCATTCCCGCCAAGCTGGCCGAAATCTACGCCAAGCGCCAGGACCGCAAGGCGCTGGAATCGGCCGCCAACGACGTGTTCAGGCTCACGAACGGCGAGGGGCCCGACTGGGCCCGCGTGTCGGACCTGGGCCGCACGCTGGACCCCGAGAACGCGCTGTACCGGCCTGGCGGCCGTCCGGCCACCGCGGCGGGCGGGCAGCCGGGGGCGGACGCATTGCCCGGCGCCTTCCCGAGCACCCTGAACGTCACGGCGCCCACGGCCTCAGGCCCGGATTCCGTGCTTCCGGGCCTCGATCTGGACCTGGACCTGGATCTGGATTTGGACCTGCAAGAAGCCCCGGAGGCGCCCGCGCCCGCGCCCAGCGCCTTCGCCATGGCGGCGGCAGCCAACGAACAGGCAGCCCACGAGGCCGTCGAGGCGCTGCCGCCGGAGGCCGAGGCGCCCATGCCGGCGCTCGCCCCCGAGCTGCCCGGAGCCCCGCAAGCGTCCGTGCCCGCCACGGACGACACGGCAGAACCCGCCTCGGAGGCCGCTGCCGCGACCGGGCCTTTGCCGCTCGATTTTCCGGAAGACGCACTGTCGCTGATGGACTCCGCCATCGCGCCGTTGACCAGCCGCGACGCCAAGGCGCCGGCCGTGGAGTCCCTCGACTTCGACCTGGGCGACCTGTCGCTGGACCTCACCGGCCCGGGCGGGCTCACCGCGTCGCAGCCGGCCGACACGCCTGCCGACGAGCCGCTGCCGGACGACCCGCTGGCCACCAAGCTGGCGCTGGCCGAGGAGTTCAACACCATCGGCGACAGCGAGGGCGCGCGCACCCTGGTGGAGGAAGTGATCGCCGAATCCTCCGGCGAGCTCAAGGCCCGTGCCCAGCGCCTGCTGGCCACGCTCGGCTGATGCGCCGCAGCCCCGTGCGTCCGCGCCGCGCCGGCGCGGCGCCTGAACGGCCGGGAGCCGCGCGATGAGGGTGGCACTGGGCGTCAGCTACAACGGCCAGGCCTACAGCGGCTGGCAAAGCCAGCCCAGCGGCAACACCGTACAAGACCATCTCGAAGCGGCCCTGGGCCGCTTCGCCACTCAGAAGGTGGCGACGATCTGCGCCGGCCGCACGGACGCGGGCGTGCACGGCCTGATGCAGGTCGTGCACTTCGACACTGGGCTGCAGCGCGCGCCGTTCTCCTGGGTGCGCGGCACCAACACCTTCCTGCCGCCCGGCATCGCCGTGCAATGGGCGCAGCCCGTGCCCGACGCCTTCCACGCGCGCGCCTGCGCCGTGGCGCGCCGCTACGCCTACGTGCTGCTGCAGTCGCCCGTGCGCCCCAGCGTGGAGGCCGGGCGCGTGGGCTGGGTGTTCCATGAGCTCGACGGGCAGGCCATGCAGGACGCCGTGCAGCACCTGCTGGGCGAGCACGACTTCAGCTCGTTCCGCGCCAGCGCCTGCCAGGCCAAGTCGCCCGTCAAGACGCTGCACCGCATCGCCATCACGCGCCGCGGCCCGGCCGACGGCCCCTCCCTGCACGGCTGCGCGCCCTGCTACTGGCGCTTCGAGTTCGAGGGCAGCGCCTTCCTGCACCACATGATCCGCAACATCATGGGCTGCATCGTCGCCATCGGCCAGGGGCTGTACCCGCCCGAGTGGATGCGCGAGGTGCTCCAGGCGCGTTCGCGCGACGCCGCGGCGCCCACGTTCTCCCCCGATGGCCTGTACTTCCTGGGGCCGGTGTACGCACCCGAGTGGGATCTGCCCACGCGCACGGCTGCGTATGATTGGCTGCCATGAGCAGCCCCTCCCCCATACGCACCCGCATCAAGATCTGCGGCCTGACGCGCGAGCAGGACGTGGACGCGGCCGTGGACGCGGGCGCGGACGCCGTCGGCTTCGTGCTCTACGCGAAGAGCCCGCGCGCCGTCAGCCCCGAGCGCGCCGCCGCCCTGGCCCGGCGCCTGCCGCCCTTCGTCACGCCCGTGCTGCTGTTCGTGAACGCGCCAGCTACCGAAGTGATAGCTTCCAGCGCTTGCGTACCGGGCACTACGGTGCAATTTCATGGTGACGAGACGCCCGAGGACTGCTGGGCCGCCAGCGACCGGGGGCGCATTCCCTTCCTGCGCGCAGCGCGCATTCCCCTGGGCGAGGGCGCGGCACGGTTCGACCTCGTAGAATACGCGCAGGCTCACTCTCACGCCCGCGCCATCCTGCTCGACGCCCATGTCGAGGGCTATGGCGGCGGCGGCAAGGCATTCAATTGGTCACTCCTTCCACCAAGCGTCGACTGTCACCTCGTTTTGTCTGGTGGACTCACGCCTGCAAACGTAGCCGATGGCATCCTGCAGGTTCGACCGCGTTGCCGAACGCTGGCGGTTGACGTCAGCTCCGGCGTAGAGGCCGACGGCCCCGGCGGCGCCCTCCTGAAGGGCGTCAAGGACGCCGGCAAGATCCAACGCTTCATCGCCGCCGTGCGCGCGGCGGATGCGGCACCAGCTTCCATCTCCTGAATGTTCGAATACCACCAACCCGATGCGTCGGGCCACTTCGGCCCCTATGGCGGCAGCTTCGCCAGCGAGACCCTGACCCATGCGCTGACCGAGCTGCGCGAGGCCTATGCGCGCTACCAGCACGATCCGGAGTTCATCGCCGAATTCCAGTACGAGCTGGCCCATTTCGTGGGCCGGCCCTCGCCCGTCTACCACGCCGCACGCATGTCGCGCGAGATGGGCGGCGCGCAGATCTACCTCAAGCGCGAGGACCTCAACCACACCGGCGCGCACAAGATCAACAACGTGATCGGCCAGGCCATGCTCGCGCGCCGCATGGGCAAGCCGCGCATCATCGCCGAGACGGGCGCGGGCCAGCACGGCGTGGCCACGGCCACCATCTGCGCGCGCTACGGCCTCGAATGCGTGGTCTACATGGGCGCCGAGGACGTCAAGCGCCAGAGCCCCAACGTCTACCGCATGAAGCTGCTGGGCGCCACCGTGGTGCCCGTCGAATCCGGCAGCCGCACGCTCAAGGACGCGCTCAACGAGGCCATGCGCGACTGGGTGGCCAACGTGGACGACACCTTCTACATCATCGGCACCGTGGCCGGCCCGCACCCCTACCCGGTGATGGTGCGCGACTTCCAGAGCGTGATCGGCAAGGAATGCCTCGAACAGATGCCCTCCATGCTGGCCGAGCAGAAAATAGCCGCAGAGCAGCCCGACGCCGTGGTCGCCTGCGTGGGCGGCGGCAGCAACGCCATGGGCATCTTCCACCCCTACATCCCGTTCGAGAAGACGCGCCTGATCGGCGTGGAGGCCGCGGGCGAGGGCCTGGACTCCGGCCGCCACTCGGCCAGCCTGCAGCGCGGCAGCAGCGGCGTGCTGCACGGCAACCGCACCTACATCCTGCAGGACGAGAACGGCCAGATCACCGAGACGCACAGCATCAGCGCCGGCCTGGACTACCCCGGCGTGGGCCCCGAGCACGCCTGGCTGCAGGAGATCGGCCGCGCCGAATACGTGGGCATCACCGACAAGGAGGCGCTCGACGCCTTCCACTACCTGTGCCGCACCGAAGGCATCATCCCGGCGCTCGAATCCAGCCACGCCGTGGCCCATGCGATGAAGCTCGCCAAGACCATGACGCCCCAGCAATCCATCCTCGTGAACCTCTCCGGCCGCGGCGACAAGGACATCGGCACCGTGGCCGACCTGTCGGGCGCGGACTTCTACGACCGCCCCAGCATGCGCGGCCACACCGTCAAGGGAGGGCCCGCCGCATGAGCCGCATCGCAGACACCTTCGCCGCCCTGCAGGAAAAGGGCCGCAAGGCGCTCATCCCCTACGTGACGGCGGGCTTCCCGTTCGCCGACATCACGCCCGCGCTCATGCACGGCATGGTGGAGGCCGGCGCCGACGTGATCGAGCTCGGCGTGCCCTTCTCCGACCCCATGGCCGACGGCCCGGTGATCCAGAAGGCGGGCGAGAAGGCCCTGTCCCTGGGGATCGGCATGGCGCAGGTGCTGGAGATGGTGCGCAGCTTCCGCCAGCGCAACCAGACCACGCCCGTGGTGCTCATGGGCTACGCCAACCCGGTGGAGCGCTACGACCAGCGCCACGGCAAGGGCGCGTTCGCCCGCGATGCCGGCGCGGCCGGCGTGGACGGCGTGCTGGTCGTGGACTACCCGCCCGAGGAATGCGAGCAGTTCGCCGCCGACCTGCGCGTCCATGACATCGACCTGATCTTCCTGCTCGCCCCCACCTCCACGCCCGAGCGCATGCAGCAGGTGGCGCGCGTGGCCAGCGGCTACGTGTACTACGTTTCGCTCAAGGGCGTGACGGGCTCGGGCGCACTCGACACCGCCGCCGTCGAGGCCATGCTGCCGCGCATCCGCGAGCACGTGAAGATCCCCGTCGGCGTGGGCTTCGGCATCCGCGACGCGGCCACGGCCCAGGCCATTGGCCGCGTGGCCGACGCCGTGGTCATCGGCAGCCGCATCATCGGGCTCATCGAGGACCAGCCGCACGAGAAGGTGGTCGGCATCACCGTGGACTTCCTGCGCTCGGTGCGCAAAGCACTCGACGCATAATCACTGCCCTCAAGCAAGAGGAAACCCTATGTCCTGGCTCGAAAAACTCCTGCCCGCCAAAATCCAGCAGACCAACCCCACCGAGCGCCGCCAGATGCCCGAGGGCCTGTGGGTCAAGTGCCCCAGCTGCGACAACGTGCTCTACAAAACCGACCTGGAGCACAACCAGAACGTCTGCCCGCAGTGCGGCCACCACCACCGCATCGGCGCGCGCGCGCGGCTCAACGCCTTCCTGGACGGCGAGGGCCGCTACGAGATCGGCCAGGAGGTGCTGCCCGTGGACGCGCTCAAGTTCAAGGACAGCCGCAAGTACCCCGAGCGCCTGAAGGAGGCGCTGGAGAACACCGGCGAGACCGACGCCCTCGTGGTCATGGGCGGCGCCGTCAAGAGCATCAACGTGGTGGCCGCCTGCTTCGAGTTCGACTTCATGGGCGGCTCCATGGGCTCCGTGGTGGGCGAGCGCTTCGTGCGCGGCGTGGAGACCGCCATCGAGCAGAAGGTGCCCTTCATCTGCTTCACCGCCACGGGCGGCGCGCGCATGCAGGAGGGGCTGCTCTCGCTCATGCAGATGGCCAAGACCAACGCCGCGCTCACGCGCCTGGCCAAGAAGGGCCTGCCCTACATCAGCGTGCTCACCGACCCGACCATGGGCGGCGTCTCCGCCGGCTTCGCCTTCGTGGGCGACATCGTGATCGCCGAGCCCAAGGCCCTGATCGGCTTCGCCGGCCCGCGCGTGATCGAATCCACCGTGCGCGTGACCCTGCCCGAGGGCTTTCAGCGCGCCGAGTTCCTGCAGACCAAGGGCGGCGTGGACTTCATCTGCGACCGCCGCGAGCTGCGCCAGACCGTGGCGCAATGTCTGTCCATGCTGCAGCGCCTGCCGGCAGACGCCGTTGCTTGAAAAACGATAGCTGCCAGCGCTTGCCTATCAAGCGTTTACGGCTGTTTTACCTCGAAATCTTCATCCCGCCATCACGCTGGCCTGCAAATGGCCCAGCACGATGGACAGCACCTGCAGCAGCACCAGCAGCACCAGCGGCGACAGGTCGATGCCGCCCATGAGGGGCACCACGCGCCGCACCGGCTGCAGCAGCGGCTCGCACAGGCGGGCGATCACGTCGCTGATGGGCGAGCGCGTCTGCATCCACGACAAGATGGCATAGGCAATCAGCAGGCCCATCAGGCCCGACACGGTGACGCGCGCCAGGCTGAACACCGCCATCCACGGCAGCCAGGACAGGCCGATGCCCGCGCCCAGCAACAGCCACAGCAGCAGGTATTGCACCAGTTGCAGCAAAAAGGCCGCCACCAGGCACGACAGATCCCAGCGCCCCGCGGACGGCACCAGCTTGCGCAGCGGCAGCACCAGCCAGTCGGTGAGTGCAAATACCAGCCGCCCCACGGGATTGGCAAACGGCACGCGCTGCATCTGCATGTACAGGCGCAGCAGGCAGGCGCCGGTCAGCAGACCGCTCGCGACTTCGAGAAGATAGGAAATGATCTGGAACAGCATGGGCAGGGACAAAAAGACTTGCGCCGGCAAAGCGCCACGGCGCCGACGCCGGCGCAGCATGGGATGATAGCGATGCAGCCCACGCGCACCGCCATGTCCCACCCGCTGACACTGACTTCACTGCCGCTGTTTCCGCTCGACACCGTGCTGTTCCCCGGTGGCGTGCTGGCGCTGCGCGTGTTCGAGGTGCGCTACCTGGACATGGTGCGCAAATGCCGGCACGCGGGTGCGCCGTTCGGCGTGGTCGCGCTCACCGCCGGCCATGAGGTGCGCCGCGCCGGCGCGCCCGCGGAGCAATTCCACGACATGGGCACCCTGGCCACCATCGAGCAGATGCAGGCACCGCAGCCCGGGCTGATCACCCTGCTCTGCCGGGGCACGGAGCGTTTTCGCATCACCCACCGCGACCACCTCCCGCACGGGCTGTGGGTGGCCGACGTGCGGCAACTGCCCGGCGACCCGCATGTGCCGGTGCCGGCTGACCTGCAGCGCGCGGCCGCCATGCTGGCGCAGGTGCTGGCCTCGCTGCACGGACGCGAGGCGGGCTCGGGCATGCACGTCCCTCCCACGCCAGCGCAGCTGCAGGACTGCGGCTGGGTGGCCAACCGCTGGTGCGAGCTGCTGCCCGTACCCCTGGACAGCAAGCAGCGCCTGATGACGCTGGACAATCCGCTCGTGCGCCTGGAGCTGGTGGGCGACATGCTCGAACGCATGGGCATCGCCCTGTAGACACCGCCAGACCAAAGGAATGCCGCACACATGCTGATGCAAGCACTGACCTGGCCTCGCTCCATCAAGCGGCTGGTCGTCGTCACGCTGGACCTGGGCCTGGGGCTGCTGGCGATGTGGCTGGCCTTTTCGCTGCGGCTGGACACCCTGCACTGGCCCGAGGGGCTGCAATGGCTGGTCTACCTGCTCGGGCCGGCCATGGCCTTCCCCGTCTTCGTCCACATGGGCCTGTACCGCGCCATCTTCCGCTACAACGGCATCGCCGCGCTGCTGGCGACCGGCCGCGCCGTCGCCACCTATGGCGCGCTGCTGCTCGTTCTGCTGCTACTGGCCAAATGGGAGGGCGTGCCGCGCAGCGTGGGTATTCTGCAGCCCCTGATCCTGCTGCTGCTCATAGGCACCAGCCGCACGCTGGGCTGGCTCTGGCTCTCGGGCCAGACACGCGATGCGCGCTACCGCCTGCTGATCTACGGCGCCGGCGTCGCGGGCGCGCAGACGGCCGCCGGCCTGGCAGGCGCACGCCAGTACACGCTGCGCGGCTTCGTGGACGACGACCCCAGAAAGGCCGGCAGCAGCATCAACGGCGCCCGCGTCCATGGCGCCAGCGCCCTGCCGGCGCTGGTGGAGCGCGAAGGCATCACCGACGTGCTGCTGGCGCTGCCCAGCGTCTCGCACGAGCGGCGGCGCGACATCATCGGGCACCTGAGCGAGCTGCCTGTGCGCATCCGCACGCTGCCCAGCCTCACGGACCTCGCGAGCGGCCGCGTGAGCGTGACCGACTTCCAGGACCTGGACATCGTCGACCTGCTGGGCCGCGCGCCCGTGGCCCCGGACCGGGACCTGCTCGAGCGCAACCTGCGCGGCGCCGTGGTGCTCGTCACGGGCGCGGGCGGCAGCATAGGCAGCGAACTGTGCCGGCAGATCCTGCGCGCCCACCCGTCCAGGCTGCTGCTGGTGGACCACAGCGAATACGCGCTCTACGGCATCCACCAGGAACTGCAGGCTGCCATCGAAGCGCAGCAAGACGGCGACACCGCCCGCTGCACGCTCGTGCCCTTGCTCGCCAGCGTGACCGACGAGGCACGCATGGCCCGCATCTGCCGGGAGCATCAGCCAAGCTCCATCTACCACGCCGCCGCCTACAAGCACGTGCCCATGGTCGAGGCCAACGCGGCGGAGGGCACATTCAACAACGTGTTCGGCACGCTTTCCGTGGTCCGCGCCGCAATGGAGCACGGCGCGCGCCACTTCGTCCTGATCTCCACCGACAAGGCCGTGCGCCCCACCAACGTCATGGGCGCGAGCAAGCGCATCGCGGAACTGGTGCTGCAGGCCATCTCCGCCTGCGGCCGGCCGCCGTTCGGCACCGCCCGCGCGCCAACGTTTTCCATGGTGCGCTTCGGCAACGTGCTGGGCTCCAGCGGCAGCGTGATCCCGCTGTTCCGGCGCCAGATCGCCGCGGGCGGCCCCATCACGGTCACGCACCCGGAGGTCACGCGCTATTTCATGACCATCCCCGAGGCGGCCCAGCTCGTGCTGCAGGCCGGCGCCATGGCCGAGGGCGGCGACCTGTTCCTGCTCGACATGGGCGAGCCCATACGCATCGTGGATCTGGCCCGGCGCATGGTGGCGCTGTCGGGCCTCACGGTGCGCAGCGACGCGCACCCGAGCGGCGACATCGAGATCCGGTTCATCGGCCTGCGCCCCGGCGAGAAGCTGTACGAGGAGCTGCTGATAGGCGACAACCCCCTGCCCACGGCGCACCCGCGCATACTGCGCGCGCACGAGGAGCACGCGCCATGGTCAGACATGCAGCCCAGGCTGGAGGCCCTGCGCCGCGCGGCACTGGCCGGCGACACGCCTGCCATCATGGCCCTGCTGCGGCAGATGGTGCCCGGCTACCAGCCCGCCGGCCCGGCCAGCCCATGACGCCCGGCCTGCTGCGCGCCACGCTCACGCTGCTGACCTGCAGCGCGAAACCCGGATAGCGCACCATAGCCGCAAGGCGGGCCCAGCAGCACGCCCCAGGCGAGCGGCGCAGATCGGCCAGCCCCAGGGCCATGCAGCCCACGGCCCAGGGCATGGTGTCCAGCGCCATGCCGAGGCATTCATCCGACATCTCGAAGCTGAAACGCAACCGGAACGCGGATCACCACGAGAGCGCCGCCGTCGACAGGTCGGCCAGCGCGAACAGCGCCACCGTGCGGCTTGCGCACATGCTGCGCCAAAGGCTCATGCACGCCTCCCGAACACCGCGCCCACGGTGCACAGCAGGATGCGCAGGTCGCCCGCCATGCTGCGGTGCTCCACGTAGTCGAGGTAGTGGCGTTGCTTGATGGGCATGATGGTGTCCACGTAGGCGCGCTCGGCGTCCGGTGCGGCGGCGAGGATGCCCTCCTCGTCGATGAAGGCGATGCTCGCCGGGTCAGTGATGCCGGGGCGCACCGAGAGGATTCTGCCGCGCGCCGCCTCGGGGTAGAGCGCCATGTAGCGCGGCACCTCGGGGCGCGGGCCGACGAGACTCATCCTCCCGCGCAGCACGTCGATGAGCTGCGGCAGTTCGTCGAGCTTGTAGCGGCGCAGCACGCGGCCCACGCGCGTGATGCGCGCATCGCCGCTCGCCGTGACCAACGGGCCGCTGACATGAACGCGCATGGTGCGGAACTTGTGGATGCGGAACGTGCGCCCGCGCAGCCCCACGCGCTCCTGCCGAAAAAACACCGGGCCGGGCGAATCGAGCCGTATCGCCAGCGCCGCCAGCAGCCCCAGCGGCCACAGCAGCGCGAGGGCGATCAGGGAAAGGGCCACGTCCATGCAGCGCTTCACGCCCGCTCCAGCACGTGGCGCACGGCGCAGACCACGCGCAGCGCGTCTTCATCGCTCATGCGGCTGTAGATGGGCAGCGACGCGGTGCGCTCGTAAATGGACTGGCTCACGGGGAAATCCTCGGGCCGCAGCGCGCACGATTCGCGCCAGTACGTCATCTGATGCAGCGGCACGTAGTGCACGCTCATGCCGATGCCCTGTGCGAACATGGCATCGACGAAGGCGTCGCGCGGCATGCCTTGCACCTCGATGGGAAACAAGTGCCACGCATGCAGGTCGCCCGGCGCCGGCAGCGGCGGCAGCGTGAGCGGCAGATCCGTCAGCGCGCCGAGGTAGATGCGCGCGATGGCCTCGCGCCGCTGCTGCATGCGCCGCAGCTTGGGCAACTGCGCCAGGCCGATGGCGGCGGCGACGTCAGTCAGGTTGTACTTGAAGCCCGGTGCGATCACGTCGTAGCGCCACGCGGGCACGGGTGTGTTGAAGCGCGCGAACGCATCACGGTCGATGCCGTGCAGGCGCATCACGCGCGCGCGGTGAGCCAGTTGCGGGTCGCGCATGACCAGCATGCCGCCCTCGCCTGTGGTCATGGTCTTGTTGGCGTAGAAGCTGAACACCGTGGCGTCGCTCTCCAGGGTTCCGACGAGTTGCCCGCCATGCGTGGCGGGCAGCGCATGAGCCGCGTCCTCCACCACCTTGATGCCGTACGAGCGCGCCAGCGCCAGGATGGCCGTCATGTCGGCGCTGCGCCCACCGAAGTGCACGGCGATGATGGCGCGCGTGCGCGGCGTGATGCGCCGCGCCACCTGCACGGGATCGATGCAGAGCGACGCGCGCTCCACGTCCACCAGCACCGGCTGCGCGCCCAGGTAACGGATCACCTCGGCCGTGGCCGTGAAGGTGTGCGTGGTGGTGATTACCTCGTCGCCCGGGCCGATGCCCAACGCCTCCAGCGCCAGGTGCAGCCCGGCGGTGGCGGAATTGACGGCGATGGTCTGCAAGCTGGTGTCGCCCAGGGATTCGGCGAACGCCGCCTCGAAGCGCCGCGCCTTGGGGCCCGTAGTGAGCCAGCCGGAGCGCAGGGTGTCGAGCACCTCGGCCTCTTCCTCGGGGCCGATGTCGGGCAGGGCGAAGGGCAGGAATTCAGTCATGGGGCTTATCGATCAGGCAAAGCACATGCGTGCGCAGCCACGGCACGGCATTGGCCCAGGCATAGAGGCCAGGATGCACGCGGCAGAACGCGCGCCCCAGCGGCGGCGCCAGCGTCACGCGGCGCGCCTGCACACGGCCCTGCGGGAACAGTTCGCGCACGCGCGCCAGGGGCACGCCGCGCACGTCGGGGTTGCGCGGGTTGTTCACGGTGAAATCGTGCCACAGCACCGCACCGCCGGGCCGCAGCCATTGCCAGACGCGCGCGGCCAGCGCCTGCTGCGCATCGGCGGAGAGGACGGACGAGAACACCGTGAACAGCAGCACCAAGTCCTGGCTGCCCTCGGGCAGGTCGGCGTGCAGCGCGTCGACACTCCGGATGCGGCACGCGGCGGGGAGCCGGGCGCGGGCCTGGGCGGCGCGGGCCTCCAGCAACTCGATGCCCTGCACGTGCGCGGGGTCGGTGCCCAGGCGGATCAGATCCTGGAGGTTGCCACCGCTGCCACAGCCTACTTCGAGCACCGCGAGGCCGGCCAAGTCACGGCCGCGCAGAAGCTGGACGATGGCGCGCTGACGTTCCTGCCAGGCCGCGAGGGCGTAGGGATCGGTGAGCGCGTAGCGCTGCGCATCCCGCGCCGCGTCGCGGCGCGCGTAGCGCGCACGGACGGCCTCGGTCTCGGACGGGCGCGTCATCGCGTCAAGGCTCCGTAGGCGGTCCGGGGCTCGCGGCGGTGCAGCACGTCCCACCAGCCGCACAGCGATCCCCAGCCGTAGCCCAGGTGGCAGGCCGCGATCACGGCTACCACGCGCGCGGCGTACGCGGGCGTGAGGCCGTCCATGCCCGCGAGCGCCAGCACGAGCAGCGCGCCATAGGCCAGCAGCAGCGCGGCCAGCGGCCAGGGGCTCACGACGGCCGCCAGCACCACGCCCAGCCCTAGCGCGAGCACGAACGCTGCGGGCACCAGGTGCCGCAGCGCCGCGGGCTGCCCATGCTTGGCGATCACGAAGGGCTTCCAGTAGCCGTACTGCGCCCACTGGCGCAATACCTGCGCAAGCCGCGCGCGCGGAAAGTAGGTGGAGCGGATGCGCGGGTTCTGCCAGATGCGCCCGCCCGCGCGGCGGATGCGCAGGTTGTGCTCGTCGTCCTGGTTGCGCACCAGCCGCTCGTCGAAGCCCCCCACGCGCTCGAACGTCGCGCGCGGCCAGCAGCCGAGGTAGACCGTGTCCACTTCACCCTCGTAGTCCAGGACGCGCGAGCGCGCGCCGCCCGCCACCCAGCGCGACTGGAAGGCCGCTGCCACGGCACGCTGCATGGGCGTGCGGCCCTCGGCGCGCCAGGGGCCGCCGGCGTTGTCGGCGCCGCTCTCGCGCAGCGCCGCGATGCATTGCGCGAGGTAATCGCTCGCGTATTCGCTATGGATGTCCAGCCGCGCGATGACCTCGCCGCGCGCCTGCGCGATGCAGCGGTTCAGGCCCGTGGAGACGATGCGGCCGGGGTTGTCCACGCGCTGGAAACGCTTATCCTGCGCGCACCAGCCGTCGAGCAGCTCGCGCGTGCCGTCGTCGCTCTGGCCGTCGGCCACGAGCACTTCCATGCTCCAGCCGGGCGGCAGTTCCTGCCGCGCCACGCTCTCGCAGAACGCGAGGATGTGGACTCGCTCGTTGCGGCATGGGGCGATCACCGAAAGCAGGCTCACGCGCCCTCCCCGCAGCGGAAGTAATAGTGATAGCGGTGCATGGGGAACACGCCGCTTTCCACCCCCCCGAAGCGCTCGCGCATCTGCGCGGCCAGGGCCGTGCAGCGCGTGCTCCACTGCGATCCGATCTCCCAGTAGTGCCCGTCGGTCAGCCGCCTGCGGCACGGGATGCGCAACCCCAGGCACACGTTCACGAAGCGGTTGTGGATGCCAAGCCGCCCCGCAAAGCCCAGCCAGGGGAAGTGCCCCGGCAGCGAGATGAAGGCATTGGGCGCCAGCGCGCGCAGCACGTCGAGGTGCGCGCCGAACTGCTCAAACGGGATGTGCTCCAGCACCTCGCAGCACGAGACCACGTCAAACCGCTCGCCGCGCAGGCGCGCGGGCAGGTCTGCGAGCGGCGCGCAGACGTCCGCACCCAGCGCGGGGTTGATGTCTGCCGTCACCACCTCAATGCTCGACTGCCGCAGGAAGGTGGAGACGAAGCCGTTGCCGATGCCCACCTCCAACACGCGGTGCGGTCGGAAGGCGCGCAGCTGCAGGATCTGGAACGAAAGGGAATGCAGGTGCTCGGGCGTGAAGCTCGCATCGCCCGTGTAGTAGGTACGCGCCAGCCCCGCCTCGCGCGCCGCGCCTACCTTGCCTTGCCTGCCCATGTCGCGCGTTTCCAAGAATACATATCAAACTGGCATTTTGTCATGTGCACCAACCGATGAAAGCTATCATTTTTGAAAATTACCACCCGCTAAGTATCGGTGCGAACCGCGCGCAGGGCGCACACGAGGTAACCCACGTAGATACATGTGGCCGCCGCCGCATAGGCCGTCGCCACGCCCGCCGCACCCCAGCGCAAACCCACGAGCGCCGCGCCTAAAGCGG
The DNA here is from genome assembly GCF_054512775.1 of Alicycliphilus sp. T452. Taxonomy (NCBI): domain Bacteria; kingdom Pseudomonadati; phylum Pseudomonadota; class Betaproteobacteria; order Burkholderiales; family Comamonadaceae; genus Alicycliphilus; species Alicycliphilus sp. T452. Next base: position 49,969 of record NZ_JBTNEH010000009.1, read on the forward strand.
CCGCGAACAACAGGCACTGGCCCAACAGGCTCAGGCCCAACCAGCCGCGCCATGCAGGGAGGAAGGCCACGGGGCTGGCGACCATGCGCACGGTGCCCAGAGGCAGCAGGAGCAGCACGACCAGCGCCAGCTCGTGCCCCAGCGTGGGGAACAGCCAGGGCAGCAACAGCCACGCGGCCAGCGCGCCCACGAGATGCATGGAAATGGAAACGCCCGCCATGCGCCGCAGCGCCGCCGTCACCACCTCCCGCGCCTGGGCGCGCGAGCCGCTCGCGACGACCTGTGCGCGCAGGCCATCGGCCCAGGCCAGCCCGACGAGGCTGGTCGGCAGCATCGCCACGCGCATCCCGAGCGCGATCACCCCGGCTGCAGCGTCGCCCGCAGTCAGGCCCACGGCCAGCACCTGCCCGTGGTTGGCGGCGGTGTTGAGCGCCAGCCCCAGCCACTCCGCGCGCACGAAAGACCAGCGCGTGCACAGCAAGCGCTGTAGGCGGCGCGTGCCATGCGGCGGAGCACGCATCACGCAAAGGCTGGCCCACGCGGCTGCAGGCAGGCTCCAGACGATGACCTCGGGCGCCTGCAGCACGTAGGCAATAGCCTGCAGCGGCACCATGCAGAGCGCGGGCAGCGCGCGTACCGCCGCAGCAAGGGCCACCCGGCCCTCGCGCGCATGCCCGGCGGCGCGCACCTGCACGAGCGCCAGCGGCGCCACTGCCAGTGCACCCGCGCCCGCCCACCACGGCACGGCCGCGGCCAACGCCACGCCGGCGCCCAGCACTGCCACGCCCAGGCCCAGCCTGAGTGCCAGCCACCGCGCCGCCTCGAACAGCGATGCGGCGCGCGGCGCGCGCGCGTCGAGCTGGCCCGCGTATTCCATGCGCAGCGTGATGAGCGCGGCCAGTACGGTGGCGAGGGCCAGCGCCTGGCTCCATTCGCCGAAGCGCCCCGCCCCGGCCCACCACGATACGAGCCAGGCCGAGACGAAGAACGCGCCGTGCTGCGCGAGCGTCCAACCCACGGCCGCGCGCACGCTCGAAAAGCTCATCCTCCGCACCCCACGCCCTGGCAGGGGACCTCTAGCAGGCGGGCGATGCGCCCGGCGTGGCGATCCATGCAACAGACGTTGTGACCCAGCTCGGCGAAGCAGGCTGCCGATGCCAGGCCCACGTAGCCGGCACCGACGATGGCGATCTTCATGACGTGTGAAATAAAATCATGGGTTTCCCCCCGGAGCCAAGCATTGTCCACGCTCCCTGGCCCATCTTCCTACACTCCCCTATGTCCTCCGAACAGACCAGCCCCGCCGCCGCCCAGGACGAAAACCAACTCATCGCCGAGCGCCGCGAGAAACTCAAGGCCCTGCGCGAGAGCCAGGCCCAGGGCCTGGGCGTGGCGTTTCCCAACGATTTCAAGCCGCGCAACCACGCGGCCAGCCTGCAGCAACGCTATGGGGCGCTCGATGCCGAGGCGCTGGAGGCACAGGACGTAACCGTCAGCGTGGCCGGCCGCATGATGCTCAAGCGCGTCATGGGCAAGGCCAGCTTCGCCACGCTGCAGGACGGCTCCCTCGGCGACACGGGCGGGCGCATCCAGCTCTACGTGACGCGCGACGCCATCGGCGAAGAGGCTTATGCCGACTTCAAGCGCTGGGACCTGGGCGACATCGTGGGCGCGGAAGGCCTGCTCATGAAGACCAAGACGGGCGAGCTGTCGGTCAAGGTCACGCGCCTGCGCCTGCTCACCAAGAGCCTGCGCCCCATGCCCGACAAGTTCCACGGCGTGGCCGACCAGGAGGTCAAGTACCGCCAGCGCTACGTGGACCTGATGACCGACGAGGCCGCGCGCCGCCGCTTCGTGGCGCGCAGCAAGGCCATCGGCAGCATCCGCGCGTTCATGATCGAGCACGGCTTCCTCGAGGTGGAGACGCCCATGCTCCACCCCATCCCCGGCGGCGCCAACGCCCGGCCCTTCGTCACGCACCACAACGCGCTGGAGCAGGAGATGTTCCTGCGCATCGCGCCCGAGCTGTACCTCAAGCGCCTCATCGTGGGGGGCTTCGAGCGCGTGTTCGAGATCAACCGCAACTTCCGCAACGAAGGCATCTCGGTGCGCCACAACCCCGAGTTCACGATGATGGAGTTCTACGCGGCCTACTGGAACTACCGCGACCTCATGGACTTCACCGAAGCGCTCGTGCGCGACGCGGCGCTCAAGGCCACGGGCACGCTGCAGCTGACCTACGGCGCTCGCGCGGTGGACCTGTCCCAGCCCTTTGCACGCCTGACGATCCGCGAGGCCATCTACGAATACACCGAGGCCGGCGCGCACGTGGACGACGCCGCATGGCTCGTGAGCGCGCTCAAGAAGCTGGGCATGACCGAGGAGAAGGACCGCCTGTCCACGCGCTCCCTGGCCAGCCTGCAGGTGCTGTACTTCGAGGAAACGGTGGAGGACAAGCTCTGGCAGCCCACTTTCATCATGGAGCACCCGACCGAGATCTCGCCGCTGGCGCGCGCCAACGACACACGCCCCGAGGTCACCGAGCGCTTCGAGCTCTACATCACCGGCCGCGAGTTCGGCAACGGCTTTTCCGAGCTCAACGACGCCGAGGACCAGGCCGCGCGCTTCAACGCCCAGGTGGCGGCCAAGGACAGCGGCGACGACGAGGCCATGTTCTTCGACCACGACTTCGTGCGCGCGCTGGAGTACGGCATGCCCCCCACGGGCGGCTGCGGCATCGGCATCGACCGCCTGATGATGCTGCTTACCGACAGCCCCAGCATCCGCGACGTGATCCTGTTCCCGGCCCTGCGCCGCGAACAGTGAGCCCCATGCTGGAGCGCCTGAAGACCATCCTGCCGCCTTGGGCGCACGACTGGCTCGACGTGATCGTGCCGGGCGTGCAGATCGCGCTCATCGTGCTGGCGGCGCTGCTGCTGCACTACATCGTGCGGCGCCTCATCCGGCGGGCCAGCGACCACTACCAGTTCCCGCACGAGCTGCTGGCGCCCATCAATGCCGTGGTGCGCTGGCTCATCCTCGGCGGCGCCGCCCTGCTGGCGCTGGAGCGCCTGGGCGTGTCCGCGGCCGTGCTGTGGACGGCCTTCACCGGCTTCGCCACCGTGGGCGCAGTGGCCTTCTTCGCCGCGTGGAGCGTGCTGTCCAACCTGTTCTGCGCCTTCCTGATCCTCACCGTGGGGCCGTTTCGCGTGGGCGACCACATCGAGCTGCTGGACACGGCGGAAAAACCCGGCGCCCTGGGCCGCGTGCTGGACATCAACCTGCTGTACACCACGCTGGAAGACGCCACCGCCCCCGAGCCCGGAACGCTGCTGCAGATCCCCAATGCGCTGATCTTCCAGCGCGTCGTGCGCCGCTGGCGCGCCGGCATGCCGGTGCCGCCTGCCAAGATGCATCCCGCACCGCGCACCGCAGCGGATGCGGCAGAATCCGCTGCGGCCCCCAAGGCCGCCAGCTTTCCCTGAGACAGCCATTTCAGGGAAGTTGATCCATGGCAATTACCTGCCTGCCGTAGCAAAATTTTGGCGACAGCACCAGCCTTGCTTACCCTGTTGCCAATACCATGCGCACGGTTAACCATGGTGGTCTTGATCGCAGGCCCCCACCGGGGCCTGACGATTTTTCAGACCGCTTCACCAAAAGTTGGAGATCGTTTTATGAGCATTCCGTTCCGCATGCACACCGTCGTCGCCGCACTGGGCCTGGCCAGCGCGGCTTTGTTGTCCACCGCGCATGCACAGGTCAAGATCGCCATGGTCGTCCCGGCCACCGGGCCCGTCACCCAATACGGTGACATGGTCAAGGAAGGCGTGAACACGGCCGTGGAACAGGCCAACGCCGCCGGCGGCATCAACGGCAAGAAGATCGAGCTGGTCACCGTGGACGACGCCTGCGAGCCCAAGCAAGGCCCCGTCGCCGCCAACCGCGTGGTCAACGACAAGATCCACTACGTGGTCGGTCCCGTATGCTCGGGCGCGGCGATTGCCGCCGCCCCCATCTACAACAACGAGGGCGTGGTCGTCGTGACCCCCTCGGCCACCTCGCCCGCGCTGACCGAGGGCAAGAACTACCACTTCATCTTCCGCACCATCGGCCGCGACGACCAGCAGGGTCCCGCCGCCGCCAAGTTCATCATCGAGAAGGTCAAGCCCAAGAAGGTCGCCGTGCTGCACGACAAGCAGTCCTACGGCCAGGGCATCGCCGCCTCGGTGCGCGACGACCTGAAGAAGGCCGGCATCAACGTGGCGCTGTTCGAGGGCATCAACGCCGGCGACAGCGACTACTCCGCCGTCATCACCAAGCTCAAGAGCGCTGGCGTCGACTTCGTCTACTACGGCGGCTACCACCCCGAAATGGGCCTGCTGCTGCGCCAGGCCGGCGAGCAGGGCCTGAAGGTGAAGATGATGGGCCCCGAGGGCGTGGGCAACCCCGAGGTCAACGCCATCGCCGGCCCCGCCGTCGAAGGCATGCTGCTGACCCTGCCCGCAGACTTCTCGACCAACCCCAAGAACGCCGCCATCGTGAAGGCCTTCAAGGACAAGAAGCGCGACGCCGGCGGCGCCTTCCAGATGACCGCCTACGCTGCCGCGCAGGTCATCATCGACAGCATCAAGGCCGTGGGCGACAACCCCGCCAAGGTGGCCGACCACATGCACAAGACCACCTTCGAGACGCCCCTGGGCGCCATCGGCTGGAACAAGAACGGCGACCTGAAGTCCTTCGACTTCCAGATCTTCGAGTGGCACAAGGACGGCAGCAAGTCCGTCGCCAAGTAAGCTGCCTGCGCTCTTCACCCCGACGCCCTCTCCGCCAGGAGGCGGGGCCGTCGGGGTTTTGTCGTGCCCCCCGGGCATGGCCGCCCATTTGTTCCCCATCTCTTTATCGAGAGGCCCAGGATGTCTGAATTCCTGCCGCAGCTGCTCCAGCAGCTCTTCAACGGCCTGTCGCTCGGAGCGATCTACGCCCTGATTGCCATCGGCTACACCATGGTGTACGGCATCATCGGCATGATCAACTTCGCGCACGGCGAAATCTACATGATCGGCGCCTACGCGGGCCTGGTCACCCTGGCCGCGATCGGCACGCAGAGCGGCCTGCCGATTGCCGTCATCATCGCCCTCATGCTGCTGGTCGCCGTGCTCGTCACGGGCGTGTACGGCTTCGTGGTCGAGCAGGTGGCCTACAAGCCGCTGCGCAACGGGCCGCGCCTGGTGGCACTGATCTCGGCCATCGGCATGTCCATCTTCCTGCAGAACTGGGTGGCCCTGGGCCAGGGCGCGCGCGACATGGCCGTGCCTTCGCTGCTGCCGGGCGCGCTGCGCTTTGGCGACGAAAGCGGCTTCGAGATCTTCGTGCCCTACACCCGCGTGCTCATCATCGTCGTCACCGTGGTGCTGATGATCGCCCTCACGCTCTACATCAAGCATTCGCGCATGGGCCGTGCCTCGCGCGCCTGCTCGCAGGACATGCACATGGCGGGGCTGCTCGGGATCGACGTGAACCGCGTGATCTCGTTCACCTTCATCCTGGGCGCGGTGCTGGCGGCCGTGGGCGGCGTGCTGATCGCGCTCGCCGTGGGCAAGCTCAACCCCTTCATCGGCTTCATCGTGGGCGTCAAGGCGTTCACGGCGGCCGTGCTCGGCGGCATCGGCTCCATACCCGGCGCCATGCTGGGCGGCGTGCTGCTGGGCGTGGCGGAGACTTTCGCGGCCGCCTACATCTCGTCGGAATACAAGGACATCGTGGCCTTCGGCCTGCTGGTGCTGATCCTGCTGTTCCGCCCCACGGGCCTGCTCGGCAAACCTGAAGTGGAGAAAGTCTGATGAGCGCCGCCATCTCCTCCTCCGCCCGCCCCGGCTGGCGCCAGAACCTGGCCCATGCCCTCACGGCCACGGTGCTCACGGCCGTGGTGGTCACGCCCATCTTCGGCCTGCACCTGGAGCGCGCGGGCGTACGCACCATCATCGCGCAGCACTGGAGCAACGTGGCCTGGGCCTGCCTGCTCGTCTTCATCGCGCAGATGCTGCGACCCCTGTTCGCGGGGCGCAACATGCACCTGCCCTGGCCGAAGCTGCCCGCCATCCCCGCGCGCCAGCGCGGGGTGTGGATCACGGCGGCGCTGCTGCTGGCCGTGGCCTGGCCCTTCTTCGCCGGGCGCAACGCCGTCGATATCGCCACCCTGGCCATGATCTACGTGATGCTGGGCCTGGGCCTGAACGTGGTCGTGGGCTTCGCCGGCCTGCTGGACCTGGGGTTCGTGGGCTTCTACGCCGTTGGCGCCTACACCTATGCGCTGCTGTTCCACTGGGCGGGCTGGAGCTTCTGGGAGGCGCTGCCGCTGGCGGGCGCCGCCTCGGCGCTGTTCGGCTTCGTGCTGGGCTTTCCGGTGCTGCGGCTGCGCGGCGACTACCTGGCCATCGTGACGCTGGGCTTCGGCGAGATCATCCGCCTGCTGCTGGTCAACCTCACGGACTTCACCGGCGGCCCCGACGGCATCTCGGGCCTGCCCAAGCCTTCGGTGTTCGGCCTGGAGATGGCGCGCAGCCCCTCGGCCGAGGGCGCCACCACTTTCCACCAGTTCTTCGGGCTGGAGTTCAACTCCATGCACATGGTGATCTTCCTGTACCTGATGGCGCTGCTGCTGGCGGTGGTCACGCTGTTCATCAGCAACCGGCTGATCCGCATGCCCATAGGCCGCGCCTGGGAGGCGCTGCGCGAGGACGAGATCGCCTGCCGCTCCCTCGGCCTGAACCCCATGAAGATCAAGCTCTCGGCCTTCACGCTGGGCGCCATGTTCGCGGGCTTCGGCGGCGCGTTCTTCGCGGCGCGCCAGGGCATCGTGAACCCCGAGTCGTTCACCTTCATCGAGTCGGCGCTGATCCTGGCCATCGTGGTGCTGGGCGGCATGGGCTCGCAGCTCGGGGTGATCCTCGCGGCCATCCTGCTCACCGCCCTGCCCGAGTTCGCGCGCGAGTTCGCCGAGTACCGCATGCTGATCTTCGGCCTGGTGATGATCCTGATGATGGTGTGGCGCCCGCAGGGCCTGCTGCCCATGCAACGCCACCACGTGGAGGTGAAGTGATGGCAGCCGGCAACAGCTTTTTGCACGTCGAGGGCCTGAGCATGCGCTTCGGCGGCCTGCTGGCCGTCGACGGCATCGCCTTCGATGTCAAGGAACGCGAGATCTTCGCCATCATCGGCCCCAACGGCGCGGGCAAGACGACGGTGTTCAACTGCATCAGCGGCTTCTACCGCCCCACCACGGGCAACATCCGCCTGCAGGGGCAGGACATCGCCGGCCAGGGCAGCCACAGCGTGGCGCTGCACGGACTGGTGCGCACCTTCCAGAACGTGCGCCTGTTCAAGCACATGACGGTGCTGGAGAACCTGCTCGTGGCGCAGCACCGGCACCTGTCCACGAACCTGCTCACGGGCCTGTTCAAGACGCGCGGCTACCGCGAAAGCGAGCAGAAGGCCCTGGACAACGCCCTGCACTGGCTGGACTACATGGGCCTGCGCGAGTTCGTCAACCGCGAGGCTGGCAACCTCGCCTACGGCCACCAGCGGCGCCTGGAGATCGCGCGCTGCATGGTGACCAAGCCGCGCGTGCTCATGCTCGACGAGCCCGCCGCGGGCCTGAACCCGCAGGAAAAGAAGGACCTGCAGGGCCTGATCGAGAAGCTGCGCCAGGAGTACGGCGTGGCGGTGCTGCTCATCGAGCACGACATGAGCCTGGTGATGGGCGTGTCCGAGCGCATCCTGGTGATGGAATACGGCCGCCCGATCGCCCTGGGCACGCCCGACGCCATCCAGAAGGACGAGCGCGTGATCAAGGCCTACCTGGGAGAGGAATGATGCAAGCCATGCTGGAATTCAAAGGCATCAGCACCCATTACGGCGCGATCTGCGCCGTCAACAACGTCAGCCTGCACGTCAACAAGGGGGAGATCGTCTCGCTCATCGGCTCCAACGGCGCGGGCAAGACCTCGCTCCTGATGACGCTGTGCGGCAACCCGCGCGCCAGCAGCGGCCAGGTGCTGTTCGAGGGCGAGGACATCACCAACACGCCGTCCCACCTCATCATGCGCAAGGGCATCGCCATTTCGCCCGAGGGGCGGCGCATCTTCCCGGCCCTCACGGTGGTGGAGAACCTGCAGATGGGCGGCTTCTTCCAGTCCAAGGACGCGATCGGCGAGGGCATGGAATACGCCTTCAAGCTCTTTCCGCGCCTGAAGGATCGCGCCAACCAGCGCGCGGGCACCATGAGCGGCGGCGAGCAGCAGATGCTGGCCATAGGCCGCGCGCTCATGAGCAAGCCGCGCCTGCTGCTGCTCGACGAGCCCACGCTGGGCCTGGCGCCGCTCATCATTGCGCAGATCTTCGAGATCATCCAGGAGATACGCGCGCAGGGCGTGACGGTGTTCCTGGTGGAGCAGAACGCGAACCGCGCCCTGTCCATCGCCGACCGGGGCTACGTGCTGGAAACGGGCCGCCTGGTGCTGGAGGACACGGGCGCCAACCTGCTGACCAACGCCGACGTGCGCAAGGCCTACCTGGGCGCCTGACACCAGAGGTTGGGCCGGGCATGAAAACCCGGCCTAACCCTTTCCAGCCAAGCGCTGCCAGCTCTCAAACCTGAAGCAGATCAATCACCCAGGCACACGCCGATGTCGCGCGCCATGGTGATCAGGTCGTGGTCCGGCGGCACCTTGCGCTGGGTGTTCGCCACCCGGGCGATCTCCACGCTGCCGATGCGCCCGTCCTGCAGCGTGACCATGCGGTCCAGCTGGCCGGCGATCACCAGCTGCGCCGCGTGGTGGCCGAAGCGCGTGGCCAGCACGCGGTCGAACGGCGTGGGGTCGCCGCCGCGCTGCACGTAGCCCAGCACGGTGGTGCGCACCTCGCTCTTGAGGTGCGGCTGCAGCTGCTGGCGCAGCACGTGGCCCACGCCACCCAGGCGCACCGGGTCGGGGCTGCCGGCCACGCGTTCGCGCACGGTGATCTCGCCGCCGCGCGGCTTGGCGCCCTCGCCTATGCAGATGATGGTGTAGCGCTGGCGCCGCTCGCGCTCGCGGCAGCGGCGGACGATGGCCTGCAGGTCGTAGTCGATCTCGGGCAGCAGGATCACGTCGGCCGCGCCGGCGATCCCGCTCTCCAGCGCCAGCCAGCCCGCGTGGCGGCCCATGGTCTCGACGATCATCACGCGGTGGTGGCTGTTGGCCGTGCTCTCCACGCGGCGCAGCGCGTCGGTGGCCGTGGCCACGGCCGTGTCGAAGCCGAAGCTGCGCTCGCACAGCGCGATGTCGTTGTCTATGGTCTTGGGCACGCCCACGCAGGCCAGGCCGATTCGCTGCAGGCCGTGCGCCAGGCTCATGGTGCCGTCGCCGCCTATGGCCACGACCACGTCCAGGCCCAGGGCGCGCACGTTGCGCCGCACCTGCTCCAGCGTGGCCTCGTCCTTCAGGGGGTTGGCGCTGTTGCTCGTGCCCAGGATGGTGCCGCCCATGTGCAGGATGCCCGAGACCCGGTCCCACACCAGCGGCCGGGCGCGCGGCGCGTCGCCCATCAGGCCCTCGAAGCCGTCCAGGATGCCCAGCACCTCGACCCCCTTGCCGTGGCCATGCTGGATCAGCGACTTGGTGACGGCGCGGATCACCGCGTTCAGGCCGGGGCAATCGCCCCCGCCCGTGAGCACGCCGATGCGCATGTTCATGGCAGCAGGTCCAGCGCGTGCATGTAGGCCGGCTGCACCATGAGGTCGTCCCAGGGCTGCGGCAGGGTCTCGGGCAGCAGCGCCTGGCGGCGCGCCTCGCTGGCCCTGCTGGCCTGCCAGCGGCCCGCGGCCTGGGCGTCGGCCAGGCCGGCTATGAGTTCGTCCACGGCCTGGCCGTCGCCCAGGCTCTGGTTGCACAGCAGCACCAGGTCGCAGCCAGCATTGAGCGCGGCCACGCCCGCGTCGGTATAGCTGACCACCTGGCCATCGATGCGCCGCGCGCCCTCCATGCTCAGGTCGTCGCTGAAGACGGCGCCGTCGAAGCGCAGCCGGCCGCGCAATATGTCCTGCAGCCACCTGGCCGAGAAGCCCGCGGGGCGGCCGTCCACCTTGGGATAGATGACGTGCGCCGGCATGACGCTGGTGAGCACGGTGGACAGCCACGGGTACGGCGCCGCATCGTCGGCCAGGATGGCCTTGAGGCTGCGCCGGTCCACCGGGATCTCGGTGTGCGAGTCGGCCCGGACGAAGCCGTGGCCCGGGAAATGCTTGCCGCAGTTGGCCATGCCCGCCTGCAGCAGCCCCTGCATGAGCGCGCGCGCCAGCATGGCGACCACGCGCGGGTCGCGGTGGAACGCGCGGTCGCCGATCACGCCGCTCTCGCCCCAATCCAGGTCGAGCACGGGCGTGAAGGAGAAATCGACGCCGCAGGCGCGCAGCTCGCTGCCCAGCACGTAGCCCGCCGCCGTGGCCGCGTCCATGGCGCGCAGGGCGCCGCTGCCCTGCCCCGCCTTGCCGTCGTTCATCCACAGCTCGCCGAAAGCGCGCATGGGCGGGATGTGGGTGAAGCCGTCGGTGCGAAAGCGCTGCACGCGCCCGCCCTCGTGGTCCACGCAGATCAGCAGGTCGTGGCGCACGGCCTTGATGGCGGCCGTGAGCGCGAGCAGCTGCGCGCGGTCCTGCCAGTTGCGCGCGAACAGGATCACGCCGCCCACGAGCGGGTGGGCCAGGCGGCGGCGGTCGTCGGCGCTCAGCTGCGTGCCGGCCACGTCGATGATGAGGGGGGCGTGTTCCGTCATTTGTCTTTCGCTTTCATTTCGATAGCTTCCAGCGCTTGATGGACGGGCGCTGGAGGCCATTTTGGCTTCAATCCTTCTCCACCACGCAGAAACTCGCGGCGTAGTCGCTCTCGTCGGTCACGCTCAGGTGGCAGCGCAGGCCGCGCGCCTCGAACCAGTCCTTGAGCGCGCCGTGCAGCACGATGGTCGGCTGACCGCTGGCCAGCTTGGCCACCTCGCAGTGGCGCCAGGTCATGGGCATGCGCATCCCCAGGCCTATGGCCTTGCTGAACGCCTCCTTGGCGGAAAAGCGCGTGGCCAGGTAGCGCACGCCGCGCTCGGGCCAGCGCGCGCCGCGTGCGCGCCAGGTGGTCAGCTCGCCGTCCGCCAGCACCTTCTCGGCGAAGCGGTCGCCATGGCGCGCCAGGCTGTCGCGGATGCGGCGCACGTCGCAGATGTCCGTGCCTATGCCATAGATCATGGTTTCAAGTGAAATAGGCCCCCAGCGCTTGTGCAACAAGCGCCAGCAGCTATGGAATCAGGAGTCGCGTTCGAGCATGCCCTGGTCTATGCAGCGCTGGTAGGCGCGCACCGTGTCGCCGTAGCCCAGTTCCAGCGCGTCGGCGATCAGCGCATGGCCTATGGAGACTTCGAGCACGCCGGGCACGGCGGCCAGGAAGTCGGCCAGGTTGTCGCGGTTCAGGTCGTGGCCGGCGTTCACGCCCAGGCCCGCGTCCAGCGCGGCCTGGGCCGCGGCGCGGTAGCGCGCGAGCTCGGCGGACTGCCGGGGCGTGCCCCAGGCCGCCGCATAGGGCTCGGTGTAGAGCTCCACGCGGTCGGCGCCCACGGCCCTGGCAGCGGCCATCTGGTCGGGCACGGGGTCCATGAACAGGCTGACGCGCACGCCCAGGGCCTTGCATTCGGCCACCAGAGAGGCGAGCCGCTCGGCGTCACCGGGGAAGCGCCAGCCATGGTCGCTGGTGAACTGGCCCACGCTGTCGGGCACGAAGGTGGCTTGGGCAGGAAGCACCTGGCGGATGAACTCCATCAGGTTGTGCGTGGGGTTGCCCTCGATGTTGAACTCGGCCTGCGGCCATTGCTTGAGCAGGGCGGCCAGCTCGTGCACGTCCTGGGCGCGGATATGGCGCTCGTCGGGCCGCGGGTGCACGGTGATGCCCTGCGCGCCCGCCTGCAGGCACAGCTGCGCGGCGCGCGTGACGCTGGGTATGCCCAGATGGCGCGTGTTGCGCACCAGGGCCACCTTGTTGACGTTGACCGAGAGGGCTGTGCGTGGGAGGGAGGTCATAGCGATTGCAGGTCCATCATGAGCTGGCGCGTGCGCAGCAGGGGGCTTCCGCAATGGTATTGCAGCAGCGCGCGCAATTGTGCTTTGAGCTCTCCGGCGGCGGGGGCTCCCGCGCCGGCCACGGCGCGCAGGACCGCCGTGTAGCCCTGCTCCAGCGCCCGCTGCAGCACCAGCCACTGCGCGCCCGTGAGGGCCGCGCGCTCGCCATGGGCCGCGGCGCGCAGGCCCCCTTCGGCCACCAGGGCGTAGCGCGACTGCGGCGCCAGCGCGCCGAGCGTGGCGGTTTCGGCATCGAGCGCGGGCAGCAGGCCGATCTCGCGCAGCAGCAGCAACTCGAAGGCGCGCAGCACGGGCTCCAGCGCCTCGCCGTGCGCGCCGCTGCCGAGCACGCGCACCACGCCCGCGTACAGGTCGAAAAGCTGGGCATGCGTGTCCTCGCGCGCCAGCAGGCGCAAGAGCAGCTCGTTGAGGTACAGGCCCGACAGCAGCGCGTCGCCCGTGGGCAGCACGTGGCCGCCCACCCACTCCGCGGCCTTGAGCGTGTGGATCTCGCCCTGCCCGACCTCGCCCGCCAGGCCCCAGGCCAGGCGCAGCGGCTGCAGCGGCAGCAGCACGGGGCGGAAGTTGGAGGTGGGCTTCTTCGCGCCCTTGGCGACCAGGGCGACGCGCCCGTAGTGGCGCGTGAACACGTCCAGGATCAGGCTCGACTCGCTCCAATCGTAGGCGTGCAGGATGTAGGCGGGCTCGTCGGCAATGCGGCGCGTAGCCATGGCGAAGCTATTCTTTCAATAGCTGCCAGCGCTTATTGGATAAGCGCCAGAGGCCGATTTACATGCGCACGCCGCCCGCAGCGCCTGAAACCCGCACCCGGGCCACCTGTCAGAAGGCCGCGGAGCAGGCCATGCCAGCGGACGCCGTGGAGCTGGCTTTGCCAGGCCACCGGCGGCGTCCCCCTGGGGGGAAGGCGCGAAGCGCCTCAGGGGGGTGTCCATCATTCATAACCGAAGGAGCGTACGCGCGCCTCGTCGTCGGCCCAGCCGGAGCGCACCTTGACCCAGACTTCGAGGAACACCTTGGCGTCGAGCTGCTTTTCCAGCTCCTGGCGCGCCTCGGTGCTGATGCGCTTGAGGCGCTCGCCCTTCTCGCCGATCACCATGGCCTTGTGGCCGTCGCGCTCCACGACGATGGTCGCCGCGATGCGGATGAAGCGCTTGTGCTGCTTGCTCTTTTCCTCGTCCCACTTGTCGATGACCACGGTGGACGTGTAGGGCAGCTCGTCGCCCGTGAAGCGGAACAGCTTCTCGCGCACGGTCTCGCTCGCGAGGAACTTCTCGCTGCGGTCGGTCAGCTCGTCCTCGGCGTACCACCAGGGCTGCTCGGGCAGGTACTTCTCGCAAATGCCGAACAGGCGCTCGATGTCGCCCTTGTTCTTGGCCGACATGGGCACGAACTCGGCGAACGGGTGGCGCTCCTGCATGCCCTTGAGCCAGGGCGCGATCTCGGCGCGGCGGTGCACGGTGTCGAGCTTGTTGGCGATGAGCAGCGTGGGGATGCCGGGCTTGAACAGGCTCAGCACCTTGGCGTCGGCCAGCGTGAAGCTGCCGGCCTCGACCACGAAGAGGATCAGGTCCACGTCGCCGATCGCGCCCATCACCGTCTTGTTCAGCGACTTGTTCAGCGCCGTGCTGTGCCGCGTCTGGAAGCCCGGCGTGTCCACGAACACGAACTGCGTCTGCCCCCGCGTGCGTATGCCGGTGATGCGGTGGCGCGTGGTCTGGGCCTTGCGGCTGGTGATCGAGATCTTCTGGCCCACGAGCGCGTTCATCAGCGTGGACTTGCCCACGTTGGGCTTGCCCACGATGGCGATCAGGCCGCAGCGCTGGCCCGCGGCGTCGCCCGCCGCGCTGCCGCCCGCCCGCGCGGCGGCGAGCATGGATTCAAGGTCATTCTGGCCGCCAGCATCCGGTTCATCGGCGCTGCCAGCTACTACATTCATAGCATTCATGCGTGCTTTGCTTTCAATTGGGCCAGCATGGCGGCGGCTGCCGCCTGTTCGGCCGCGCGGCGCGACGCGCCGCTGCCGCGCTCGGCCAGCCGCAACGCGGGGACCTCGCATGCGACGTGGAACACCTGCTTGTGCGCGACCCCCGTGGTCTGCACCACGCGGTACTGCGGCAGGCTCATTTTGCGGCCCTGCAGCCACTCCTGCAACGCCGTCTTGGCGTCCTTGGCGGCCTCCTGCAGGCGCGGGCTCAGCTCCACACCCTCGAACAGGCGGTGCACCAGGGCCTGGGCCTGCTCGTAGCCCGCGTCCAGGTAGACGGCGCCGATGATCGCCTCCAGCGCATCGGCCAGGATGGAGGGACGCAGCTTGCCGCCGGAGCGCGATTCGCCCTCGCCCAGGCGCAGCACCTGCGGCAGCTGCAGGCGCACGGCGATGCCGTGCAGCGATTCCTGCCGGACGAGCAGGGCGCGCACGCGCGAGAGCTCGCCCTCGGGCAGGCCCTGCATGCGCTTGAACAGCAGGCTGGAGACGGCCAGGCTCAGCACCGAATCCCCCAGGAACTCCAGGCGCTCGTTGTGGTCGGCCGAGAAGCTGCGGTGCGTGACGGCACGCTGCAGCAGCGAGGGATCGGAGAACATGTGCTGCAGCCGCTGCTGCAGCGCCGGGAGGCTGTCGGATGGCACTACGAGGACCGGCCCTATTTGGTCGATTCTTGGAAGCGGTAGACCAGGTAGGCCGGCCCCGCCAGCGGTATCTCACGCGAATAGCTGAACGAGACGACGACCTTGTCGTTGCGCTTGGTGATCTCCAGGTCCTTGCCGGAGATGGAATGGATGTCGTCGATCTGCGCGGCGCGGTCGAACGCGGCGCGGATCTCCGGCACCGTGGTGCCATCGCGCGCGGCCTTGGCGGCCGCCTTCTTGATGGCTACGTACTCGATGAAGACGGGGACGGACTGCCCGCCGATGGCAAACGCCGAGACGGCCAGCAGGCCCACGAAGATCACGCCGATGAAAGACAGCCCGCGCTGGCGCGAACGTGCTGCCGTGCGTTGCAGACCCATACCTACCTCCCCCTCAGTTGAACGAGCCTATGCGTTTCAGATCGCCGAAATTCATCCACACGAAGAAGGCCCTGCCGACGATGTTCGCATCCGGCACGAACCCCCAGTAGCGCGAATCGAGCGAATTATCGCGGTTGTCGCCCATCATGAAGTAGTGGCCCTCGGGCACCTTGCAGGACACGCCCTCGACGCTGTAGCGGCACTGGTCGCGGAACTGGTAGTTGCTGGCCCCCTGCACGAAGGCCGGCATCTCGGGGTTGTTGAGGATGCGGTGGCGGTGCGTGCCGAGCTGCTCCTCGAACTGCTTGAAGTAGCGCATCGCATCGCGGTCGAAGAAGTCGGGCAGCGCCGTGGCCGGCACGCTCTGGCCGTTCACGGTGAGGCGCTTGTTCAGGTAGGCCACCTCGTCGCCGGGCAGGCCGACCACGCGCTTGATGTAGTCCATGCTGGGCTGGGGCGGGTAGCGGAACACCACCACGTCGCCGCGCTCGATCGGCTTGCCCTGGGTGATCTTGGTGCCCAGCACGGGCAGGCGCAGGCCGTAGGTAAACTTGTTCACGAGGATCAGGTCGCCCACGAGCAGCGTCGGGATCATCGAGCCCGAGGGGATCTTGAACGGCTCGAACAGGAACGAGCGCAGCAGGAACACCACGGCGATCACCGGGAACAGGCCCGCCGTCCAGTCCAGCCACCAGGGCTGCATGAGGATGCGGCCCTTGGCCTCCTCCACATCGCCGTCCACCTTCTGGATGCCCATGCGGTCGAGCTCCGCGCGGCGCTGGGCCGCGGCGTCCTCCAGTGCCTGCGCTGCCTTGCGCCTGCGCGGCAGGAACACCAGCCGCTCGGCCAGCCAGTAGCCGCCCGTGACCACGGTGGCAAGGAACAGCAGCAGCGCGAAATTGCCTTCTATGGCGCCCACGTACCAGGCGCCGATATAGCCCACGAAGGCCGCGAGCACGGCGCCCGTGATGTATTGCATGGCTTGCATCGCGTATCAATCCTCCACTTGCAGGATGGCGAGGAACGCCTCCTGCGGAACTTCCACCGAGCCGATCTGCTTCATGCGCTTCTTGCCCGCCTTCTGCTTTTCCAAGAGCTTCCTCTTGCGCGTGATGTCGCCGCCGTAGCACTTGGCCAGCACGTTCTTGCGCAGCGCCTTGATGGTCTCGCGCGCGATGATGTTGGCGCCGATCGCGGCCTGGATGGCCACGTCGAACATCTGGCGGCTGATGATCTCGCGCATCTTGGCCGCCACGGCGCGGCCCCGGTAGGCGGCCTGCGTGCGGTGCACGATGATGGACAGCGCGTCCACCTTCTCGCCGTTGAGCAGGATGTCCACCTTCACCACGTCGGAGGCGCGGTACTCCTTGAACTCGTAGTCCATCGAGGCATAGCCGCGCGACACGCTCTTGAGCTTGTCGAAGAAGTCCAGCACGATCTCGCCCAGCGGCAGCTCGTAGGTCAGCATGACCTGGCGGCCGTGGTACTGCATGTTCATCTGCACGCCGCGCTTCTGGTTGGCCAGCGTCATCACCGGGCCCACGTAGTCCTGCGGCATGTACAGGTGCACGGTGACGATGGGCTCGCGGATCTCCTGGATGCGGCCCTGGTCCGGCATCTTGGAGGGGTTCTCCACCATGATGACCTCGCCGTCGCCCTTGACCACCTCGTACACCACGCTGGGCGCGGTGGTGATCAGGTCCTGGTCGAACTCGCGCTCCAGGCGCTCCTGCACGATCTCCATGTGCAGCAGGCCCAGGAAGCCACAGCGGAAGCCGAAGCCCAGCGCCTGGCTCACCTCGGGCTCGAAGTGCAGCGAGGCGTCGTTGAGCTGGAGCTTCTCCAGCGCGTCGCGCAGCGCGTCGTACTGGTTGGCCTCGGTGGGGTAGAGCCCGGCGAACACCTGGGGCTGGATCTCCTTGAAGCCGGGCAGCGCCTCGGTGGCCGGGCCCGCGTTGTTGGGCAGCTTCTTCTCCAGCGTGATGGTGTCGCCCACCTTGGCGGCCTTCAGCTCCTTGATGCCCGCGATGATGTAGCCCACCTCGCCCGCCCTGAGCGCGTCGCGCTGCACGTTGGCGGGGGTGAAGACGCCGAGCTGGTTGGCCTCGTAGGCGGCGCCCGTGGCCATCATCTTGAAGCGCTCGCCCTTCTTCAGCTCGCCATCGACCACGCGCACCAGCATCACCACGCCCACGTAGCTGTCGAACCAGCTGTCGATGATCATGGCGCGCAGCGGCGCATCGGGCTTGCCGCGCGGCGCCGGCACCTTGGCCACGATCTGTTCGAGCACGTCGTCGATGCCCATGCCGGTCTTGGCCGAGA
This sequence comes from Alicycliphilus sp. T452, assembly GCF_054512775.1. Classification (NCBI taxonomy): domain Bacteria; kingdom Pseudomonadati; phylum Pseudomonadota; class Betaproteobacteria; order Burkholderiales; family Comamonadaceae; genus Alicycliphilus; species Alicycliphilus sp. T452. Next base: position 67,456 of record NZ_JBTNEH010000009.1, read on the forward strand.
TGGGAAGAGCCTCGCTCGCGTCGATGCCGATCACGTCCTCGATCTCGGCCTTGGCGTTCTCGGGGTCGGCCTGGGGCAGGTCCATCTTGTTGAGCACGGGCAGCACTTCCACACCCAGGTCGAGGGCCGTGTAGCAGTTGGCCACCGTCTGCGCCTCCACGCCCTGCGAGGCATCCACCACCAGCAGCGCGCCCTCGCATGCGGAGAGCGAGCGCGAGACCTCGTACGAGAAGTCCACGTGGCCCGGCGTGTCGATGAGGTTGAGGTTGTAGACCTGCCCGTCCCTGGACTTGTACTGCAGCGCCGCGGTCTGCGCCTTGATGGTTATCCCACGCTCCTTCTCGATGTCCATCGAGTCGAGCACCTGCGCCTCCATCTCGCGGTCGGCGAGGCCCCCGCAGCGCTGGATGATGCGGTCAGCAAGCGTGGACTTGCCGTGGTCGATGTGCGCAATGATCGAAAAATTTCTGATGTGGTTCATCAACGGGATACGACAAATGTTTGAATGGCAAGACCCAGGACAAGAAAAAAGGGCGCGTCAAACAAGCGACGCGCCCTGAACCAACAATCTTTGGCAACTGCGATGGTTGGAGCCTCATTGTAGGCAAAAAGCCTCCCGGGGGGAGGCCATCCAACGACTGCCGAGGGCCGTTGCCATGGTGCAACGAAAATTTTATCAACAGATTATCCACAGAAATTCCGCCCTCTCTGAACAACAGGTGTGCAAACTGTGGAGCGGCTGTGAATTGCGCCATGCGTTTCCGCATGGCGGCGCAGCAGCACCGAGTTTATAGCGAATACTTCTGTATCAAGGGTGCATTCTATCGAAATGGGCAGATAGGACTTTGCGCCGGACGCCACGCGCCAGGCACAAAGCCCTATTCCCGAGCGGGATGCGGGGTGCCTCAGCGCGCGGGGCGGATCAGCGCGTACTGCGCCCACTCGCCGCGCCGCAGCAGCACGTTCACGGGCTTGCCCTTGTCGGCCTTGGCCAGCGCGGCCTCGAAATCCTTGAGGCTGCGGACCTCCGTGTTGGCCAGGGCCACGATCACGTCGTCCGCACGCAGGCCCGCGCGCGCGGCCGCATCCTCGGCCGAGACCACGCGCACGCCGCCCTTGATCTTGAGTTCCTTCGCCTGGGCCGGCGTCAGCTCCGCCACCACCAGGCCGAGCTGCTGCGCGGCCACTGACGGCGACTTGCCCTTGCCATTGCCCTCCGCGGCCTTGGCCACGGCCTTCTCGTCGGGCTCGACCTCGGCGATGGTGATCGTCAGGTCCCGCGCGGCGCCCCGGCGGAAGACCGTGATGCTGGTCTTCGTGCCCGGCTTGGTGTTGCCCACCAGGCGCGGCAGGTCGGCCACCTTCTCCACCGCCTTGCCGTCGTAGCGGGTGATGATGTCGCCCGCCTCGATGCCGGCCTTCTCCGCGGGCGAGCCCGGCTCCACGCCGCGCACCAGCGCGCCCTGCGACTTGCCCAGGCCGATCGATTCGGCCACGTCCTTGGACACGGACTCGATCTGCACGCCGATGCGGCCGCGCGTCACGCGCCCGCTGGCGCGCAGCTGCTCGCTCACGCGCATGGCCTCGTCGATGGGGATGGCGAACGAGATGCCCATGAAGCCGCCGGAGCGCGAGTAGATCTGGCTGTTGATGCCCACCACCTCGCCGCGCATGTTGATCAGGGGCCCGCCCGAATTGCCGGGGTTGATGGCCACGTCGGTCTGGATGAAGGGCAGGTAGTCGCCCGTGTCGCGCTGCTTGGCGCTGACGATGCCCGCCGTCACCGTGTTCTCCAGCCCGAAGGGCGAGCCGATGGCCATGACCCATTCGCCGGCCTTCAGGCGGCTCACGTCGCCCACGCGCACGGCCGGCAGGCCGGTGGCGTCGATCTTCACCACGGCCACGTCGGTGCGCTTGTCGGCGCCGACGATCCGGGCCTTGAATTCACGCTTGTCGGTCAGGGTCACGACCACCTCGTCCGCGCCCTCGACCACGTGGGCATTGGTCATCACGTAGCCGTCGCTGCTGAGGATGAAGCCCGAGCCCACGCCGCGCGGCTGTTCCTCGGGCTGCTGGCGCCTGGGCCCCTGCTGGCGCGGGATGTTGGGAACGGGCAGGCCGAAGCGCTTGAAGAACTCCAGCATGTCCTCGTCCATGCCATCGATCGACGGACGGGCCGCCACCTTTTCCAGGGTGCGGATGTTCACGACCGAGGGCCCCACCTGCTCCACCAGTTCGGTGAAATCGGGCAGCCCTCTCAGCGCGGGCGCCGACTGGGCGTGCGCCGCGGATGCGCCCGCCAGCAGGCCCGTTCCCCCGGCCAGCGCCACCATCGCCGCCAAGGCGCAGGACTGCAGCCCCTGTTTCCACTCGATCCTCGACATCATCGGTCTTTCCCATCCTCAAAGAGTTGCCCCGCCACCCGCGGGGAATGCAGTATGTGAAGTTGCGCGGCGCCATTGGTTCCCCGCCATCGCCGCGCCCGACGCGCGGCCTCAGCGCCCGCGCCGCATGGTTTGCATGAAGTACCGCAGCGTCCGCGGCGGCACCTCGCCCACGGCAGTGACCCAGGTGTCTCCGGACATCCTCTGCGCCAGCACCTGCGTGGCGCCCATGCTGGCCTCCTGAACCGCCAATGGGTGGCGCCGCGCGACGTAGGGCTCCATGAAAACCGACAGGGTCGCCATGCCGTCGGAATAAATGCATTGCACGACCGGCCGTGCCGGCTCCGCCGGCGCGAGGCCTTGCCGCCTGTAGCACCCCTGCGACGCGAAGCCGGCCACGGTCTCGTCCAGGGTCCAGCCCTCGGCCTGCGCGGTGGTCGGCTGCGTGGACACGGCCACCAGGCGATAGCCGGCCACATCGGCCATCATGCGCGCCATGGACTGCAGGCCCAGGGGCACCCCCATGGTCAGTTCCGAGAACGCCGCCTGCTCCAGCACGCGCCCGTCGCCATCGAGGGTCTGCATCTTCACGAGCAGCCCGGATGCCCGGTCGATCCAGACACGGTAGCCGAAGCGCCAGGCATCGCGCGGCACGAAGGCGAGCATGTCGGCATCGAGCCCCGCCACGCGCTCCGGCCGGCCCATCTGCACCATGTAGTGCCGTGCCGGCTGAACCCCGGCCGCATCGGGCACACGCGGGAAGGAAGCGGAAGCGCCCTGCATTTCGCTGCGCACGATGCGCTCGCGTGGCAGGAAGGTGCGAACCTCGCCATCGCGGCGGAAGACGACACGGGGCGTGCCGCTCAGCGATTCCACGCGTTCGATCTGGCTCTGCCCATCGCAGGCGTGCCAGATGCGGGAACTGGCCATCGCGCCATGCGCCGACAGCACCACGAAGGTGCCGCTGTAATTGCGCCCGAGCGCAGCCTGGCGCATGCGGCCGATCCAGGCGGCCACGTCCATGGACTCGCGCGCCTCTCCCGGCGCAGCCGTGTTCGCCTCGTGCGCGCGGGCAGCGGGTGCGGCAGCCATGAGCATGCAGCCCACCACGGCCACGCAGCGCGCCGCCCGGCGAAGGGAGGCACGATGCCTCGGCGGCATCCCGTTCCCGTGCACGCTCATGCGCTCGCCCGGCTGCCGAATATGCGCTCGCCCGCCCTCAGCGCGCCGGAGCCTCGAAGGTCGCATTGCGCAGGAAACCCGCAGGCATCTGCAGCGCAGAGGTACTGCCGAACTGCTTGTGCGCAGCCAGCAACTCGTCCAGGCGCGGGTCGCGGATCATGATCTGCTGCCCCTGCGGCCCGCCCGCCGTTGCCACGAACGCGGGCACCACGGCCTCGGCAGGCGGCTGCGCCGCGGCAAGCTGCGCCCCCTGGGGCGCGGCGCCGCCGCCCAGGCCCAGGTAGGCGTTCCAGCCCAGGGCCGCCACCGCGGCCAGCGAGGCAAAGCCCGCCGCAAGCTTCCAGCGGAAGACGGAGACGTTGGCCGCGGCATCCCGCGCATGGGGCGCGGCTTCGCGCGGCGCGGGCGCCACCTGGACCAGCGGCTGGGCCGTGGCCACGCCGCCGTGCCGGGGCTCCAGCGCCAGTTGTTCGCGCAGGCGCCCCAGAAGCGCCGGATCGGCGACATGCGTCACCTCGGAGCTGCGCAGGGTGTCGCCGATCAGGTGGTAGATACGCCAGGCCGATTCGCCCTCCTCGGTCGCGGCATAGGCCACCGCCTGGGCAAACGCCTCGCCCTGCAACTCGCCATCGGCCAGGGCCGACAGATGTTCACGCATCCTCGCATCGTCGTTCATGGAATCACCTGCCATAGTGCGCAATCTCCGACCTTCCTGCTACCACCGCTTGCCCGACTGCTTTTCGAGCAAGGGCTTGACCTTCGCCGATATGGCCTCGCGGGCCCGGAAGATCCGCGACCGCACGGTCCCGATCGGACACGCCATGGCCACGGAAATCTCCTCGTAACTCAAACCCTCGATCTCCCTGAGCGTCACGGCCTGGCGCAGATCCTCGGGCAAGGCCTCCATGGCAGCGTTCACCGCCGCCGCCACTTCCTGGGCCGCGAGCACGGTTTCGGGGGTTTCGTCGCTGGTTAGTTCGCGGTCCAGCAGGGAAGTTTCATCTTCCTCGTCGCCGCCCGAGCGCAGGCTGCTTTCCGAGATCACAGGGTTGCGCTTGATGTCCACCAGGGCCTTCTTGGCGGTGTTCACGGCAATGCGGTACAGCCAGGTATAGAACTGGGCCTCGCCGCGGAACTGGTGCAGCGCGCGGTACGCCCGCAGAAAGGTCTCCTGCGTGATGTCGGGTATCAGGTCCACGTCGCGCACCATGCGCCCCACCAGGCGTTCGATGCGGCGCTGGTACTTGATGACCAGCAGCTCGTAGGCCCGCTGGTCGCCGGCGACCGTGCGCTCGACCAGGCGCAGATCGCTGTCGGCGGAATCGGGTGGCGCTGGCGAGGGTGCTGTCATGTCTTGGTCGTTACTCCGCCATCCGGCTCGGAGGGTGCTGCGTCGGTTGCTTCTGCCGGGTCCGGCGCTTTGCTACGGGCGGGCGAATATACCGCACGCCGCAGCACCGCCCATTGAACCGGATCGCTGCGCCGTTCGAGCCAGAGCCATGACGGCCGCCCCCGCGGGGGCCGGACGGACAGCAGCAGGCCGCCCTGCAGATCCAGATGGACATGCGGCCCGCCCTGCGCGGGATCGTGCCCGGGTGCGCCGCATTCGAGCAGCCATTGGCCGCCATCCCAGACCAGATGCCCCACGGGCATGCGCCGCCACCAGCGCCAGGCCGCCGCGGCACACAGGAGCCAGAGCCCCAGGCCAGCCACGGCCTTGACGGCCATGTCCGCATCCGCAGTACCCAGCGCCAGCCAGGCGAGCGTTCCCGCCAGAGCTGCGGCGGCCACGATGGCCAGCGCCCAGCCCACGGCCGGCGAGCGGCCACAGGGATAGCGCACGGCCGGCGCATGCGGTGGAGCGCGCATGGTCGCAGGCCCGGCTATGCCCGATGCGGCTTCAAGCCGCGCGGGCATTGCGCTGCGCCGGGAGCACGCCGCTCAGACGCGCTGAAACACCAGCGTACCGTTGGTGCCACCGAAGCCGAAGTTGTTCTTGAGCGCGACATCCATCTTCATGTCGCGCGCGGTGTTGGCGCAGTAATCCAGGTTGCACTCCGGATCCTGCTCAAAGATGTTGATCGTCGGCGGTACCTTCTGATGGTGCAGCGCGAGTACGGTGAACACGCTCTCGATGCCGCCGGCGCCGCCCAGCAGGTGGCCGGTCATGGACTTGGTCGAACTCACCACCATCTTCCTGGCATGGTCGCCCAGGGCGGCCTTGATGGCATTGGTTTCGTTCAGGTCACCCAGCGGCGTGGAGGTGCCGTGGGCGTTGAGATAGTGCACCTGGTCTGGATTCAGGCCCGCATTGCGCAGCGCGGCCTGCATGGCGCGGCGCGGACCGTCCATGCTGGGGGCCGTCATGTGGCCCGCGTCGGCGCTCATGCCGTAGCCGGTGATCTCGGCATAGATGCGCGCACCGCGCGCCTTGGCGTGCTCGTATTCCTCGAGCACCAGCACGCCGGCGCCCTCGCCCAGCACGAAGCCGTCGCGGTCCTTGTCCCAGGGGCGCGAGGCCGTCCTGGGATCGTCGTTGCGCGTGGACAGGGCACGCATGGCGGCAAAGCCACCCACGCCCAGCGGGGACACGGTGGCTTCGGTGCCGCCGGCCACGATCACGTCGGCATCGCCGTACTCGATCTTGCGCGCGCCCTCGCCAATGCAGTGCAGGCCGGTGGTGCAGGCCGTCACCACCGAAAGATTCGGACCCTTGAAGCCGAAACGCATGGACACATGGCCCGCCACCATGTTGATGATCGACGCCGGCACGAAGAACGGCGTGATGCGTCGCGGGCCGCGGTTGGTCAGTTCCGCGTGGGTGTTCTCGATCAGCGGCAGGCCGCCGATGCCGGAGCCGATGATGCAGCCGATGCGGGTGGCCAGTTCCTCATCCAGCGCCTCGCCCGTGGGCAGGCCCGCATCGCGCACCGCCTCCTGGGCAGCAGCAATGCCGTAGTGGATGAAGCTGTCCATGGTGCGCGCATCCTTGGCGCTGATGTAGGACTCCAGGTCAAAACCCTTGACCTCGCCCGCGATCTTGCAGGCAAAGTTCGTTGTGTCGAACTTGGTGATGAGGTCGATACCGGATTTTCCGGCGAGGATGTTGGCCCAGGCATCGGCCACCGTGTTACCCACGGGGGTGATGCAACCCAGGCCGGTCACGACAACGCGACGACGGCTCATGCGTTAAACCTTTTGCTGATCGGATGCCGCGCCCCGGTACACGCGGGGCCGCAGTGGCTTAGGCCTTCTGATGGGTATTGGCGTAGTCGATGGCGTTCTGCACCGTCGTGATCTTCTCTGCGTCTTCGTCAGGGATCTCGATGCCGAACTCGTCTTCCAGAGCCATCACCAGTTCCACCGTGTCCAGCGAGTCGGCACCCAGGTCGGCCACGAAGGCCTTTTCGTTGGTGACTTGAGACTCTTCCACGCCGAGTTGTTCGGCAATGATTTTTTTGACACGTGCTTCGATATCGCTCATGGTTTCCCTCGGGGGGTTGTGAATGAATCCGCGATTCTAGCTGCTTCGGGCAAAGCTCCCTAGCAACCCGCCGCACGGACAATCCGGCGTCAACTTGTCTCAACTACATGTACATGCCGCCATTGACGTGCAATTCCTGCCCCGTCACATAGCCGGCGCCCGCCGAGGCGAGGTACGCCACGGCATGCGCGATGTCGCTGGGCTGGCCCAGGTCGCCCATGGCGATCTGGGATTTGAGCGCTTTCCTCTGCTCTTCGGGCAGGTCGGCCGTCATGTCGGTGGCGATGAAGCCGGGCGCCACGCAGTTCACGGTGATGCCGCGGCTGCCGAGCTCGCGCGCCAGCGCACGCGTCATGCCGGCCACGCCGGCCTTGGCGGCCGCGTAGTTGGCCTGGCCGGGGTTGCCCGAGGCGCCCACCACGCTGGTGATGCTGATGATGCGGCCGAAGCGCTGCTTCATCATGGGGCGGATGGCGGCGCGGCTCACGCGGAAGACGGCCTTGAGATTGGTGTCGAGCACGGCGTCCCAGTCGTCATCCTTCATGCGCATGGCCAGGGTGTCGCGCGTGATGCCGGCGTTGTTCACCAGCACGTGCAGGCCGCCATGCTCCTTGACGATGGCGTCCACCAGCGCGTCCACGGCCGCGCCGTCGGTCACGTTCAGCTTCACGCCCTTGCCGCCGTGGGCGGCCAGCGCCTGGGAGATGCGCCCGGCGCCCTCGTCGGTGGTGGCCGTGCCGATCACGCGCAGGCCGCGGGATGCCAGTTCGGCGGCGATGGCGGCGCCGATGCCGCGCGTGGCGCCGGTGACCAGCGCAATCTGGGGGGTGGTCTCGCTCATGCCAGCAGCTCCTTGGTTTCGGCCAGCGTGGCCGGGTCGTACAAAGAGGCCCCGATCAGCTCGGGGGCGATGCGTTTGGTCATGCCGGCCAGCACCTTGCCCGGGCCGCATTCGATCACGTGGGTCACGCCGCGGGCCTTGAGGGCCTGCACGCATTCCACCCAGCGCACGGGGCCGAAGGCCTGGCGGTACAGGGCGTCGCGGATGGCGTCGGCGTCGTGCTGCACGGCCACGTCCACGTTGTTGATCACGGGGATCTGCGGCGCGGCCAGTGCAAGCAGGGCCAGGGCCGTGCGCAACTTCTCGGCCGCCGGCTTCATCAGGCTGGAGTGGAACGGCGCGGACACGGGCAGCGGCAGCGCGCGCTTGGCACCGGCGGCCTTGAGCACCTCGCAGGCCTTGTCCACGCCGGCCTTGGTGCCGGCGATCACGGTCTGGGCCGGGTCGTTGAAGTTCACGGCCTCGACCACCTCGGGCGAACCGGCCCCGAAGCTGGCAGTGGCCTCGGCGCAGCCGGCGATGACCTTGGCGGCATCCAGCCCCAGGATGGCGGCCATGGCGCCAACGCCCACGGGCACGGCCTCCTGCATGGCGGCGGCGCGCAGGCGCACCAGGGGCGCGGCCTGCGCCAGCGTCAGCACGCCCGACGCCACGAGCGCGGAGTATTCGCCCAGCGAGTGCCCGGCCACGGCCGCAGGCAGCGCGCCGCCCTCGGCGCGCCACGCGCGCCAGGCGGCCACGCCGGCCACCAGCATCACGGGCTGGGTGTTGGTGGTCAGGGCCAGGGCCTCCTTGGGGCCGGAGTGGATCAGCGCGCCCACATCCTCGCCAAGGGCGTCCGAGGCCTCGCGCAGCGTCTCGGCCACCACGGGGTGGTCGCCCCAGGCGTCCAGCATGCCCACGGACTGTGAGCCCTGGCCGGGGAAAACGAATGCAAAGGTGTTGGCCATTGTCTCTTCTTGGAATACGAACGAAATCAGGCTTTAGCGCTTTCCAGGCAAGCGCCAGGAGCTACATTTTCAGGAGTATGGCACCCCAGGTGAAGCCGCCGCCCACGCCTTCGAGCATGACGGTCTGGCCGGGCCGGACCTGGCCGCCGCGCACGGCATGGTCCAGGGCCAGGGGGATGGACGCCGCAGAGGTGTTGCCATGCTGGCCCACCGTCACCACCACCTTGTCCATGGACAGCTTCAGCTTGCGCGCCGTGCTCTGCATGATGCGGATGTTGGCCTGGTGCGGAATCAGCCAGTCGATGTCGGCGTCCGTGAGCCCCGCCTTGTCCAGAGCGGCGCGCGCGGCCTTCTCCAGCACGCCCACGGCCAGCTTGAACACGGCCTGGCCATCCATCTTGAGCAGCGGGTCGCCCAGGATCTGCCCGCCATAGACATGGCCCGGCACGCACAGAATGTCCACGTGGCTGCCGTCGGCATGCAAGTCGCTCGCCAGGATGCCCGGCGTATCGGAGGCCTCGAGCACCACGGCGCCGGCGCCGTCGCCGAACAGCACGCAGGTGGTGCGGTCGCTGAAATCCAGGATGCGGCTGAACACCTCGGCGCCCACCACCAGCGCGCGGCTGGCGGCGCCCGACTGGATCATGGCGTCCGCCACCGTCAGCGCATAGACGAAGCCGCTGCAGACGGCCTGCACGTCGAACACGGGGCAGCCGTTGGTGATGCCCAGCTTGTGCTGCAGGATGGCTGCGGTGGAGGGAAACACCATGTCCGGCGTGGACGTGGCGACGATGATCAGGTCGATGTCCTGCGCCTGGCGGCCGGCGGCCTCCAAGGCGCGGCGCGAGGCCTCCAGCGCCAGGTCGCTGCTGGTCACGTCGCGCTCGGCGAAGTGGCGCGCATGGATGCCGGTGCGCTCCACGATCCATTGGTCGGAGGTCTCGATGCCCTGCCCTGCCAGCTGGGCCACCAGATCATCGTTGGTCACACGGCGCGGCGGAAGCCAGCTGCCGGTGCCGGTAATGCGGGAATAGCGTCTCATCTATAGAAGGGCCGGGGCCGGTCAGGATGCGGGCTGGGCGTCTGCGGCGGCCAGCAGGGGCGCCGCATGCGCAACCCGCGCACGGACGCGGTCGAGCAGGTTGTTGCGGGCCGCATCATACGCCCGGTTCAACGCCTGCTCGAAAGCCAGCACGTCGGCCGAGCCATGGCTCTTGAAAACCAGGCCGCGCAAGCCGAGCAGGGCCGCGCCGTTGTAGCGCCGGTGATCCATGCGGCGCATCAGCGCGGATAGCACCGGATAGGCGACGATGGCGGCCATTTTCGTCAGGATGCCGCGCGAAAACTCCTGCTTGAGCGCACCCACGATCATCGAGGCAACCCCTTCGCTGGCCTTGAGCGCCACGTTGCCCACGAAGCCGTCACAGACCACGATGTCCACCGTGCCCTTGAAGATGTCGTTGCCCTCGACGTTGCCGTGGAAGTTGAGATCGCCGGAATTGGCCGCAGAACGCAGCAGTTCGCCGGCTTTCTTGATGACTTCGCTGCCCTTGATGAGCTCTTCGCCGATGTTGAGCAGGCCCACGCTGGGCGCGTCCGTGTTCCTGAGGGCGGAGACCAGGGCCGAGCCCATGACGGCGAACTGCAGCAGGTGCTCCGCCGAGCAGTCCACGTTGGCGCCCAGGTCCAGCACGGTCGTGGCGCCGCCCCGCTCGTTGGGCATCTGGGTGGCGATCGCCGGACGGTCTATGCCGTCGAGCGTCTTGAGCAGGTAGCGCGCGATCGCCATCAGCGCGCCGGTGTTGCCGGCCGACACGGCCGCCTGCGCCGCGCCATCCTTGACCTGCTGGATGGCCACGCGCATCGAGGAATCCTTCTTGCGGCGCAGCGCCACCTCCACGGGGTCGTCCATGGAGACGATCTCGGAGGCCGCGACCACGGTCGCGCGCTCATGCACCACTCCCTGCAGGCTGGCGGGCTGCCCGACCAGCAGCAGGCGCGCATCGGGGTGATGCGCGAGAAACTGGCGGCACGCGGGAAGCGTCACGCCGGGGCCGTGGTCGCCCCCCATGCAGTCAACAGCCAGTGTGATCATCGGCAGGTAGTCGGTCCGTCAGGCAGTCATGAAAAACAGTCGTCATTCTGGCGCAAGCCAAAACGACAAAGGCCCGCGCTACGCCATCTGTAGCAACGGGCCCTTGGTTGGGCAGCCTGGAGATCAGGCTTCGGACTTGTTCTTCAGCACCTGGCGGCCACGGTAGAAGCCGTTGGGGCTGATGTGGTGGCGCAGATGGGTTTCGCCGGTCGTGGGCTCCACGGCCGTGCCCGGCGTCGTCAGGGCGTTGTGCGAGCGGTGCATGCCGCGCTTGGAAGGGGACTTCTTGTTTTGCTGAACAGCCATGATCGGCTCCTAGGGTCTTGAAAGGGTTGGTAAAAAACGCGATCAGCCCATTGAAGACACGAGGGGGGTTTCGCGTGAAGCCCGCCATTATATGACAAATGATTTTGCATACGGCGCGGCCTGGATGGGAACGGCCCGTCAGTCCCCCGGCTTGTCCTTGCGCAGCCCGGCCAGGGCCGCGAACGGGTTGGGCTTTTGCGCGCTGGCCTCCTCGAAGTCCTCGTCGCTCGATGCCATCCGGACCTCGGCGGGGCACTCGTCGTGGCGCGGCACCACGGGCAGTGCCATGAGCAGTTCGTCCTCGATGAGCTCGCGCAGGTCGAACTCGCGGCTCAGGGCCAGCAGGTCTTCCTCGCTGTCGCTGTCGAGCGCCTCGGCCGTGGCCTCGTCGGCGACGAAGCGGAATTCCCGGTCCACCTCCAGCGGCACGTCCACCGGCTGCAGGCAGCGCTGGCAGATCATGGGCAGGCTCGCACTCGCCTTCAGGCGCAGCCAGACCTGGCCGGCGATGCCATGGGTGGTGCGCAGTTCGCCATCGGCCATCCAGTCCACGCGCAGGTCGGGATGCAGGCCCTTGGCTTCTTCGGCCAGGCGCTGGTACTTGAGCAGCGTGTCATGACCGGACAGGTGAGCGCCGGCCTGGGCAAAGGCCTTGACGTCCAGCCGGTCGGGGGAATGTTCCTTGGTCATGGCGGGCAGTGTAAGAGAATCAGGACATGCTGGAACCCCCTTCCCTGCCCCGTTCCCTGGTATTGGGATCGACCTCGCGCTACCGGCGCGAACTCCTGGCCCGCCTGGGCCTGCCCTTCGACGTGGCCGCCCCCGCCGTCGATGAAACCCCGCTGGCGGGCGAGGCCCCGCGCGCGCTGGCGCTGCGTCTGGCGCTGGCCAAGGCGCGGGCCGTGGCCGCCGCCCACCCGCAGGCGGTGGTCATCGGCTCGGACCAGGTGGCCGACCTCGACGGCGAGCCCCTGGGCAAGCCCGGCAGCCACGAACGGGCGACGGCGCAGCTGCGCCGGATGCGCGGCCGGACCGTCGTCTTCCACACCGCGCTGGCCGTGGCCTGCCAGGCCACGGGGTTCGAGCAGGTGGACCTGGCCCCCGTGCACGTGCGCTTCCGGGATCTGTCGGATGCCGAGATCGAGCGCTACCTGCACGCCGAGCAGCCCTACGACTGCGCCGGCAGCGCCAAGAGCGAGGGCCTGGGCATCGCCCTGCTGGATGCGATCGACAGCGACGACCCCACGGCCCTCATCGGCCTGCCGCTGATCCGCACCTGCCGCATGCTGCGCGCCGCGGGACTGACGCTGCCATGACCACCGGCACGCTCTACCTCGTGCCTGCGCCGCTCGACTTCGGCTGCGACGCGCAGACCCCACTGCAAGACGCATTGCCCGAGGGCACGCTGCGCCGGGCCGCGCTGCTCACCCACTGGATCTGCGAGAACGCCAAGAGCTGCCGCGCCTACCTCAAGCGCATCGACGCCCTGCACGCACTGGCCGCGCCCCTGCAGCAGCAGCACATCACGGAGCTGCCGCGCGAGGTGCACAAGAAGGGCGACCATGGCGGCAAGGACCATGCGAGCATCGACGCCACGGCCCTGCTCGCCCCCCTGCTGGCGGGCCACGACATGGGCCTGGTCAGCGAGGCCGGCATGCCCGCCGTGGCCGACCCCGGCAGTTCGGTGGTGCGCGCCGCGCACGGCATGGGCGCGCGCGTGGTGCCGCTGGTCGGCCCCGTCTCGCTGCTGCTGGCGCTGGCCGCCAGCGGCCTGAACGGCCAGAACTTCGCCTTCGTGGGCTACCTGCCGCAGGACGCCGCCGAGCGCGCCCAGCGCATGCGCCAGCTGGAGGCCCTGGCGCTGAAGACCGGCCAGACGCAGCTTTTCATAGAAACGCCCTACCGCAACGCCGCGCTGTGGCAGACGCTGCTGCAGGCGCTGCAGCCCGGCACGCGCCTGGCCGTGGCGGCAGGACTGACGCTCCCGCAGGGCGAGGTGCAATGCCGCAGCGTGCAGCAGTGGCGCGCCTCGAACGCGCCGCCGCCCGGCAAGCACGTGCCGGTCGTGTTCGCGCTGGGGGCTTGAAGCCTCAGCGCAGCGCCGGCGCCGCGCGCATGCCGCGCAGCACGGTTTCGCCGAACGTGGCGCCGAACTTGCGCGCCAAGCGCTCGGCCACGTTGTCGCGGCGCGTGTAGTCGATCACGTCCTCGGCCTTGACGATCTCGCGCGCCACGTAGTCCAGGCTGCCGTACTGGTCGGCCAGGCCCATCTCCACGGCCTGCTGGCCGGTCCAGAACAGGCCGCTGAAGGTCTCGGGCGTGGCCTTCAGGCGCTCGCCCCGGCCCTGCTTGACCGCGGCGATGAACTGCTGGTGGATCTGGTCCAGCATCTGCTGGGCATAGCCGCGCTGCGTGGGCGACTGCGGGCTGAACGGGTCCAGGAAGCCCTTGTTCTCGCCCGCGGTGAGCAGGCGGCGCTCCACGCCGAGCTTTTCCATGGTGCCGGTGAAACCGAAGCCGTCCATGAGCACGCCGATGCTGCCCACGATGCTGGCCTTGTCCACGAAGATGTCGTCGGCCGCCGCCGCGATGTAGTAGGCGGCCGAGGCGCAGGTCTCCTCCACCACCGCGTACACGGGCTTGTTGTACTTGGCCTTCAGGCGCACGATCTCGTCGTTGATCATGCCGGCCTGCACCGGGCTGCCGCCGGGCGAGTTGATGAGCAGCACCACGGCCTGCGAGCCCGAGTCCTCGAAGGCGCTGCGCATGGCGGCCACGACGAACTCGGCGCTGGCCTCGGCGCCGGCGGCGATCTCGCCCTTGACGTCCACCACCGCCGTGTGCGGGGCGCTCTTGGCGGGGCTGGCGATGTCGCGCGAGACCACGGCCCAGCCCACCAGGACGATCAGGACGAGCCAGCCGAAGCGCCAGAAGTTGCGCCAGCGCCGCGCCGCGCGCTGCTCGGCGAGCGTGCCGAGCACGAGCTTTTCGAGCAACTCGCGCTCCCAGCCGGGCGTGGCGGAGGCGGCCTTTCTTGCTTCCGTTTCAGTAGCTTTCCGCGCCCACAGGTCGGGCGGTTGAGGCTGATTTCCGTCGAATCCTGTGGGTTCGGTGCGGGTGGGCTCGGTCATGGTGTCAGAACGCTACGGGGTGCAGATCGGGGGCAGTATGCCAGTACACCATGCCGCCTTCTTCGCTCAGGGCCACCTTGGCCAGCGGCCCGCGTGCCGGGCCGCCGAGGCAGGCGCCGGTGTCGGGCGCGAACACCGCGCCATGGGTGGCGCAGATGAGCCGGCAGCCGCTGTCGTCGAAGAAATGGCCTTCCTGGTAGTCCATTTCCATCGCCACGTGGGTGCAGCGGTTCAGGTAGGCGTGCACCCGCCCCTCGTAGCGGATGGCGAAGGCGCGCAGGTTCTGGCCGCGGTAGCAGACGTCGAAGGCCGCGGCGAGGCCGCCGTCGACGAGGGCGTCGCTGGCGCACAGGGGTATGCGTTGCGCATCGGGCATGGTCAGGCGTTCTCCAGCAGCCAGCGGTGCAGCGCGGCCACGGACGGGGCCACGCACAGCGGGCCGAACTCGGCGAAGCCCGCCTGGTCGTGCGCGCCATAGCCCACGCCCACGCTGGCGCAGCCGGCGGCGCGGGCCATCTCCAGGTCGTGCGTGGTGTCGCCGATCATGAGCAGGCGCCCGGGCTCCACGCCGAACTCGGCCATCAGCTCCTGCAGCATCAGCGGATGGGGCTTGCCGGCCGTCTCGTCGGCCGTGCGCGAGCCGTCGAACATGCCGCGCAGCTGCACCATCTGCAGCACCTGGTCCAGGCCGCGCCGGCTCTTGCCCGTGGCCACGGCCAGCAGGTGGCCGCGCGCGCGCAGGGCCTGCAGCATGGGCAGCACGCCGCCGAACAGGGTCACGTCGTCCTGGCGCCTGAAGTAGTGGTAGCGGTAGCGGTTGGACAGCTCGGCGTATTTCTCGCGCGGCACGTCGGGCGCGGCATGGGCCAGCGCCTGGGGCAGCGCCATGCCGATGACCCAGGCGGCGGCCTCGTCGCTGGGCACGGCGCCTCCCAAGTCGCGCACGGCCTCCTGGATGCTGCGCACGATGATGGCGGTGGAGTCGAACAGCGTGCCGTCCCAGTCGAAGGCGATCAGGTCGAAACGGCGCGGGCGGGGGGATTCAGGCATCGGCATGTCCGGTGGAAAGAAAGGCCGCCAGCTCGGGCGGCAGCTCGGCGCGCAGCTCCATGCGCTCGCCGCTGGCCGGGTGGTCGAACTGCAGGCGCCACGCATGCAGGAACATGCGCTTGAGGCCCTGCTTCTGCAGGCGCCGGTTCAGGTCGAAGTCGCCGTATTTGTCGTCGCCCGCGATCGGGTGGCCCTGGGAGGCCAGGTGCACGCGGATCTGGTGCGTGCGCCCGGTCTTGATGGTCACCTCCAGCAGGCTCATCGCGGGCAGGCCCTGCAGCGGGCGGGCGGGGAGGTGGCTGCGTACCTTGACCAGGGTGATGGAGCGCATGCCGTCGGGGTCCTGGGGCGTGGTGACGCGCACGCGGCGCTCGCCATCCTCCTGCAGGTATTTGTGCAGCGGCAGGTCGATGACCTTCTTGTTGGCCGGCCAGGCGCCCGGCACCAGGGCCAGGTAGGTCTTGCCGGTCTCGCGCTCCCGGAACTGGTCCTGCAGGTGCTTGAGCGCCGAGCGCCGCTTGGCCACGAGCAGGATGCCCGAGGTCTCGCGGTCCAGCCGGTGCACCAGCTCCAGGAAGCGCGCCTCCTGCCGGGCCTGGCGCAGCTGCTCGATCACGCCGAAGCTCACGCCGCTGCCGCCGTGCACGGCCACGCCGGCGGGCTTGTCGAGCGCGATGAGGTGCTCGTCCTCCAGCAGGATGGGGAATTCGCGCGCGGGCGCGGGGTGTTCGGCCTTGTCCTGCACCTTGTCCGACACGCGCACGGGCGGCAGGCGCACCCGGTCGCCCGCGGCCACGCGCGCGTCGGCGCTGGCGCGGCCCTTGTTCAGGCGCACCTCGCCGCTGCGGATGATGCGGTAGACGTGGGTCTTGGGCACGCCCTTGAGGTGGCGTATCAGGAAGTTGTCGAGCCGCTGGCCCGCGGACTCGGCATCGACCTCGACGATGCGTGCCGCAGGGGCTTCAACTGGGGCTCTGCCCTGGGCGGGTTTGCCCCCTATAATGTGTTTCACCTGCGCGACGAATGTGTAAGCGGTTGATTTGTCTGGAGTTTAAAGGACACGGCCCGGCTCGGTGCGCGGTATGGTCGATGCCAACGGGCGTCGTGCGCACGAATTGCAGGCCGGATGCCTGCGAAGGTCCGCACGCCACACGGCAGGCTGACACATTGAAACACTGAATACGGAAATTCCAAGCCGGCTCCCGCCCCACCAGGGCGCGGCGGCCGGCGGATCAAAGCGAAAACATGTGGGTACTGCTGGCATGGATGGTGTCGTTGTGGCGCGGGCGTCAGCCCTTGCCATGGACACGAAAATCGCCTGCAGCGCCCGTCCGGCAAGCGCAAGTAGCTACTGTTTCAGTAGTACATCTGCGCCCGCTCCGGCTCGCCCCCATCCACGCGCCACCACCCGGCCCGCGCAGCTAGACGGCTGCGCGGCCGCAGGCATCCCGGCCATTCCCTTCGTTTCGATGCGTCAGTCCAGGCATTCCCGGCTCTTCTAGAGCCTGTATTGGTTTGGCACCGGCGGGACACGCCAGCGCAGCCCCGATGGGGCGCTGCGCGCAGTCCCGCCAGACAACATAACGAAAAGGACACGCATCATGAAACGGATGCTCATCAACGCCACGCAGCCCGAGGAGCGGCGCCTGGCCATCGTGGACGGCCAGAAGCTGCTGGACTACGAGATCGAGATCGAGGGGCGCGAGCAGCGCAAGGGCAACATCTACAAGGCCGTGGTCACGCGCGTGGAGCCGTCGCTGGAGGCCTGCTTCGTCGACTACGGCGAGGACCGCCACGGCTTCCTGCCGTTCAAGGAGATCTCCAAGCAGTATTTCTCCGAGGGCGTATCGCCCAGCCAGGCGCGCATCAACGACGTGATCAGGGAAGGCCAGGAGCTCATCGTCCAGGTCGAGAAGGAGGAGCGCGGCAACAAGGGCGCGGCGCTGACCACCTTCATCAGTCTGGCCGGCCGCTACGTGGTGCTGATGCCCAACAACCCGCGCGGCGGCGGCGTCTCGCGCCGCATCGAGGGCGAGGACCGCGCCGAGCTGAAAGAGGCGATGGACCAGCTCGAATACCCCAAGGGCATGAGCATCATCGCGCGCACCGCCGGCATCGGCCGCAGCGCGCCCGAGCTGCAGTGGGACCTGAACTACCTGCTGAAGCTGTGGAACGCCATCGACGGCGCGGCCAAGGCGGGCAAGGGCGCGTTCCTGATCTACCAGGAGTCGAGCCTGGTGATCCGCGCCATCCGCGACTACTTCAACAGCGACATCGGCGACATCCTGATCGACACCGACGACATCTACGAGCAGGCGCAGCAGTTCATGCAGCACGTCATGCCCGAGCATGCCGCCCGCGTGAAGCGCTACCGCGACGACGCGCCGCTGTTCTCGCGCTTCCAGATCGAGCACCAGATCGAATCCGCCTACGCGCGCACCGTCAACCTGCCCTCGGGCGGCGCCATCGTGATCGACCACACCGAGGCGCTGGTCAGCGTGGACGTGAACTCCGCGCGCGCCATCAAGGGCGGCGACATCGAGGAAACCGCCACGCGCACCAACCTGGAGGCCGCCGACGAGGTGGCGCGCCAGATGCGCCTGCGCGACCTGGGCGGCCTGATCGTGATCGACTTCATCGACATGGAGGAATCGAAGAACCGCCGCGAGGTCGAGAACCGCCTGCGCGACGCGCTGCGCCAGGACCGCGCGCGCGTGCAGTTCGGCGCCATCAGCAAGTTCGGCCTCATGGAGATGAGCCGCCAGCGCCTCAAGCCCTCGCTGTCCGAAGGCGCGCACATCCGCTGCCCGCTGTGCGACGGCACCGGCCACGTGCGCGACACGGAAGGCTTCTCGCTGCAGATGCTGCGCATGATCCAGGAAGAGTCCATGAAGGACAACACCGCCGCCGTGCACTGCCAGGTGCCCGTGGAGGTGGCCAGCTTCCTGCTCAACGAAAAGCGCACCGAGATCGCCAAGATCGAGCTCAAGCAGCGCGTCAACGTGGTGCTGATCCCCAACAAGTCGCTGGAGACGCCGCACTACAAGCTCGAGCGCCTCAAGCACGACGACCCGCGCCTGGAAAGCCTGGAGGCGAGCTACAAGCTGGCCGACGTGGAGGAGGAACAGACCCGCGTCACGCGCCGCTCGCAGGAGCCCACCAACAAGCAGACGCCCGTGATCAAGGGCGTGCTGCCCGACGCGCCCGCCCCCGTGGCCGAGCCGCGCCCCGAAGCCGCCCCCGCCGCCGCCCGCGGCCCGGCACGCGGCCAGGGCCAAGGCCAGCCGCGCGCCGCCGCGCCCGCGCAGCCGCCGCGCCCCGCGCCGGCGCCCGAGCAGGGCTTCTTCGCCTGGCTCAAGAGCCTGTTCGGCTTTGCCCCCGCGCCCGCACCCGTGGCCACGCCGGCGCCGCAGCCGGCCGAGCCGGCGGCACGTGGCGAGGCTCGCCGCGACGGCCGCGGCGGCGAACGCGGCAGCCGCCGTGGCGGTGAGCGCGGCGCCCCCCGTGACGCCAGCCGCGAAAACGGCGGCACCGAAGGCCGCGGCCGCCGCGGCGAGCGCCCGGCCGAGGGCCGCGACACCCGCGAGCCGCGCAATGGCCGCGACGGCGAGCGCCGCAGCGAGCGCGCCGAGGGCGAGGGCCGGCGCGAGCCGCGCGAGGGCCGCGGCGGCCGTGATCGCGGCGAGCGCGGCACGCAGCAGCCAGCACAGGCCGCCAGCGACCTGGCAGCCGTGAACACGGCAGCGGCGGGCGGCACCGAAGCCACGGCAGCGCAGGAGCGCGGCGAACGCGCCCCGCGCAATGGCGAGCGCTCCGAACGCCGCGAACGTGGCGAACGCGGTGAACGCAGCCGCGAGCGCGGACCACGCACCATCGACGCAAACGCCCCGGCCGCCGCCGGCGACTTTGCCGACACGGCGCCGCTGACCTCGCTGCCCGACCTGGACCTGACGGCCAACGAAACCGCATCCGCCGCGCCCGAAACCGCCAACGGCGGCGAGGACCGCCGCGAGCGCCGCTCGCGCGACCGCTATGGCCGTGACCGGCGCGAACGCGGCGAGCGCGGCCCGCGTGCCGCCGAGGCAGCACCCGAGGCCCCGCTGATGGAGTTCGACCTGCCCGCGGCGCCGGCCGAGGCCCCGGTGGACGCGCAGCCCGCGTCCGAACCGGCACGCCGCAGCTACTTCGCGGCACCCTCGGCGCAGCCCGCTGCCGCACCGGCTGCCGAGCCCATCGCCGAGCCCGTAGCGGCAGAGCCCGCAGCAGCCCCGGTGGCGGCCCCCGCCTCCGAGCAGGCCGCGACCGTGGCCGAGGCGGCGCCCGCCAGCGCCGCGCCCGAAGCCGTGGCCGCCCCTGCCCCTGCCGCCGCACCGGCCACGCCGGCCGAACCGGCACCGGCCGGCGGCATGCCGCGCGTGCAGGCCTTCACGCTGCCCGTGGATTCGCTGATCCAGGTGGCGCAGGCATCGGGCCTGGAATGGGTCAACTCCGACGCCGGGAAGATCGCCGCCGCCCAGGCCGCGATCGCCGCCGAGCCCAAGCCCGTGCGCGTGCCGCGCGAGCGGCCGCCCGCGCCCGTGCTCGACGAGGGCCCGCTGGTGCTCGTGGAAACCCGCCGCGACCTGCGCGACCTGCAGCTGCCTTTCGAGAAGGAAGGCACGGCCGCCTGAAGCCGCGCGGCGGCACGGCCGCGCGCCATGGCACCGGGGGCGACAGCCCCCGGTTTCGTTTCATCATCAAAAAGCAGAGCTGCCAGCGCTTGATATACAAGGGCTAGAAGCCGATTTGGCTTGAAGACCGGCAGCTGGAGTCACGCATGCTGTTCCTGCTCTCCCCCGCCAAGTCGCTGGACTACGACACGCCCCTGCCCGAGGGCCTGCCGCACACGCGGCCCGCCTTCGTGCCCGAGGCCGGGCGCCTGATCGAGGTGCTGCGCACGCAGTCGCCGCAGCAGATCGCCTCGCTCATGTCCATCAGCGACCCGCTGGCCGCGCTCAACGTGGCGCGCTACGCCGCGTGGCGGCCGCGCTTTTCCGCCGCCAACTCCCGCCAGGCCGTGATGGCCTTCAACGGCGACGTGTACGAGGGGCTGCAGGCGCGCACGCTCTCGGCCGAGGACCTGGCGTGGGCGCAGCAGCACCTGGCGATCCTGAGCGGCCTGTACGGCGTGCTGCGCCCGCTGGACCTGATGCAGCCCTACCGCCTGGAGATGGGCACGCGCCTGGCGACCGACGCGGGCGCCAACCTCTACCAGTTCTGGGGCGCGCGCATCGCCGGGCACCTGAACCAGCGGCTTGCGCCCGGGCCCGCGCCCGTGGTGGTGAACCTGGCCTCGCAGGAGTATTTCAAGTCCGTGGACCGCAAGGCGCTCAAGGCGCGCGTGGTCGAATGCGTGTTCGAGGACTACAAGAACGGGGAGTACAGGATCATCAGCTTCCACGCCAAGCGCGCGCGCGGGCTCATGGCGCGCTACGCCATACAGCGGCGCGCCGCGACCCCGCGCGAACTGGAGGGTTTCGACCTCGAAGGCTATGCTTTCCACCCCGGGGCCTCCGCGCCCGACCGCCTGGTGTTCAGACGCACGCCATGACCGCCCGACAGACCATCACCCCCGCGCTGCGCCAGTGGATCATCGACCAGGCCGGCGCCGGCATCGCCGCGCCCGCGCTGATCGAGGCCATGGGCCAGGCCGGCTGGGCGGAGGATGTCGCCGTCCGGGCCGTCGAGGAGGTGCTGCGCGCCCATCTGGACACGGCGGCGCAGGAGAAGGACCCGCCGCCCGCCGTGCCCGTGCCCGAGCCCCCCATCGCCGACTCGCCGCTGTTCATCGACGTGGGCGACCGCCGGGTCGAGGTGCTGATGGCCATGGCCAGCCCGCGCGTGGTGCTGTTCGGCAACCTGCTCTCGCCCGAGGAATGCCAGGCCGTCATCGATGCCGCGCGCACGCGCATGGCGCGCTCGCTCACCGTGCAGGCCGCCAGCGGCGGCGAGGAGGTGAACGGCGACCGCACCAGCGACGGCATGTTCTTCCAGCGCGGCGAGAACGAGGCCGTGGCCCGGCTGGAGGCGCGCATCGCGCGCCTGGTGCGCTGGCCGCTCGAGAACGGCGAGGGCCTGCAGGTGCTGCACTACCGCCCCGGCGCCGAGTACAAGCCGCACTACGACTATTTCGACCCCGCCGAGCCCGGCACGCCCAGCCTCCTGAAGCGCGGCGGCCAGCGCGTGGCCACGCTGGTCATCTACCTGAACGACCCCGTCAGGGGCGGCAGCACCACCTTCCCCGATGTGCCGCTGGAGATCGGCCCGCGCCAGGGCAACGCCGTGTTCTTCAGCTACGGCCGCGCCCATCCCGGCTCGCGCACGCTGCATGGCGGCGCCCCCGTGATCGAGGGCGAGAAGTGGATCGCCACCAAGTGGCTGCGCGAGCGGGAATTCAAGTGAAACCGGCCTCCAGCGCTTGCGCAGCAAGCGCCATAAGCTTCAAATCCAATAGCAAACCATGACCACGCCGGAACAATCCCAGCTCGGCAGGACATCCGCCTACGCCGACCAGTACGACGCATCGCTGCTGTTCTCGCTGCCGCGCGCGCCCAAGCGCGCCGAGATCGGCATCGCGGGCAGCCCGCCCTTCTTCGGCGCCGACCTGTGGACGGCCTACGAGCTGTCGTGGCTGAACCCGCGCGGCAAGCCCCAGGTGGCCATCGCCCACATCACCGTGCCCTGCGAGACGCCGAACATCGTGGAGAGCAAGTCGCTCAAGCTCTACCTCAACAGCTTCAACGGCACACACTTCGCGAGCCTGGACGAGGTGCGCGCGCGCATCCGCCAGGACGTGAGCGAGGCCGCATGGCGCGGCGCCTCCGCCGCGGGCACCGTGGGCGTGCGCCTCGTCACGCCCGACCTGTTCGCGCAGGAGCGCGTGCACGAGCAGGACGGCCTGCTGCTCGACCGCCTGGACATCGAATGCTCACGGTACCAGCCCGCGCCCGAGCTGCTCAAGGCCCACCACGACGAGGCCCCCGTGACCGAGACGCTGGTGAGCCACCTGCTCAAGAGCAACTGCCTGGTCACGGGCCAGCCCGACTGGGGCAGCGTGCAGATCGCCTACAGCGGCGCGCAGATCGACCAGGAAGGGCTGCTGCAGTACATCGTGAGCTTCCGGGGCCACAACGAATTCCACGAGCAGTGCGTCGAGCGCATCTTCATGGACGTCTGGCAGCGCTGCCGCCCCATCAAGCTGGCCGTGTACGCGCGCTACACGCGCCGCGGCGGGCTGGACATCAACCCCCTGCGCACCAGCCACCCGCAGCCCATGCCCGCGAACGTGCGCACGGCGCGGCAGTAGCCGGGCAGCCGCCCGGTCAGCGCATCTCGAAGACGTCCAGCGTGCGGCCCAGGATGCCGGCGTTGCTGCTCATCGCGCGCGCCGACGCGGCCGACTTCTCGACCAGCGCGACGTTCTGCTGGGTCATGCGGTCCAGGTCCACGACGGCATCGTTGACCTGGCCGATGCCCGTGGCCTGCTCGCGCGTGGCCGCCTCCATCTGCTCCATCAGCTGGCTCACGTGGCCGACCGACTCCACCACCTGCACGATGGTCTGGCCGGCCCCGTGCATCTGCTGCACGCAGCGGATGATGCTGGCGTTGGATTGGCCGATCAGCCCACGGATCTCGCCCGCTGCCTGGGCGCTGCGCTGCGCCAGCGCGCGCACCTCGCCCGCGACGACGGCAAAGCCCCGGCCCTGCTCGCCCGCGCGCGCGGCCTCCACGGCGGCATTGAGCGCCAGGATGTTGGTCTGGAACGCGATGCTCTCGATGGTGGCGATGATCTGCCCCATCTGGCGCGAGGACTGCTCCATCGCCTGCACCACGTCGCCCACCTCGGCCATGGCCTGGCCGCCGCGCTGCGCCAGCTGGGCGCTGTGGGCGCTGCGTTCGAGCACCTGCCGCGCCGACTCGGACGACTGGCGCACCGTGCCCGCCATCTGCTCCATCGCGGCCGCCGTCTCCTCCAGGCTGCTGGCCTGCGATTCGGTGCGCGCCGACAGGTCCTGCGCGCCCACGGCGATCTCGGAAGAGATGGCGCCGAACTGGGCGATCTCGCTGCGCGCATCCCCCACCACGGCGCGCAGGTTGATCTGGATCTGGTGCAGGCTCTCGAGCAGCAGCCCCAGCGGATGGCGGCCAACGGCCTGGACGCCCGGGGTGTGCAGATTGCAGCAGGCCAGGCCGCGGGCCAGGCGCTGGGCATCGCCGATGGCGGTGGCGATGCGCCGGTGAAAGCGCCAGAGGATGCCCCCCGCCATGGCCAGCAGCAGCACGGCCTGCACGGCCGCCGCCTGCGCGCCGCCCCAGCCCAGCAGGGCGGGCGCCAGCGCCACGGCCAGCAGGGGCACCAGCATGGCCGCCAGGCGCAGGGTGAAGCCGGCGCGCTGCAGCTTGCCCAGCTGGTTGCGCCAGCCCAGGGGCCGCACCTGGCCGCCATGGAGCACGAAGGTGGGGCTCCCGGCCTCGCGCTCGCTGCGGATGCGGGCGTACAGCGCCTCGGCTGCGCGCACCGCTTCGCGCGTGGGCTTCTCGCGCACCGACATGTAGCCCTGGGGCTTGCCGTCCACCATGATGGGCGTGACGTTGGCGCGCACCCAGTAGTAGTCGCCGTTCTTGCGCCGGTTCTTCACCAGGCCGCTCCAGGGCCGTCCATGGCCGATCGTGGCCCACAGGTCCTTGTAGGCCTCGGGCGGCATGTCGGGATGGCGGATCAGGTTGTGCGGCTGCCCCAGCAATTCGTCGATGCCGTAGCCGCTGACCCTGGCGAACGCGGCATTGCAGTGGGTCATGTGTCCACGCTTGTCGGTGGTGGACATCAGCAGTTCTTCCGCCGGGAAATCGTATTCGTTGTCGGTCACCGGGTTGTTGATGCGCATGGCTGTGGCGGCAGAGGGCGGCGCAGCCCCGCGGTAACCAGCGGGGCTTGCCGATTGATAGGACGAATCAGTATAGGAATCTGAAATGAATCATTACAGGCGTTTCGTTTGCCTTTGATTCAAATCAAAGCCCAACGGGCGTCAGAGCAACAGGGGCTCTTCCGCCGCCCCGTCGCCCGCCTGCGCGCCGCCGTCGTCCGGCTGCAGCTTGCCCACGCGCACGCCCAGGAGGCGCAGGCGCTTGGTGAGCGGCACGCGCTTCAGGCACTGGCCGGCCGCGCGGCGTATCGTGGCGGCGTCCCGCGTGGGCTGGTCTATGGTCTGGTCGCGCGTGGCGGTCTGGAAGTCGGCGTAGCGCAGCTTGATGCCTATGGTGCGCCCCTTGTAGCCCTTGGCGGCCAGGTCCTGCGCCACCTGCTGGCACAGGGTGGTGAAGATCTCCCCCAGCAGCGCCTTGTCGCTCACCGCGTGCAGGTCGCGCTCGAAGGTGGTCTCGCGGCTCATGCTCACCGGCTCGCTCTCGGTCACCACGGGGCGCTCGTCGCGGCCCCAGGCGGCGTCGTGCAGCCAGGCGCCGCTGGCCTTGCCGAAGTGCGCCACCAGCCAGTCGCGCGGGCGCGCGGCCAGGTCGCCGATGGTATGGATGCCGTGCGCCTGCAGCCTGTCGTTGGTCTTGGGGCCTATGCCGTTGATCTTGCGGCAGGCCAGCGGCCAGATGCGCGCCTGCAGGCCCCCGGGCTGCACGATGGAGATGCCGCCCGGCTTGTCGAACTCGCTGGCCATCTTGGCGATGAGCTTGTTGGGCGCCACGCCGATGGAGCAGCTCAGGCCCGTGGCCTCGTGGATGCTTTTCTGGATCAGCCGCGCCAGCACCCGGCCGCCCTCGCGCTGGCCGCCGGGTACCTGCGTGAAGTCGATGTAGACCTCGTCCACGCCCCGGTCCTCCATCACCGGGGCGATGGACAGGATGACCTCCTTGAAGCGCCGCGAATAGCGCCGGTATTCGGCAAAGTCCACCGGCAGCAGGATGGCCTCGGGGCACAGGCGCGCGGCCTTCATCAGCCCCATGGCGGAGCCCACGCCGAACTGCCGCGCGGCATAGGTGGCGGTGGTGATCACGCCGCGGCCCACGTAGTCCTTCAGGCGCGGGAACGCGGCCGGCGGAATCTCGGCCAGGCGGCCCGCATAGGCGGCGGCCAGCGCGTCGTCGTGCTGCCGGCGCCCGCCGCCTATGACCACGGGCAGGCCCGTGAGCTGGGGGTAGCGCAGCAGTTCGACGGACGCGTAGAACGCATCCATGTCGAGGTGGGCGACGCGGCGGGGCTCGGCAATCATGGCCGCGGGATCATGGGGCTTCGGGAACAAGGAATCTGGCACGCAGTACGCAACCGGGAGCTATGCAAAGGCGCATCATGATGCGCCTTCCTTCAATTGCAGCGCCATTTCCGCCAGCAAGGGGCGGATCAGGCTTTCGTGGTCCTCGCCGCGCCAGGCGCCTATGAGCTCCGAGTCGACGCGGGTGCCGGCCAGGGGGCGGAACTGCAGGCCATCGATCGCCACGCGGCCAACGGACCGGGGCACGATGGCCACGCCAAAACCTGCCGCCACCAGCGACGCCACCGTGGCGTTGGCGCGCACTTCGTAGCGCACCTGCGGCGTGAACCCCGCCGCCACGCACATGGCGATGATGCGGTCGTGGTACTCGGGCGAGAAATGGCGCGGAAAGAGCACGAAGGATTCGTCCTTCAATGCCCGCAGGCGGATCTCCTTCCTGCCCGCCAGCGGATGCGAGGCCGGCAGGGCGCAGACGAAGGGCTCGCGGTACAGCACGCGGGTGTGCAGGCCCTCCGGAACGGCGCGCGGATGCAGGATGCCGAAGTCGATCTGCTCGCGCTGCAATGCGTCGATCTGCTCGAAGCTGTTGAGCTCGTGCACCGTGATGAGCAGGCCCGGGCGCTCCAGGTCGAACCGCCGCAGCACCGCGGCCATGGGCGTGAGCAGCGCCGCCCCCACGAACCCGATGCGCAGGCTGCCCGCCTCGCCCCTGGCGGCGCGGCCGCCCAATGCCTGGGCCTGGTCGGCAAGGCTGAGGATGCGGCAGGCCTCGCGGTAGAAGACCTTGCCGGCCGCCGTCAGCTCCACCGCGCGGGTGCTGCGGCGCAGCAGGGCGTAGCCCAGCGATTCCTCCAGCCGGGCGATGTTGAAGCTCAGCGGCGGCTGCGAAATGGCCAGCCGCTGCGCGGCCTTGCCGAAGTGCAGCTCCTCGGCCACGGCCACGAAGTAGCGCAGCTGTCTCAGTTCCATGCCTGTCCCGCTCCGGTTTTTTGATACACGAATTAGATAAATAACCAGAAAAAATGTATTGGACGGTATGGATCACGTCAAGAAGAATCAACTCCGGACGCCAGATCCACACACACCATCAGGAGACAAGACATGGACATCAAGCAAATGCTGCTGGGCGCAGCCCTGGCCGCCCCGTTCGCCACCGCCGCCTGGGCCCAGGACTACCCGCGCCAGCCGATACGCCTCGTGGTGCCGTACGCGGCGGGCGGCATGACGGACGTGGTGGCGCGCATCGTGGGGCAAAGGCTCGGCGACAGCCTGGGCCAGCCGGTGGTGGTGGAGAACAAGCCCGGCGCCTCCACCATCACCGGCGCGGACTTCGTGGCCGGCTCCAGGCCCGACGGCTACACCCTGCTCGCGGCCACCAACGCCACGCTGTCCGCCAACCCCTGGCTGTACAAGAACCTGCGCTACGACGCCGTCAAGAGCTTCAACCCCATCGCGCTGGTGGCGATGGCGCCCAGCGTCATCGTGCTCAACCCCAAGGTGCCCGCCAGCACCCTGGCCGAACTGGTGCAACTGGCCAAGGGCAAACCGGGCAGCCTGAGCTATGCCTCGTACGGCAATGGATCGAGCGCCCACCTGGCCGGCGAGCTGCTGCGCACGCGCGCCGGCATCGACGTGCTGCACGTGCCCTACAAGGGCAGCGCCCCGGCCAAGGCGGCCACCATCGCGGGCGAGGTGTCGATGACGTTCGAGCCCGCCTTCACCGGCGCGCCGCTGATCAAGGGCGGCCAGCTCAAGGCCGTGGCGGTGATGGGCAGCAAGCGCTCCGACGCCCTGCCCGACGTGCCCACCGTGGCCGAGGTGGGCTACCCCGGCATGGAGATGCAGGCCTGGGTGGGTTTCGTGGCGCCCGCCGGGGTGCCGCAGCCGGTGCTCGCCAGGCTGGCCGAAGAGATCAAGAAGATCATGGCCGCCCCCGAGGTGCAGAAGCAATTGGTCAGCAGCGGCGCCGAGCCCGTGGGCTACTACCTGGGCGACTTCGCCGCCTACCTGAGGGACGAGAGCGCCAAGTACAAGGCCGTGATCGAGGAAGCCCGCATCAAGGCCGAATGACGGCGGCCCCGCAGCGAACCACCCATACCATGAGCGACAAACCACTGCAAAAGTACCGCGTGCTGGACATGACCCGGGTGCTGGCCGGCCCCTGGTGCACGCAGAACCTGGCCGACCTGGGGGCCGATGTCATCAAGGTGGAGCGCCCGCGCCAGGGCGACGAGACCCGCGGCTGGGGCCCGCCCTGGATGCCGGCCGCCGCGGGCAGCCAGCGGCACGATTCGGCCTATTTCGGCTCCACCAACCGCGGCAAGAAGTCGGTCACCATCGACTTCACCACCGCGCAGGGCCAGGCGCTGGTCAGGGACCTGGTACGGCAGTGCGACGTGCTGGTGGAGAACTACAAGGCCGGCACCCTGGCACGCTACGGCCTGGGGTACGAGGACCTCAAGGCCATCCACC
This sequence comes from Alicycliphilus sp. T452, assembly GCF_054512775.1. Classification (NCBI taxonomy): domain Bacteria; kingdom Pseudomonadati; phylum Pseudomonadota; class Betaproteobacteria; order Burkholderiales; family Comamonadaceae; genus Alicycliphilus; species Alicycliphilus sp. T452. The sequence goes on from NZ_JBTNEH010000009.1 coordinate 95,610, forward strand.
CGGGCCTCGTGTACTGCTCCGTCACCGGCTTCGGGCACACCGGCCCGTACAGCCACAAGCCGGGCTACGACTTCGTGTTCCAAGCCATGAGCGGGCTCATGAGCATCACCGGCGAGCGCGACGACCTGCCCGGCGGCGGCCCGCAGAAAGTGGGCATTGCCGTGGCCGACATCACCACCGGCATGTACGCCACCGTGGCGGTGATGGCGGCGCTGCTGTGGCGCGAGGGCAGCGGCAAGGGCCAGCACCTGGACATGGCGCTGCTGGACTGCGCCATGGCCTTCAACAGCAACCAGGCGGTGAACTACATGGCCTCCGGCACGCTGCCGCGCCGCTACGGCAACGCCCATTCCAATGCCGTGCCCTACCAGGTGTTCGACACGCAGGACGGGCAGATCGTGGTCGCCGTGGGCAACGACGCGCTGTTCGCGGCGTATTGCCAGGCCATCGGCCGCCCCGACCTGGGCGCGGACGCGCGCTTCGCCAAGGTTTCGGGCCGGCTGCAGAACCGCGACGCGCTGCTGCCGGAACTCTCCCGCACCATGGCCGGACAGGCCAGCGCCGAATGGCTGGCGCGGCTCGATGCGGCCGGCGTGCCCTGCGCGCCCATCAACGACTTCGAGCAGGCGCTGGCCGACCCGCAGGTAAGGGCCCGTGGCATCGAGACGCCGATCACGCTGCACGACGGCGCCACCTTCCGCGCCATTGCCAGCCCGCTGCGCTTTTCCGAAACGCCCCTGGATTACCCCGCCGGCCCGCCCACGCTGGGCCAGCACACCGACGCCGTGCTGCGCGAGCGCCTGGGCCTGACCCCGCAGCAGCAGGACGCGCTGCGCGCGTCCGGGGTCATCTGAAGCCTGCCCACCCTCTAATCACAAGGAGATTCCGCCATGACCTTCCTGCCCCGCTACAGCGCCTTCGCCAAGCCGCGGCCAGCCACGTCCCATCAAAGCTCGGACAAGCTGGCGTCCGACTGCGCCGGCCTGGATTTCTTCGAGATCGACCCCGGCCTGCAGCAGCTGCTGCCGCTGTACGTGCCGCAGGCCGAGCTGCAGTACTTCCTGCCGCACCTCAGGCGCCTGGGCCAGCTGGCGGGCGGGCGCCTGAACGAGCTGGCCACCGTGGCCGACAAGCATGGCCCGGTGCTGCACGCGCGCTCGCGCTGGGGCGAGGACGAGGACTGGGTGGAATACCACCCCGCCTACCAGGAGATGGAGCACATCGCGTTCGAGCAATTCCAGTTCCACGCCATGACGCACCGGCCCGGCGCCATGGGCTACCCCGGTACCTTGACCCCCGCCACCAAATACGCGTTCCAGTACCTGTTCGTGCAGTCCGAATTCGGGCAGATGTGCCCCATCAGCGTGACGGACACCTCCATCCACCTGATACGCAAGTTCGGCAGCGAGGAGCTCAAGGCCCGGCTGCTGCCGCGCATGCTGGCCGACACGCTGGAAGACCTGTGGAAGGGCACCCAGTTCATGACCGAGAAGGCGGGCGGCTCCGATGTCGGCCAGGTGGAGACCACGGCCCGGCTGATCGACGGCCAGTGGCACCTGTTCGGGGAGAAATGGTTCTCCTCGCACGTGGACGCGGACGTGGCGCTGATCCTGGCGCGCCCGGAAAACGCCCCCGCCGGCACGCGCGGCCTGGCCCTGTTCGCCATGCCGCGCCACCGCGAGGACGGCAGCCGCAACAGCTACCGCATCGTGCGGCTCAAGGACAAGCTCGGCACCCGCAGCATGGCCAGCGGCGAGCTGCGCATCGAAGGCGCCTTCGCCTACCTGGTGGGCGACCCCACCCGGGGCTTGAAGCAGATGATGGAGCAGGTCAACCTCTCGCGGCTGTCGCACGCGGTGCGCGCCGCCGCCATGATGCGCCGCTGCCTCAACGAGGCCTTGCAGGCCGCGAGCAACCGCCACGCCTTCGGCCAGCGGGTGATGGACTACCCGCTGATGCAGCGCCAGCTGCTGAAGATCATGGTGCCCACCGAAGCCGCCCTGTCCGTGACGCTGGCCACCGCGGACCTGATGGCCAAGGGCTACGCGGGCGACAAGCAGGCCGCGGCCGCGCTGCGGCTGCTCACGCCGCTGCTCAAGCTGCGCACCTGCCGGGACAACATCACCGTGGCCACGGGCGCCATGGAAGTGCGCGGCGGCAACGGCTACATCGAGGATTTCGTCAATGCCCGCCTGATCCGGGACGCGCACATCGGCGTCCTGTGGGAGGGCACGAGCAACATCAACGCGCTGGACGCCATCGGCCGCGCCGTGCGCAAGGACCGCGCCCACCTGGCCCTGCAGGCCGTGCTGCGCGAGAAACTGCAGGGCATGCAGCACAGCGCGCCGGACATGGCGCGCCAGTTGGGCCATGCGCTGGACCAAGCCATCGCACTGGCCGAAACCGTGGCCACCCGCCCCGAGTTCGAGAACGAAACCCGCCGCGCGGCCTCCGCCGTGTACTACGCCGCCGCCGCCGTCCTGCTGGCCTGGGAAGCCACGCAGCCGGGCGTGGACGGCCGGCGGCTGCTGCTGGCCGACGCCGTGCTGCGCACCCACCTGCTTGCCGCAGACCCCATGGCGGCACCCGGCACCCTGACGCACCCGCGCGACGCCGCCCTGCTGGGCAGCGCCAGGCTCGGCCTCCAGGAAGCCCTGGAACTGCTGGCTCCGGCGCAGCGCCAAGCCGCGGCGCCAGCGGCTGCCGAGCTGCCCGAACTGGTGCACTGAGCCGCATGCCGCTCATACGGATGTGAATTCAGGCGGATAACGAGGCGGGGCGCCGCAGACAGTGCCGCAGCACGGCAAGGCGCCCCCACAACGCTATACGGTTGAAGGCAAATCCGTATCAGATGCCCTGCAGGCAGATGAGTATCAGCCCCGCCAGCATCAGCACCATGCCGGCCTTCTCGGGCCGGGTGAAGGACTCGCTGAGCACGCGGCGCGACACCAGGTAGCTGAACACCACCTCCACCATGCCCAGCGTGCGCACCGGCCCCGCGCCCTGCATGGCATAGGCGGTGAACCAGGCCAGCGACGCGGCCGCGCCCATGCTGCCGGCCAGCAGCGACAGGCGCCAGGCGGGCCACAGGGGCGCCAGGCCGCGCTCGTTCCGAAGGACCACCCAGGCGCCCAGGCCCAGCGTCTGCAGCGCCTGCGCGATCAGCACGCCCCAGGCGCCCGAGAGCCACGGCGTCTCGGCCCCCAGGGCCAGCGCGCCGCCGCGGAAGCCCACGCTGGCAATGGCGAAGCTGCCGCCGCAGGCCAGGCCATACAGCGCCGGGCGGCTCAGCCAGGCCGACGGCGACCACAGCTGCCCGCGCGGCGGCAGCGACAGCATCAGCACGCCCAGCGTGGCCACCGCCATGGCCAGCAGCGCCAGCGGCGTGGGCAGCTCGTGCAGGAAGATGCTGGCGAACAGCGCCACCTGCAGCACCTCGGTCTTGGTCAGGGTGACGGCCACGGCGAAGTTGCGCTCCGCCATGGCCAGCAGCAGGAACGCCGTGCCCGCGATCTGGAAGAACGCGCCCAGGGCGATCCAGCCCAGGTAGGCTGCCGTGAACCGCGGCCAGGCCGGCGCCTGCGCGGGCCACCAGTACAGCAGCGCCAGCCAGGCGGCGGCAAACGGCAGGCCGTAGAGAAAGCGCACCAGCGTGGCGGGCAGCGTGCCCAGCTCCTGGGTCAGCGTGCGCTGGGCGGTGTTGCGCAGGGTCTGGGCGAAGGCGGCGAACAGCACCACCGGCACCCAGAGCCAGGCGAGCGTATCAGGGGGAAGGGACATGAAAGGGCGACATGGCAGCGGCCCCGCAGCATAGCCAGCGCCGCCGGCGCGGGCCGCGCCCATTGGCGAGGGCCGCCCGTGCGCATGGCGATGGCCGATGCCAATTTTCAATAAAAACAGCCTCCAGCGCTTTTCCAGCAAGCGCTGCCAGCTATCAAGACACAAGCACCTTCAAGCCTGCGGCGCCGTGGGGTAGGTGCCGGGGACGAGGATGGAGCGGTCCACGTTCTGGAGGTTGGTGTGGCCGCAGAAGGCCATGCTCACGTCCAGCTCCTTGTGGATGATTTGCAGCGCCTTGGTCACGCCGGCCTCGCCGAAGGCGCCCAGGCCGTAGACCATGGCGCGGCCGATCATGGTGCCGCGCGCGCCCAGGGCCCAGGCGCGCAGCACGTCCTGGCCGCTGCGGATGCCGCCGTCCATCCACACCTCGATCCTGTCGCCCACGGCATCGACGATGGCGGGCAGCGCATGGATGGCGGACGGCGCCCCGTCGAGCTGGCGCCCGCCGTGGTTGCTGACCACGATGGCGTCGGCGCCGTTCTGCACGGCCAGCACCGCGTCCTCCACCTCCATGATGCCCTTGAGGATGAGCTTGCCGCCCCACTGCTGCTTGACCCAGCGCACGTCTTCCCAGGACAGGCGCGGGTCGAACTGTTCGTTGGTCCAGGCGGCCAGCGAGTTCATGTCGGACACGCCCTTCACGTGGCCCACCAGGTTGCGGAAGGTGTGGCGCCTGGTGCCGGCCATGCCCAGGCACCAGCGCGGCTTGGTCATGAGGTTGACGATATTCGCCAGCGTGGGCCGGGGCGGCGCCGTCAGGCCGTTCTTGATGTCCTTGTGGCGCTGGCCTATCACCTGCAGGTCCAGCGTCAGCACCAGGGCGCTGCACTTGGCGTCGCGCGCGCGCCCGATCATGCGCGCCATGGCCTCGCGGTCGCGCATCATGTACAGCTGGAACCAGAACGGCGCGCTGGTGTGCTCGGCGATGTCCTCGATGGAGCAGATGCTCATCGTGGACAGGGTGAACGGTATGCCGAACTTCTCGGCCGCGCGCGCGGCGTGGATCTCGCCGTCGGCATGCTGCATGCCGGTGAGGCCCACGGGGGCGATGCACACGGGCATCTTCGCCTGCTGGCCGACCATGGCGGCTGCGGTGCTGCGCCCCTCCATGTTCACCGCCACGCGCTGGCGGAACTTGATGGCATGGAAGTCCGTCTCGTTGGCGCGGTAGGTGCCCTCGGTCCACGAGCCCGAGTCGGCGTAGTCGTAGAACATGCGCGGCACGCGCCGCTCGGCGATCACGCGCAGGTCTTCGATACAGGTGATTTTGGAAAGATCGGCCACGGCGGTCCCCTGGTGTTTTCGACAAGCCGTGCATCGTAGTGCCAGGTGCCTTCGGCCGGCTTGAAGGCTTTTGCGCGGCCCGTGAATTTTTTTGTGGCCGCCGGGCGGCTCCCTGGCCATGGGGGCCGGCCACACACGCCCGTGCCGCCTATTGCGCCGGGACGATCAGCGCCACGCGCCGGTTTTCCTGGCGCGCGGCCTCGCTGGTGCCGATGACCAGCGGGCGGCTCGCGCCGTAGCCGCGGATGTCGATGCGCTCGCGCGGGATGCCCGCCTCGGCCAGCACCTGGGCCACCGACTGCGCGCGGCGCAGCGACAGGCGCTCGTTGTAGTCGGGCGAGCCCTGGTCGTCGGCATGCCCTTCCACGCGCAGCGCGCCCACGCCCACGTCGACCAGCGCATGGCCCATGCGCGCCAGCATCTCGCGGCGCTCGCCGGTCATGGCGTCGGAATTGAAGTCGAACAGCAGCTTGCCGGACATCTGCAGCTCCCAGCCGTCGCCGGTCTGCACGAAGCCCTGCTCGCGCAGCACCTGGGCGCGGCGCGCGGCCTGCGCTTCGGCGGCCGCAGGCGGCGGGCTCTGGCATGCGCCCAGGGCCAGCACGGCGGCGCACAGCCACAGCAGGCGCAGGAAAAAACGGGAAGGGGTTGGCATCGTCATCATCTCTGTGCTTTCTCTACACGTCCGTCATCCGCCGGCCCCGGCAGGCTTTCTCCTCGTACATGGCGGCGTCGGCGCTGTGCAGCAGCGACTCCATGTCGCGGCCCTGCTGCGGGAACACGGCCACGCCCACGCTCACCTGCGGCCGCAGCACGCCGCCGCCCTCCAGCACCAGCGGCTCGCGCATGGCGGCCGCCACGCGGCCGGCCAGGGCCTTCGCTTCGGCCTGCGCGGCCGGGGGCGCCATGATCACCGCGAACTCGTCGCCGCCCAGGCGCGCGGCCACGTCGCCCGCGCGCACCTGCGCCTGCAGGCGGCGCGCCACCTCGACCAGCAGCGCGTCGCCCGCGGCATGGCCGTGGGTGTCGTTGACCTGCTTGAAGCGGTCGCAGTCGATGAACAGCAGCGCCATGGCCTGGCCGGCGCCGCGCGCACGCACGATGGCCGCCTGCAGGTGCTGCTCGAAGCTGGCGCGGTTGGGCAGGCCGGTCAGGCTGTCGTGCAGCGCGCGCTGCTGCAGCTCGGCATTCTTCTGATGCAGCAGCGCCTCGCGGTCCTCCAGCTCGCCCAGCAGGGCGTTGAAGTCGTCGCCCAGCTCGCGCAGCTCGGCCAGCCGCGCCGGCGGCACGCGCAGGCCGGTGGCGCGCTCGCGCCGCACCGCGCGCGCCACCTGCGCCAGCGCCTGCAGCGGCGTGACCATGTCGCGCAGCATGCGCCGCGCCAGCAGCAGGCCCACCGCGCCGCTGACGGCCGTGCAGGCCAGCAGCGCCGCCAGGCCGGTGAGCACGAAGTTCAGCAGCGCCTGGCCATCGCCGTGCAGCTCCACCGTGCCCATGGGCGTGCCCTCGTACCGGATGGGAGCCACCGCCGGGGCCAGCAGCGCCAGCCGCGCCAGCGCCTGCCCCGTGCGCGCGCGCAGGCCGGGCTCGGCGCCCTGCCACTGCGCGAACACGGCGCCCTCGGCGTCGCGCACCACGGCGCGGGCCACGCCTTCGCGCGCGAGCATGCGCGCCAGGGCCTGGCCGGCCTCCTCCGCGTCCTTGAAGACCACCGCCGCCTCGACCGTGTAGGCGACGGAGCGCGCCATCAGCTGCAGGTTGTTTGCCAGGTGCACACGCAGCGCCACCAGCCCCGCGAGCAGCAGCAGCGACCCCGCCAGCGCCATCGCCATCAACGCCATGCCCAGGTGCGCCCGGCGCACCACGCCACGCAAAGAGGAGGGCCTGCCCACCGCCCCGTTCCGTTGAGCCATCAGGCGCCGCCCTTGCGCCGCGCCAGCTGCAGCACGCGCGGGTTCACGCGCACGCCGCTGCGCGCCACGGAGTCGAGGTTGGTCTCGAAGGCCACGCCGCTCTCGCGCACGTCCAGGCAGAACATGCAGCCGATCAGGCACAGCTCCTGCCGTTCGCTGATGGACAGCAGCGGCTGCGATTCGAGCCGCTCGCGCAGCTGGCGCCATGCGGCATCGTCCAGCATGCCGGCGTAGACGCCGTCGCACTGCGACAGCAGCCCGGCATCGTCCAGCCGCATGCGGCGCACCTGCACGCGGCGGTCGCCGGGCAGCACGCCGCCCTTGAGCAGCTCGTCCGCGTACTCCGTGGGGCCGACGACGCACAGGCGCACCGTCTGCGACGCGGAGGGCCAGCGCGTGTAGCCCAGGATGCCCAGCACCGTCTTGGCCACGGCCTGCGACTTTTCGTCGGTGACGATCTCCTGCGCACGCACCGGGCCTGCGGCCAGCCACAGCACGCACAGCGCCACCAGGGCATGCCTGAAGAGGGAGGGGATCGACACGCTGCAGCCTTTCGAAACAGAGGAAAGCAGTGTAGCGGCCAAGCTACTCAGGGGTGCGCACACCCGCGCCGCGCACCTCGATCTGGATGGTATCGAGCACCTTGCCGCGCGCGTCCAGCAGTTCCACGCGGTGGCGGCCGGGCCAGGGCAGCCACGCCCACTGCGCGCCCTGCCCGGCCGGCTTGCCGTCGATGCGCCAGCGCACGGCGGCGCCGTCGGCCTCGAAGCGCAGGCGCTGGTGCGCGGGCGGGATGTCGGGGTCCAGCGCGACGATGGTACCCGGCGCGGGCGCGAGGATGCGCGCCGCGGGTTTCAAGCCTTTTTGGCCTCCAGCGCCCTCCTGGTAAGCGCTGGAAGCTACCGTATCGATAGCAAACAGCGCCTGCTGCGTGCCGCGCAGGAACCATTCTCCCCGTGCGCTTTCCAGCCGGCCGCCGTCGGGCGCGGGCCCGTAGCGCACCGCCTGCCGCACCACGCCCCCGGGCGGCCGGGGCGCTCTGCTGGGCGTGCCGCGGTGCAGCCAGCCCATCACGTCGGCCCAGATGGGCGCGGCGCCGCTGGTGCCGCTCACGTCGTGCATGGCCGCGCCGCCGGCGTTGCCCACCCACACGCCCACGGTGTAGCGCGCGGACCAGCCCACGGCCCAGTTGTCGCGCATGTCCTTGCTGGTGCCGGTCTTCACGGCGGTCCAGAAGCGCGTGGCGAGCACGCTGTCGGCGCCGAAGGTGGGCGCGCGGGCGTTCGCGTCGGCCAGGATGTCGCCCACGATGAAGGCCGCGCCCGCGTCCAGCGCCTGCGTGAACGCCGGGCGCGGCGTGGCGGCGAAGGCCACGGGGCTGGCCCGCCCGCCGTTGGCGAGCGCGCGGTAGGCGTTCGCCAGGTGCACAAGCGGCACCTCGCTGCTGCCCAGCGCGAGGCTGTAGCCGTAGTAGCCGCCCGATTCGGCGAGCGGCAGTCCCAGCGCGCGCAGCTGCGCGAAGAACGCATCGGGCGAGACCATGACCAGCGTGCGCACCGCCGGCACGTTGAGCGAGGCCGCCAGCGCCTGGCGCACCGACACCCAGCCCTTGAACTGCCGGTCGTAGTTCTGCGGTATGTACAGGCCGCCGGCCGTGGGGATCTGCGCGGGCGAGTCGTGCACCAGCGAGGCGGCGGTCAGGCGCCGCTCGGCAATCGCCTGCGCGTACAAAAAAGGCTTGAGCGTGGAGCCGGGCTGGCGCAGCGCCAGCACGCCGTCCACCTCGGCCGCCTGGCTCAGGGGGCCGGACGAGCCCACCCAGGCCAGCACCTCGCCCGTGGCGTTGTCCAGCACCACCAGCGCGCCGTCCTCCACGTTGCGCCCGCGCAGCTCGCGCAGGTGGCGCGTGAGCGCCTGCACCGCCACGCGCTGCAGCGGCGCGCTGACCGTGGAGCGCACGCGCTCGCCGGGCGGCACCCTGCGCAGCAACTGGCGCGCAAAGTGCGGCGCGATGCCCTCGCTGGCGTCGAACGCGCGGCGCTGCAGGGCGGCGGCGGTGAACAGGTCGAGCGCGTCGCAGTCCACGCCCCTGCCCCTGTGCATCTCGCTCAGCACCCCGCAGGCGCGCCGTGCGACCAGCGCGGGCGCGGCATTGGGCGCGCGCACCAGCGCGGCGGCCACAGCGGCCTCGCGCTCGTCGAGCCCGTGCGCGGCCTTGCCGAACAGCGTGCGCGCGAGCGCGTCGATGCCCACGATCTCGCCGCGAAACGGCACGAGGTTCAGGTACGCCTCCAGGATCTGGTCCTTGCGCCAGCGCCGGTCGAGCACCTGCGCGGCCACGGCCTGGCCGAGCTTCTGCGTGACCGTGCGCCCGCCGGGCCCCTGGCGCCAGTCGCCGTCGAGCAGGCCCGCGAGCTGCATGGTGAGCGTGCTCGCGCCGCGCGTGCGCTGGTTCCACAGGTTGGCCCAGGCGGCGGCGGAGACGGCGGCCCAGTCCACGCCGCTGTGCTCGTAGAAGCGCTTGTCCTCGCTGAGCACCAGCGCCGTGCGCAGCGCGGGCGACACGGCCGCCAGCGGCTGCCACTGGCCGCGGCGCACCGTGGCGTCGGTGCGCAGGCGCTGGATCACCTCGCCCTCGCGCGAGAGCACCAGGGTCTCGGACGGGTGGAAGTCCGCGCGCACCTCGTCGAACGTGGGCAGCGCCAGCGCGGGCAGTGCCGCCAGGGCCAGCCAGGCGGCGATGAGCGCGCGCCGCATCAGCGCCCGGCGCGCGAGCCACGCAAACGGGCGGCGTCGCACCAGCGCTGCGCCACCGCGGGCGAGGTGGTGCACACCGCGTCGTGCGTGGCGGTGGTCACGGCGCGCTCCAGCAGCTGGATGTCGGCCTCGTGCTGGCGCGCGACGTGCGGGTCCTCGAAGAAGATGGCGCGGTGGCAGCGGCGCTCCAGCACCAGGTCGGCGATCTGCGCGTCGCCGCCCAGCGGGCCGCTGTTGAAGCGCTGCACCCAGGGCTCGCCGGCGGGCCAGCCGCGGCTCCAGGCCATCTCGTTGAGGCGCTGGCCCGTGGTGCCCGTGCCCACGCGGCGGCCGAAGCGCGAGAGCAGGTCGAAGTTGCGCGCGGCGAAATCCAGCATGGCGCCCTTCATCGCGTCGTGCGCAATCAGCGCCAGCGTCTGCGCTTCGTAGTCATGGAAGCGGTCGGCATGGCGGTCGGGCGGCAGGCCCGCGTGGATGCGCTCCATCTCCACCCAGTCGCGCGCACTGGCCACGGTGGACAGGAACGGCTTGCCGTGGATCACGCACTGGCGCTTGAGCGCGAGCGCCTCGGGGAAGATGGACGACGGGTCCACCGGGTCGATGAGGTAGATGGCGCCGTCGAGCGCGCGCCCCGGCTCCGGCATGCCCACCACCTCGGCCACCAGCTTCATCAGCCCGCCCTCGCGCCCGTAGGGGTAGCGCACCAGCGGCGCGTAGCCGCGCAGCATGCCCGCCGCGGCGATCGCATCGTGCGTGCGGCCCACGGCGTGCAGGCCAAGCCGGAGCTCGCGGATGCCCACCTCGCAGGCGCGCAGGAAGGCGAACAGCGCGGCGTCTTCTGACTGGTGGTGCAGGCGGTTGGCGGCAAGGCCCATGAGCATGTGCGGCGGCTTTCTGTGGCGGGTCAATGAAAGCGCCCATCGTAAACGCAGCCGGCACCCGGTGGCGCCGGCCCGGGCCGGGCCATTAACACCCCCACAGAGGGCCCGGCATTGCAGAGGAAGCCCGGCCCAATGCGCAGGCTCATGGACTGCGATGCCGCGCCACACTTGGGGCTCACGTCCGGTCAAGACCTGCGGGCTACTATAGGCCCGGTGTGTGACGCTGGCATGACTGTCCGGGGCCCCGAGCCACGGCCTCATGCGGCGCCTGGCTGGCCCGGTCCAGCGCTGTCCCGGCGTCCGGATTCCACACCGCAAGCACCCATCTCACACCCGCGAAGGATCGCGCTCGGGGCCTGCCACGATGCCGGCGTCGTGCAGGCGGCCGATCACGCCGGAATCGAGGCCCAGCACTTCGTGCAGCACCTGGTCGGTGTCCGTCCCCAGCAGCGGCGCCGGGGACGTCGGCTGGCGCGGGATGCCGGCTGCGCGGACGACCGCACCGGCGGCCAGGTGCGTGCCGATGCCCGGCGTGTCGATGCGCTCGAACACCGGATTGGCGACGCTCGCGCGCACATCGGCGGCGAGCAGTTCGGTGATCGTGTTGTAGCGGCCCCAGCAGACCTTGTGGCGCGTGAGCTCGGCTTCCGCCTGCGCGCGCGTGCGCGCCGCGAACCACGGTTCGACCAGCGCGGCGATCTCGGTGCGCGCCTCGAAGCGCTGCGCCTCGTCGCGGAATTCAAGGCCCAGGCGCTGCTCGAGCGCCGCGATCGCATCGGCGATGCCGCACGCCTGCACCAGCGCATCCCACTGATTGATCGAGATCGCCGCCACCATGATGCGGCCACCGTCGCTGGTGCCGAAATCACGGCCGAACGCGCCGTACAGATCGTTGCCGATCGAGGGCCGGTCCTGGTGCAGCAACTCGGCCTCGCCCATGACGCCGAGGTGCGACAGGGCCGTGAACGCGACGTCCGACAGCGCGATGCGCAGCTGCGCGCCTTCGCCGCACGTTGCGCGGCGGCTGACGGCGGCGACCACCGCGAACGCCGCTTGGTACGCGCAGGCCATGTCCCAGGCGGGCAGCACGTGGTTGACGGGGCGCTGCACCGAGCCGCCGCCGGTGACCGCCGGATAGCCGGTCGCGCAATTGACGGTGTAGTCGAGCGCTGTCGATCCGTCGCTGTTGCCTTCGATCGTGCACGTGATGACGTCGGCGCGCTTCGCCGCGAGCACGTCGTGCGCGAGCCAGGGCGTGCCGATGTTGGTCAGCAGCACGCCGCCGCGCGGCCCTGGCGCGGTCGCGAGCGCCTGCACCAGCTCGCGCCCTTGCGGCCGGCGCAGGTCGATCGCGATCGAGCGCTTGCCCTTGTTCAGCGCGGTCCAGTACAGGCTGCGGCCGCGCCCATCGGCCTGCGGCATGCGCGGCATGCGCGGCATGCGGCCGTAGTCGATCCCGCCGCCAATCATGTCCACGCGGATCACTTCGGCGCCGTACTGCGACAGCGTGAGGCCGGCCAGCGGCGCGGCGATGAACGCGGAGCTTTCGATGACGCGCAGGTTGTCGAGGAAGGAGTAGGTCACGGAACTGCCTTTCGTCAATGCGTTACGCCAGGCCCCGACAGAACACCTCTGCCGGGCGGTCGGGCGGGTGGGTCCGGCCTTCGGCGCGGTGCGCGCGAAGCGCACGGGACTCGTTCGGCATGGACCCCATTCTTCAGCGCTTCTCCAGCGCCTGCTCCAGCAGGCTGCGCGCGATCACCTTCAGCGCCAGCGTCTCCTCGGCGCCCTCGAAGATCGACAGAACGCGCGCGTCGACGAAGTAGCGGCTCACGGCCGTTTCCTCCGCATAGCCCATGCCGCCGTGGATCTGCAACGCCTCGCGCGTGACCAGCTCCGCCGAGCGGCACGCCAGCAGCTTCACCAGGCTCGCCTCCATGCGGCCGCCGCCCGCATCGAGCAGGCGCGCAACGTCGTAGGCGAGCCAGCGGCAGGCGACGAAACGCGCCGCCATGGCCGCGATCTTCACCTGCGTGAGTTGGTACGAGGCGAGCGGCGCGCCGAACACCTGGCGGTCGCCGGCGTAGCGGATCGCCGCGCGCACCGCGGCCCGCATCACGCCCAGTGCACGGCCTGCCGTCTGCATGCGGCCGCCCATCATGCCGGTCATCGTGAAGTAAAACCCCTTGCCCAGGCCCGCGTCCCCGCCGACCAGGTTCTCGTCCGGCACGAAGAAGTTCTCGAACACGAGGTCGAACGAATGCATGCCGCGGTAGCCAATGGTCGGGATCGCGCGGCCGTGCAGCGTGCCGCCGCCCTCCTGCGCCACGGCGAACTCATGGCCCTCGAACGCGGGCTTCTCGACCAGCAGCAGGCTCAAGCCGCGGTGGCCCGCCGCTTTGTCCGGATCGGTGCGCGCAACGACCATCAGCACGCCGGCCTTGCCGGCGAAGGTGCACCAGGTCTTCGCGCCATTCAGCAGCCAGCCGCCTTCGGCGCGCGCCGCCTTCAGCTGCAGGCCCGCGACATCCGAGCCGAAGTCCGGCTCGGTCATCGCGATCGCGCACAGCGGCTCGCCCACGGCGAGCGCCGGCAGCCAGCGCCGCTTCTGCGCCTCGGTGCCGCCAGCCAGCAGCGCCCGCGCCAGGATCTCGGGCCGCGTGATGAGGCTGCCGGCCGCGCCGAGCGAGCCTTCCGACAGCGCCTCGGTGACGGCCACCATCATCTGCGTGTCGTCATGGCTGCCAGGCGCGGTACCGCCGTAGGCCTCCGGGATCGACAGGCCGAACACGCCCATCTCGCGCAGCGGCTGCAGCAGCGACTCGGGGACGATCTGGTCCTCTCGGTGGATGCGCTCTGCGAGCGGCGCCACCGCCTCTGCGGCGAAGCGGCGGAAGCCGTCGCGCGCCATGACGATCCCGGCATCGAGCGGCACGTCGCCGAGTTCGCCATCGCCCGCGGCGACCGCCGCGCCGGCCTGCGCCTGCACCGCGGCACCCGCCGCCTCGCGCCGGAACTGCGCGAGCTCGCCGCTCGCGGCCAGCGCGCGCAGCTCGCCCAGCTGCAGGTCCAGGCGCAGGTCGAGCAGCAGTGGCTCCAGTCGGCGCAGCACGGCGCCGAGCGCTTCGGCGACGAACACTCCCGCCAGTTTCGCGTCGAGTGCGTTGAGCCGCGCTCCAGCGAGGGTCTCGGCGGCCAGCAGGTCCGCGGCGGCCCACGCGATCTCGTAACTTGCGAACTGCTGCGCGTCCAGCTTGCGCGCGTCGAGCTTGCCGCCTTCTGCGCACTCGCGCGCGAGCGCGGTGACCGCGCCGTCGAACAACGCGCGCGTGCGCACCAGCAGCGGACTCACGATAGCGGGCATCATGGCTGCCTCCGCAAAACCAGCGCGTCGACCGCGAGCACGCCCGCACCTTCCGGCATCACCATCAACGGATTCACCTCCGCCTCCACGACGCCCAGTTGCGGCTGCAGCGCCAGTTGCGACAGGGCCGACACGGCACGCGCGAGCGCATCGAGATCGCCGCGCGGTCGTCCGCGCAGACCCGCCAGGGTCCGGAACGCCTTCACTTCCGCGATCATCTCGCGCGCAGTCTCAACGGTTACCGGTGCGAGCCGCAGGGCGCGGTCGCGCGCCACCTCTGCCCACACGCCGCCGGCGGCCAGCATCACCAGCGGACCGGCATCGGCATCGACGCGATAGCCGACCAGCGCCTCCATGAGCCCGCTGCGCATGGTCTGCACGAGCACGTCGCGGCACTCGATGCCGGGCGCGCGCTCGGCGAGGTTGCGACGCAGCGTCTCGAACGCGGCGTGCAGCCCGGTCTCGTCGCGGATGCCCAGCACCACGCCGCCGACCTCGGTCTTGTGGGGGATGCGCTCGTCGCAGACCTTCGCGACGACCGGAAATGCGAACGGCAGCGCGCGCGGCAGTTCAGCCAGCGGCATCTTCACGACCGGCGCATGCGGCACATCGAGCTTTTCCAGCAGACCGTAGGCGTCGGCCTCGCTGATGAACGCTGCCTCATCGCGCGCTGGCTGCGTGGCCGCGGCAGGCACCGTCGGCGATCGCCGCTGCAGCACCGCGGCGATCGCGTCGGCGCACGCCTCGGGCGAGCGGAAGCACGGCACGCCATGCGCGGTGAGTTCCGCGAGCGCCTGCGGCGCATCGGGCACCAGCATCGCGGCCAGCGGCCTGCTCGCCGTGCGCGCCGTGTCGATGACGGGCTTGACCGCCAGCTCCGGCTGGAAGCGCGCCGACGAGCCGACGACTGTGACGACGAGGTCGAACTCCGGCGCGTCCAGCAGAATCGCCAGCAACTGCCTCATGATCTCGTACTTCGCACCGGCCAGCGTCACGTCCAGCACGCGCCCCGGCGTAGCCGGCAGGTTGGCCGCCGCCAGGCGCGCCAGCGTCGCGGGCGAGGGCGGCTCGACGACGATGCCGCGGATGCCGAGCTGGTCGACCACCATCGCGGCACCGCCCCCGGTCGTGGTGACGATGCCGACGCGCGGCGGGTGCGCCGCGCCGGTGGCGCCGAGCGGGATGCGGCGCGCGAGCGCAGGGGCTTCCAGCAGCGCCTCCAGCACCCCAACGCGCGCGACGCCCAGGCCGCGCAGGAACGCGTCGGCCACATCGTCCTCGCCAGCGAGCGCGCCGGTATGCGTGGTCGCCATCTCCGCGGCCGCCTGCGAGCGCCCCAGCTTGTATGCGATCACCGGCTTGCCGCGGCGCGCCGCCTCTCGCGCGAACCGCTGCAGGTCAGCGCCGCGGCGCAGGCTTTCCAGGAACAGCAGGTAGCTGTCGATCTGCGGGTCGTCCAGCGTCGCGCTGCAGATCTCGCCCAGGCTCAGGTCGGCCTCGACGCCGACCGAAACCATGCCGGCGAAGCCGACGCCGCGCGCCTTGCCGCGCGACAGCAGCGCGCCGAGCATGCTGCCGCTGTGCGAGGCGACGAACACTTTGCCCGGCGGCAGCTCGCGCTCGGCGAACGCGGCGTTGGCCGTGAGCAGCAGGCCCGAGCCCGGATGCGCGACGCCCAGGCTTGCCGGACCGACCAGCCGCAGGCTGCTGGTGCGCGCAAAGGCGCGCACCGCCTCCTCGCGCGCGGCGCCTTCCGGACCCGCCTCCGAAAAGCCGCCGGCCAGCACGGTGGCGACCTTGACGCCCAGACGCTCGCATTCGCGCAGCGTGCCCAGCACGTGTTCGGTGGCAGTCATCACGAACACATGCTCGGGCACCTCGGGCAGCGCCGCGAGGCTGGGCCACGCGCGCTCGCCCTGCACCATCCCGCGCTGCGGGTTGATCGGATACACGGCACCCGCGAACCCGGCCTGGCGCAGATAGCGCAGCGGACGCGCCGCCGGCTTGGCCGCATCGTCGGAAACGCCCACCAGCGCGACGCTGCGCGGGTGCAGCAGCACGCGCGCCAGCTCGGCCCCGCTCGCACGTCCGGCGGCCATCACGCCGCCTTCTCCGGACGCTGCGAAAAGGTGCGCCCGAAGACACCCTCCGCGATCCGGTTCTTCAGGATCTCGATCGAGCCGCCGGCGATCATCCAGCCGCGCGTGCGGCGTACGCAGTATTCGACCAGCAGGTCCTGCGTGAAGCCCAGGCCGCCCATGACCTGCATGGCTTCATTGGAGACTTCCCAGCCTGCGAGGTTGCACGCGAGCTTGGCCATCGCCGTGCCCTGCGCCGACGGCAGCCCGTGCTCGCCTTCCATCGCCGCCTTGTACAGCAGCAGCTGCGCCTGTTCCAGCTTCATCGCCATTTCGGCGAACTTCCACTGGACGCCCTGGAACTCGGCGAGCGTGCGGCCGAACTGCTTGCGCTGCAGCGCGTGCTCGCGCGCCAGGTTGAAGCAATAGCGCCCGCAGGCCAGCGCGCGCGACGCGTTGCCCAGACGCTCGACGTTGAAGCCGGAGATCTGCTTCTTGAAGCCGCCGGCCCCCAGCAGCAGATTCCTCGCCGGGACGCGCACGTTGTCGAAATACAGCTGCCCCCACTGCTCGCCGTTCATGAAGCGGGTCGGCTGCCCGATCGAGAAGCCCGGCATGCCGCGCTCCAGCAGCACCGAGCCGATGCCGCCCACGCCGGGGCCGAACCGCACGTAGATCAGGAACAGGTCGGCTTCCAGGCCGTGCGAGGAGAACACCTTGGAGCCATTGATCACGTACTCGTCGCCTTCCTGGCGCGCCGTGGTCTTCAACTCGGTGACGGCCGAACCGGCCTCGGGCTCGCTCATGCCCAGGCAGATCAGCTTCTGGCCGGACAGCAGGCCTGGCAGGAAACGCGCCTTCTGCTCGGGCGTCGCGTACTCGACGAAGGTGCGGATCGGGCCGAAGTTGCCGACCTGCACGATGTCCGCGCTGCGCGGGCACGCCAGCGCCACCTGCTCGATCGCCAGCACCGCGTGCATCAGCGTGCCGCCCTGGCCGCCATCGGCTTGCGCAAACGCGATGCCCAGCAGGCCCTGCTCCGCGATCAGCTGGCCGGCCTCGTAATCCCACTCGTGCGAATGCGCGCGCCGCAGTGCCCCCGCGGCCAGCTTCTCGCGTGCGAAGCGCGCCACCGAATCGGCAAAGGCCCGTTGCTCTTCGCTCAGTTCAAAATCCATGTTGCAGTCCTGAAGGAAAGGCGCGTCGCCGCGCCGGGGTCATTGATCGAACAGCCTCGCCAGCTCGGGAGCGGGCACCGGCCCGCGCTGCAGCGCCAGCATCAGCACGATGCGCGCTTTCCAGGGCGAGAGGTCGCCGGCAAGCACGGCGCCGGCCTCGACCAGCCGCTGCGACGAGCCGGGGAAACCGTAGCCCGCGCGCGTGCCGCCACGGGGAATGCGCGTGGAGACGGCGACGGCGACGCCGCGCGCCAGCACGGCGCCGATCGCACCGGCCATCGCCTCGTTGACATGGCCGGAGGCGACGGCCTGCACGACGATGCCGCGGGCGCCCGCATCGGCGGCGGCCGTGATCAGCGCGCCGCTCGCACCGGGATACATCGAGACGATCTCGACCGGCGGCAGCGCGGAGGCCGCGAGCGGGATGTGCAGCCGGCGAGCCGGCGCGCGATGGAACGTGACCCTATCGTTCACCACCGAGCCGAGGTAGCCCCACTCGCCCGACTGGAAGGTCTCCACGTCGACGGTGTGGGTCTTGGTCGCCTCGCGCGCCGCGTTGACGTGCTCGTTGAGCGCGACCAGCACGCCCAGTCCGCGCGCCGCCGGAGCGCGGCAAATCTTCAATGCCGTGAGCAGGTTGCGCGGGCCATCGAAGTCCGGCGCCGACGCGTTGCGCTGCGCGCCGGTCACGACGACCGGTTTTTCGGTGCGCAGCACGAGATCGAGGAACCACGCCGTGTCCTCCAGCGTGCTGGTGCCGTGCGTGACGACGATGCCGGCGACGTCCTCGCGCGCGGCAAGCGACTGCGCGAGCGCCGACAGTCCCACCCACTCCCGGGGACCGATGTGCGGCGACGCGACGCGGCAGAAGTCGTGCACCTCGACCTCGCCCGGGTCGCCGTGGCCACGCAGCGTGCTCAGCAGCTCGTCGCCTGACAGCACCGGCATCGCCAGGCCGGTGGCCGGGTCGATGCGCGAGACGATCGTGCCGCCGGTCGTGATCAGCGCGCAGCGGTGCGGTTCGATGGGCGGCATAGGCGGCTCACTCCAGCGCGAAGCCGGCGGACTGCACCACCGCGCTCCAGGTCTGGATCTCCGAGTTGACGAACGAAGCGAACTCCTCCGGCGTGCCGCCGACCGGATCACCACCGAGCGACTGCAGTTGCTTCTTCACGTCGGGCAGCGCGAGGATGCGGTTGACTTCCCTGTTCAGCTTCTCGACGATCGCCTTGGGCGTCTTCGCCGGCGCGGCCAGGCCGTTCCACGACAGTACCCAGAATCTGGGCAGGCCGGCGTCCTCCATCGTCGGCACGTCCGGCATTTCCGGGCTGCGCTTCGGGCTGGCGATCGCGATCGCGCGAAGGCGTCCGCTTTCCAGATATGGCACCAGGCCCAGCGCCGTCATGAAGCCCATCGACACGTTCCCGGCCAGCAGGTCGTTGAGTGCCGGGCCCGCGCCCTTGTACGGGATGTGCACGATGTCGATGCCAGCGCGCATCTTCAGCATCTCGCCGGCCAGGTGCGGCGAGCCGCCGACGCCGGTGGACGCGTAATTGAGCTTGCCCGGCTCCGCCTTCGCCAGCGCGATCAACTCCTTGAGGTTCTTCGCCGGCAGCTTGGGGTTGACCACCAGCACGCTGGGCGCGGCCATGAACTGGACGATCGGCACCAGGTCGCGCTTCGTGTCGTACTTGAGGTTCTTGTAGACCGACATGTTGGTCGCGTTGGCGATCGTCTCCACCAGCAGCGTGTAGCCGTCGGGCGCGGCGCGCACCACCTGCTCGGTCCCGATGTTGGAGCCCGCGCCCGGCTTGTTGTCGACGACCACGGGCTGGCCCCAGGCCTGCGACAGCTTGGTCGCCACCACCCGCGCGACGATGTCGGTCGGGCCGCCGGGCGCGAAGCCAACCACGATGGTGATCGGGCGCGATGGATAGTTCGCCGCATCGTCAGCAGCGAGCGCCGGCAGGCCGGCCGCGCCAGCGAGCGCGCCCGCAAGGGCGGTGTTGAACGTTCTGCGGGTGGGATGCTTCATGGTGTCTCCTTGGTATATCGCGACGTCGTGCAGGCTTGCTTCGGGCCGGTTGGTGCGCGTCGAAAAAAATTCTAGTGACCCGGGTCACTTCACAAAAGCTATATTTCGGCAACTAGCAGTGAAGGAAAACTGATGAAGTTCTCGTTTTTCGACACCCTGGAAGCGGTGCTGCGCAGCGGCAGCCTGGCGGGCGCCGCGCGCCTGATGAACGTGACGCCCAGCGCGGTGAGCATGCAGATGAAGCAGCTGGAGGCCCATTTCGGCCGGCCGCTGTTCGACCGCGCCGGACTCACCGTGCGGCCGACGCCGCTCGCGCGCGAGATCGTCGAGGTGATGCGCGAGCCCATGCAGCGGGTCGAGGCGCTGCGCCGCCGGCACGGCGCGCAGGTCGACGGGCTGATGCGCCTGGGCGTCATCGAGACCATGCAGTCGGCGCTGCTGCCCGGGGTGGTCGCGTGGCTGCGCGCCCACCACCCGGCGCTGCAGGTGCGGCCGGTGCGCGGGCGCAGCGTGGAACTGCTGGAGTCGGTCAAGGCCGGCCGGGTAGACGCCGCGATCCTCGTGCAGCCGGCCACCGGCGCCTCGCGCGGGCTCGTGTGGTACCCGCTGCTGCGCAAGGAGCTGGTGCTGCTCGCACCACCGGACAGCAGCGAATCGCGGATCCCGGCGCTGTTCCGGACGCACGACTGGATCCGCTTCGACCCCGAGACCAACGCGGGCCGGCTGACGGCGCGCTGGATGCGCAAGCACGTCCCGGGCGCGCGCCCGGCGATGGACCTGCAGTCGGTGCAGGCCGTGGTGGCGATGGTCAGCGCGGGCCTGGGCGTGTCGATCGTGCAGCAGCCGGACGCGCACATGACGCAGCCGCTGCCGGTGCGCATCCTGCGGCTGGGGCGCGACGCTCCGTCCGTGCAGGTAGCGCTGATGGCGCGCCAAGCCGACGCGGGCAGCCGCAAGCTGGAGGTGCTGCGCGACGCGGTGGCGTCGGTGCCGGACCCGACCGCCGCCCGCTGATGCGCTTCGGGTGCCGTGCCGCGTTCACGGCAGCGGCCTGCCGCTGCAGCCAGTCGTGTGCCGCATGTCCTGCGCCGGGTGCGTGGTCGGCAGCCTCCGGAGAGAGCTAAGCCTGCGCATCGGCGGGCGTGCCAAAACCCTCCGTCGCCGCCTGCACGCCGTCGTCGAACACCAGCGTGCGCTCGGGCCAGCGCAGCGCCGCCAGCTTGAAGCGGCGCCCCGGCTCCTCGCCATTGCGGCGCGCCACCCAGCGCGCGCCCACCGAGTAGTCCACGCAGAACACATTGCCGTGCAGGCCGTGCCAGGACAGCGGCGGGGTGTGGCCGAACAGGTTTTCCGCCTGCGGTCCATGGGCCGCCGCGTCGCCCTCCAGCAGACGGCGCCAGTAATGGCCCACGACGACGGCCTGGGCGTCGGCGTATTCGTTCCACCAGGCCACGCGCTGCACGAAGCGCCATTTGCCGCCCGCGTAGAACGGGGTGCGGCATTCGCGCTCCACCCCGGCGGTCAGCACCTTCAGCGGGTTGACCATGGATTTGCCCAGCTCGCGCTCGCTGTGCGCGGGCAGGAACGGCGGGTGCCTGCCATGGTCTTCCAGGCTGTGTGGCCAGCGCCGGCGCTCGTCCTGCATGCGCCGGGCCACGTCGCTGGCCTGGGCCTGGCGGGCCGCCACGTCCTCGTAGTGGTCGTAGGCGCCGCGTACGATGCCGGCGGGCAGGCCGCGGGCCGTGGCGATCTGCGGCTCGCACCAGGCGGCATGCACCACGCGCAGGTCCTCGCGCTCCAGCGCGATCGGCAGCCGGCCCAACTGCGCCAGGATGGCCGGCGCCTCGTCCATGGGCATGCACGCGAACGGGGCGTACTTAGGCTCGTCGGACGCGCGGCGGCTGTCGAAGTACCAGCCCGAGCCGTCCTTGGCGTCCCCGCGCAGCAGGTTGATCTCGTGGTTGCCCAGCACCGCCAGGGCCTGCCCGCTGGCGAGCATGGGCATGAGCAGGCGCAGCACCGCGGGGCTGTCGGGGCCGCGGTCGCAGAAGTCGCCGACGAACACCAGGCGGCGCCCCTCGGGGTGCCTGCCCGCGCCGTCATAGCCCAGGTGCGCCAGCAGCTGCTCCAGGGCCGCAATCTCGCCGTGGATGTCTCCGACGATGTCGAGGGGGCCCGCGGGCAGGCGCTGGACGAGGCTCATGGATTCGGATGTTGGCATGGAAGTCGAGCGATTGTCAGGGCTGCACCACCTTCACCCGCGCGTTGGGCGCCTCGCCGAACATCTCGGGCGCGTAGAGCGCCTCCACGCGGCTCGGCGGAAGCTGGAACTCGCCCGCGTTGTTCAGGCGCAGCGTGTACTGCATCTTCACCGTGCCCTTGGGCAGGTATTCGTAGTAGCCGCGGAAGGACTCGAAGCCGCGTTCCTCGAACGCGGGCCAGCCCCAGCCCTCGCGCTTCTCGCCCTGGGTGGCGATCTCGGAGTCGCGCCCCAGGCCACCGCCCAGGATGGTGGCGCCGGCGGGCACCGGGTCGGTGATGGCCACCCAGGCCATGTCGGCCGCGCCCGTGACCTCCAGCGTCACGCGCAGCACGTCGCCGCGGCTGTAGGTGCCCGGGGGCAGGCTCTTGTCGGCCTGCTCGATGGGCGTGACGCTGCGGCGGATGCCGTAGCCGGCGTTCATGGGCGCCTGCAGCGCCACGGCGGCGACGGACTGCAGCGTGAGCCAGGGCTTGCCCGGCCCCTGGTGGGTGACCGTGAGCTGCCCACCGCCGCCCTCCGCGCCCCAGGGCAGGAACAGGGTGTTGTTCTTCCAGCCGCCGGGGGCCGCCGGCGCGCCGAACCAGGTCGTCTGGTGCATGGCGCCGCCGTCGTCGCCGGTGCCGGCACGCACCACCTTGCTCCAGTCCACGCTGGCCTGCCGGCCGCCCATGGCGGCGCGCGTGGTGCCGGCCACGGGCGCGGCCTCGTATCTGGCGCCGAACTGCGCCAGCGCCAGCGCGCCCCACAGGTTGGCGGTGGTGGTGCGCCAGGCGCCGCCCTGCTGGCGCGCGATGAAGCCGCTGGCCAGGCGGCCCATGTCGCCCTGCCAGGCGGGGTCGTCCATCACGGCCAGCATGAGGCGCGCGGCGTTCACGTCGCCGCCCTTCATCAGCCACCACCAGGCGTCGTCCTGCTCGGTGCTGAAGGCGAGCCTGCTGCCCTGGTAGGACAGGCGGGCGCGCAGGATCTGCGTGGCCTCCTGCAGGCGCTGCGCGCGCTGGGGCAGGTCGGGCATGCGCCGCAGGATGTTGAGCCAGTCGATCACCGCGTGCGTGGGCCACTGGCTTGGCGCGATGTTCAGGCTGGTGAGCCAGCGCGCCTGGGCCTTGCCGTAGCGCGACAGCGCCTCGATGGCGGCGAGCTTGCGCAGGTCCAGGTCCTTGCGCGGGCTCCAGAAGTCGCGCTCTATGCGCCCTTCGACGAAGGCGGCGAGGCCGCGCTCCAGCGGCTCGCGCGTCCCGGGCGGCAGCGCGAATTCGGGCGACAGGCGCGCCGCCTCGTGCGCGGCCGCGAGCAGGTAGGCGGTGAGCGTGTCGCTGCCGCGGTCGGCGCCGCCGGCCTGCGGCGGGAAGTAGTACGCCAGGCCGTCGGCATCCAGGTAGGTGGGCAGCCTCGCGACGACGGACTGCCACTGCCTGGCGTCGCCCATGCCGATGGCCTTGCTGGCCTGCTGCTCCAGGCAGGCATAGGAGTAGCGCGCCCACCAGTCGCGCACGCCGGGCAGGCCGTCGGCCAGCCCGGGCTGCAGCGCGAGCTTGAGGCCGCCGCGCCCGGGCAGCGCGCCCGCGGGCGGCGCCACGTCCACGCGATAGCTGCCATCGACCTGCACCAGCATGGCCTGCTGCACGGTGAGCGGCACCGCGGGAACCAGCCGCTGGCTGGCCTTGAGCGCGTCGCGCGCGCCCTGCGCGCCGCCGAGCGTGTCGCGCGCCTCTATCTCCCACAGCAGGGCCTGCGCGCGCGTCTGCCCGGGCTGCGCGGGCGCGGTGACGTTCCAGGCCAGCTCGCGGGCCTGGCCCGCGGGGATGTCCACGGTCTGCCTGTCGAGCGCAAGCAGCGTGGCGCGCGGCGCCACCTCCACCTTCATGGCCCGGGCCGTGGTGTTGCGCAGCGTGACCTGTGCGCGGAACTGGTCGCCCTCGCGCACGAGCGGCGGCAGGCCGCTGATGATCTGCAGGTCCTGCGTGGCGCGGATGCTGGCGCTGCCGGTGCCGAACAGGCCCGTGCCCGCGTCGGCCACGGCCACGATCTTGAAAGTGGTGAGCGCGTCGTTGAGCGGCACCGTCACCCTGGCCTGCCCCTGCGCGTCGAGCCTGACCGCGGGCTGCCACAGCAGCAGCGTGTCGAGCAGTTCGCGCGTGGGCGCGCGCCCGCCGCCGCCGCCCGCGGGCACGGCCTTCCTGCCGTAGTGGCGCCGGCCGACGATCTCCATCTGCGCGGTGGACGTGGCGACGCTCCAGGCGCGGCGCTGCAGCATGGCGTCGAGCAGATTCCAGCTGGTGTTGGGCATCAGCTCCAGCAGCGCCTGGTCCACGGCGGCCAGCGCCACCTCGGCGCCCGCGGCGGGCTTGCCGTCCGGCAGCGTGGCCTGGATGGTGACCTGGGCCTTGCCGCGCACGGGGTAGCTGTCCTTGTCGGCCTTGACCTGCACCGCGATGCGGTGCGCCTGGTCGCCCACGCGCAGCTCGGCCAGGCCCAGGCGGTAGGCGGGCCTGGACAGGTCCACCATGGCCGTGGGCGCCACGTACTCGCGGCCCTCGTACCAGAAGGCGTTCCACCATTCGCGCGGCGCCTTGAAGCCCCAGGTGAAGAAGCTGTACCAGGGCACCTCGCGCAGGCGCCCGCGCAGCGCCAGCACGCTCACGTACACGTTGGGCGCCCAGCCTTCCTCGACCTTGATCTGCACCGTGGGGTCCTGGCCGCTGAGCTGCACCACGCGCGTGCTGATCACGCCCTCGCGCTCCACGCTGACCAGGGCCGTCGCCTGGCGGAACGGCATGCGCACCTGCAGCCTGGCGGTCTCTCCGGGCTGGTAGCTCTTCTTCTCGGGCAGCAGGTCGATGCGGTCGTGGTCCTCGCCGCCGA
This sequence comes from Alicycliphilus sp. T452, assembly GCF_054512775.1. NCBI lineage: Bacteria > Pseudomonadati > Pseudomonadota > Betaproteobacteria > Burkholderiales > Comamonadaceae > Alicycliphilus > Alicycliphilus sp. T452. The sequence continues at coordinate 120,068 of NZ_JBTNEH010000009.1, forward strand.
ACCAGAGTTCGCCGCGGCGCGTGACCCAGACGGAGGACGCGGCCTGCGCCTCGTTGCCGTCCTTGTCGCGCGCGCTCACGACCAGCTCCACCTCGCCGGGCTCGTCGAGCCTGGCGTCGCACAGCAGCAGGCCGCGGCCGTCGCTCTTGCCGGTGCAGACGGTGCCCAGGTCCTTCGTCTCGGTCTTGTTGTCGTAGCTGTAGAAGCCGCCCACCATGCGCTTTCGGCTCGTGGTGGTGGTGCGCGCGATGGCCTGCACGGCCAGCGGCACGCCCTCCTGCGGCTTGCCGTCCAGCGACAGGGCCAGCGCCTGCAGGCGCACGCGGGAGCCGCTGGAGACCCAGCCCTCGGCCTTGACGCCCGCCACCACGGCCGCGGGCCACAGCGTGTGCGTGCCGCGCAGGGTCTGCACCTCGCCGTTGGGGTCGGAGTAACTGGCCTCCAGCACCAGCTCCTGTGCCCTGGGTGCCTGGGGCACGTCGTCGATGGCGATGCGGCCCGCGCCGTCCTTGTCGAGCGTGAGCGGCAGCTTGTCGGCGATCACGCGCGTGTCCTGGCCCGCGGACTCCTCCTCGTCGTCGCCGCCGCTGTGGGCATCGCGCTTGCGCGGGGGCTGGAAGCTGAAGGCGTCGAAATCGGCGAACTGCAGCGATTTGGCCCGCACCATGGCCGACACGCGCACCGGCAGGCGCGCCGCGCCGCCGCCCGACACGTAGCTGACCTGCACGTCGGTGGGCACGCTGCGCGCGCGCACCAGGGGCTTGCCGTCCACGGGGGCGATGCGGCCCTCCAGCACGGGCAGGCGGAATTCCTCCACGCGGAAGCTGCCGGATTCGAAGGAGCGCGCGCCGTCCCCGCCCTCGCCCCCGCGCAGCTCCACCTGGTACAGGCCCAGCCTGGCGGCCGGCGGCACGGCGAATTCGCTCTCGGCGGAAAGCCCTCCCGTGGCCGTCTTGCGCCATTTCAAAGGCTGCGTGAACTGCTGGCCGCTGCCCACGTGGGTGATGGCCAGCTCGGCGGGGCGCGCATCGGGCAGCCCCAGGCCTCGGCCGGTCTGCGTGCGCAGCAGGTGCTTCATGGACAGGGTCTCGCCCGCGCGCAGCAGCGTGCGGTCGAAGATGGTGTGGGCCACCTCGTCGGGGCGCGGCGCGCTGCTGGTGGGCACGTTGAAGCGCCAGGGCTCTATGCCGCGCTGCCAGTCGCTCCAGGTGAATGCCAGTTCGTCCTGCGCGCGCGCGCTCACGAAGTAGGCGTTGCGCCATTCGTCCCCGCCGCCGCAGGCCGGCGGCTCGCTGGACAGGCCCTCGAACCGGGCCACGCCATCGTCGCCCGTGGTGGCCGTGGCCAGTGGCCTTCCGTCGCAGGCGGACACGCGCACCTGCGCGCCGGCCACGGGCCGGCCCTTGTCCAGCGTGGTCACCCAGGCCACGGCGTTCTCGCGCCCGAGCTTGAAATGCACGCCCAGGTTGGTGACCAGGGCGCTCGTGCGCACGTACATGGTGCGCGACGCGCCGTGGCGCTCGTCCAGCAGCGACCGGCCGAGCAGGGGCGAGGCGATCTCCACCACCGAGAACCCGGGCGGCAGCGGGATGCCCACGACCTCGAAGGGGCGCGGGTCGTCCTTGGCGGGCCGGGGCAGGTCGAGCTTCTTCACGCCGGCCTGCCCCTGGAGCAGCGAGAGCATGCGTGTCTGCACCCGGTCGCCGTCCCGCTCGTCGAGCGCCGCGGGCAGCGGGCCGCGCGCGTCGCGGCGGGCCTGGGCGCGGTCCACGGTGGCTTCGTCGTAGCGCTGCACCTTGCGCAGCCAGGCGATGATGTCGGCGTCGCTGTCGGGCCGCAGCGTGCTCACCTTGCCGCCCTGCGCGCCGGCGCCGGGCTGCAGGCCCTGCACGTCCAGGCCGGCCTCCACCCTGCGCAGCGTGACGGGCAGCAGCGCCGGGCCGTCGGACCCTTCGGCGAAGCGTTCCACCACGCCGAACGGCGCCGCGGCGAACTTGGCCAGCGGCGGCATGGCGCCGGTCGCCACCTTGAGCGGGAAGCTCTGCGCGTTGGCCAGGGGGCGGCCCGATGCGTCCTTGAAGCCCGAGGGCAGCTCCAGCGTGAACTGCGTCTGCGCCGCGAGCGGCGCGGCAAAGCGCACGCCGTTGACCAGCGCATCGCCCTCCTGCGACCCGTCGATCTCCGGCGCGAGCGTCTGGCCGCCCCCCTTCAGGCGTATGCCCTGCGCCAGCTTGCGCGCCACGGGCGCGTTGAAGGCCAGGTGCATGGGCCGCACGGGCAGGCAGTCCGAGCGGGCGTTCTCGCGCTCGCAGCCGAACTCGGCGCTGAAGGGCTGGCGCACCTTGTAGGCGAAGCGCCGCTCCGCCGCGTTGGCCACGCCGCTGGGCGTGGCCACGCCCCGGCCGTACACCAGCTGCATCTGGCTGCCCGCGCTCAGCCGGCGCCCGCAGGCCAGCGTGGCGTAGCGCAGCGGCTCCCTGGCCGCCGCCTTGTCCAGGTGCAGGGACTGCAGCAGCGCGGCGCGCGGCGCGCCTTCGACCAGGCGCACGGGCACGCGCTCGCCCACGCCGTCGGCCACGCACCACATGTGTTCGAGCAGGCTGGCCTGCGTGGCCGGGCCGTTGAGCTGCAGCACGAAGAACTGCTCCTCGTCGATCTCCTGCCAGGTGCCGGGCCGCACGCTCTGCACGAACGGGCCGCCGGTATTGAATTGATAGCTGCCACCACCCGCCAGCTGGGCGCCAGAGGCCGATTTGAATCCAGGTTTCACGCTGACCGTGCAGCGCACGCCGGGCGGCAGGTCCTGCGCGAACTCGTACACCCACTCGCGCTCGCCGGTCCAGCGGGCCTGGCCCATGGCGGCGTCGGCATCGCTGCAGGCCACCGTGAACGGCGCCGACGCCTGCGGGTCGCCCAGGCGCACGGCCGGGGCGTCGAACTTGGCCACCACCTGGCGCACGCGCGCCACCTCGCCCTGGGGCGACAGGCTGGTCACCACGAAGGCCTGCGCCACTCCTGCGGCCAGGAAAAGCAGGGCGGCGGCGGCCCTGCGCATGGAATGCGTGCTCGTCATGCGTCTCACGGAAAAATAGTGGGTGGCCGCATCACTGCGGCTTGAAGCCGCTGTCCTGGATGATGCGCTGCCACACCGCCGTATAGGCCCGCTCGCGCGCGGCCAGCTGCGCGGGCGTCATGAAGCCCACCGTGAGGCCCATGGCGGCGAGCTGCTCGCGCACCTGGGGCTGCGCCACGACGCGGGACAGCGCCTCGGCAAAGCGCGCGAGCACGGCCTCGGGCGTGCCCGCCGGGACGTAGAAGCCGTAGTACGGCGTGTCCTCGAAGCCGGGCAGGCCTAGCTCGGCGAAGGTGGGGACCTGGGGCAGCGCCGCCTGGCGCCTGCCGCCCAGCACGGCCAGCACGCGCAGCTTGCCGGCGCGGTGGTTCTCGATGAAGTCCTGCACCGAGCCGATGCCGGCCGCGATCTGGTTGCCCAGCATGTCGCCGATCATGGGCGCGCTGCCGCGGTACGGCGCAGCCACCAGGTCCAACTGGTAGCGCTGGCCCAGCAGCCGGACCAGGAACTCGGGCGTGGAGGCCGGCGCGGGAATGCCCACGGCGCTCTTGCCGCCCTGCTGGCGCCTGACCCAGTCCACGTACTCCGCGAAGCTCGCGGCCGGCGTGCCGGGCGAGACGGCCAGGCAGTTGACGAAGGTGGCGAAGCCGCCCGCGGCCGCGAAGTCGCGCGCGGGGTCGAAGCCGGGGTTCTTCACCACCTGGGGCAGGATGGAGATGGTGTGGTCGTGCGTGAGGAACACGGTGCTGCCGTCGGCCGGCGCGCCCTTGAGCGCCTGCGCGGCGATCTGCCCGCCCGCGCCGGGGCGGTTCTCCACCACCACGGGCACGCCCAGCGCGTCCTTGAGCTTGTCTGCCAGCAGCCGCGCGATGGCGTCCGAGCCGCCGCCCGGCGGGAAGCCAACCAGCACGCGCAGGGTCTTGGGCGCATCGGCCCGGGCGGGCAGCAGCGGCAATGCGCCAGCGGCGAGGGCGCTGGCCAGCAGGTGGCGGCGGGACAGGGTCATGATCGCTTCCTCATTCGGGATGGATTCAGGCGGCCAGCCGCGCCCGGTGGCGCGCCAGCTGCGCGCGCACCTGCGCGGGCGCCGTGCCGCCCAGGGTGTTGCGCGCGTTCAGCGAGCCCTCCAGGCTCAGGGCGTCGAACACGTCTTTCCCGATCGCGGGGTGGAAGCCCTGCAGCACGGCCAGCGGCAGCTCCGACAGGTCCACGCCGTGCGTGGTGGCGGCCTTCACGGCGTGGGCCACGGTCTCGTGCGCGTCGCGGAACGGCAGGCCCTTCTTGACGAGGTAGTCGGCCAGGTCGGTGGCCGTGGCGTAGCCCTTCTGCGCGGCGGCGCGCATGGCCTCGGCGTTGACGGCGATGCCGCCCTCCTTCGCGCCCGTGGCGGGGTTGACCTGGCCGCCGATCATCTCGGCGAAGATGCGCAGCGTGTCCTTCAGGGTGTCCACGGTGTCGAACAGCGGCTCCTTGTCCTCCTGGTTGTCCTTGTTGTAGGCCAGGGGCTGGCCCTTCATCAAGGTGATCAGGCCCATGAGGTGGCCCACCACGCGGCCGGTCTTGCCGCGCGCGAGCTCGGGCACGTCGGGGTTCTTCTTCTGCGGCATGATCGACGAGCCGGTGGTGAAACGGTCGGCGATGCGGATGAAGCCGAAGTTCTGGCTCATCCAGATGATGAGCTCCTCGGACAGGCGGCTCACGTGCACCATGCACAGGCTGGCGGCGGCCGTGAACTCGATGGCGAAGTCGCGGTCGCTCACGCCGTCCAGGCTGTTCTGGCACACGCCTTCCATGCCCAGCGTGCGCGCCACGCGCTCGCGGTCCAGCGGGTAGGTGGTGCCGGCCAGCGCCGCGCTGCCCAGCGGCAGCACGTTCACGCGGCGGCGCGCGTCGCGCATGCGCTCGGCGTCGCGCGCGAACATCTCCACGTAGGCCAGCAGGTGGTGGGCGAAGCTCACGGGCTGCGCCACCTGCAGGTGGGTGAAGCCGGGCAGGATGACCTCGACGTTGCGCTCGGCCACCTCCACCAGCGAAAGCTGCAGTTCCTTGAGCAGGCCGTCGATCAGGTCGATCTCGCCGCGCAGCCACAGGCGCACGTCGGTGGCCACCTGGTCGTTGCGGCTGCGGCCGGTGTGCAGGCGCTTGCCGGCGTCGCCCACGAACTGCGTGAGGCGCGCCTCGATGTTCAGGTGCACGTCCTCCAGGTCGAGCTTCCAGTCGAACTGGCCGGCCTCGATCTCCTGCGTGATCTGGGCCATGCCGCGCTCGATGTCGGCATGGTCCTGCGCGCTGATGATGCCTTGCGCGGCCAGCATCTCGGCATGGGCCAGGCTGCCCGCGATGTCGGCCTGCCACAGGCGCTTGTCGAAGAACACGCTCGACGTGTAGCGCTTGACCAGGTCGCTCATGGGCTCGGAGAACAGCGCCGACCAGGCCTGTGCCTTGGTGGCGAGCTGGTCGTTGGAAGGTTGCGATGCGGGGGTATGGGGCATGGGGGCAATAATCCGGGGGGTTACGACAGCCGGAACGCCCGGATGCCGCGATGCAGGAAACGCAAATTTTATCGACCCACCCCGCCCCCCTGCCCGAAGCCGCGCCGCGCGGCACCGTGGCGGGCCGCGCGCTGGTGTTCGACGCCTGCCAGGTCGGCGTGGTGCTGCGTGCCGTGCTGTTCGTGGAAGCGGTGCTGGGCGTGGGCGCCATGTTCGGCACCGCCGGCCCCGGCGAATGGCTGGCGCGGCTGGCCCTGCTCACGGGCGGCGCCCTGCCGGCCACTCTCGCCTGGCTGGTCACGGCCTGCAGCCTGAAAAAAGCGCTGCAGCGCCTGCGCGAACCCCTGCAATACGCGGCCGGCGTGCTGTTGGGCATGCTGGCCGGCCTGTACGCCTGCGCCATGCTGGTGCTGGCCGCCAGCGCCACGGACAACCCGCCCTGGCTGGCCTGCGCCGCCAGCGGGGCGCTGCTGTCGGCGCTGCTGGTCACCGCCCTGCGGCTGCGCGCGCGCGCCCGCGCCCCCGCGGCCACCACGGCGCGCCTGGCCGAGCTGCAGTCGCGCATACGCCCGCACTTCCTGTTCAACACGCTCAACAGCGCCATCGCCCTGGTGCGCGACGAGCCCGCCAAGGCCGAGGCGCTGCTGGAGGACCTGGGCGACCTGTTCCGCCACGCCCTCGTGGAGCAGGGCGAGTCGGCCACACTGGAGGACGAGATCGCCCTGGCGCGGCGCTACCTCGACATCGAACAGGTGCGCTTCGGCGAGCGCCTGCGCGTGCAATGGCAGCTCGACCCGCGCGCCAACGCCGCGCGCCTGCCGCCGCTGCTGCTGCAGCCGCTGGTGGAGAACGCCGTCAAGCATGGCGTGGAACCCAGCGCGCGGGGAGGCAAGCTGCGCATCACGGCCGAGCGCCGCGGCAGCCGCGTGGTGCTGACCATCACCAACACCCTGCCGTCCGAAAACGCGGGCGCCGGGCCCCGCGCGCGCGGCCACGGCATCGCCCAGGCCAACGTGCGCGACCGCCTGCGCCTGCTGCACGACGTGGACTGCGACTTCCACGCCGGCGTGCGCGACGGCCTGTACCTGGTGCGCATCGCATTACCTGTGCAATAAGAAACCCCATCGTTATATCGATATGAATTTAATTACGTCGTAGCCCCAGGTACAAGCCCGTAAACTACGCCTCACGCCGCGCCCACACCGACCCGGTCCTGGGCGCTTTCTGTTGACCCACCCAAGGTTGCATCCGATGCTCAAGCAAACCCTCTCCGCCCTGGCGATCGCCGCCCTGGCCTTTTCCGCGCAGGCCGCCGACGTGCTCAAGGTGGCCGCCACGGCCGTGCCGCACGCCGAGATCCTGAACTTCGTCAAGCCCCGGCTCAAGGCCGAGGGCGTGGACCTGCAGGTCAAGGAATTCAGCGACTACGTGCAGCCCAACATGGCCGTGGAGGACAAGCAGCTGGACGCCAACTTCTTCCAGCACCAGCCCTACCTGGACAGCTTCAACAAGGACCGCAAGACCAGCCTGGTGACCGTGCCCGACGGCAAGGTGCACGTGGAGCCCTTCGGCGCCTACTCCAGCAAGATCAAGAACGTGAAGGACCTCAAGGACGGCGCCACCGTGGCCATCCCCAACGACCCGTCCAACGGCGGCCGCGCCCTGATCCTGCTGGCCAAGCAGGGCCTGATCGAGCTGAAGGACCCCAAGAGCCTGACGCCCACCCCGCTGGACGTGGTGAAGAACCCCAGGAAGCTCAAGTTCAAGGAGCTGGAGGCCCCGCTGCTGCCGCGCGCGCTGGCCGACGTGGACCTGGCCCTGATCAACACCAACTACGCCATCGAGGCGAAGCTGAACCCGACCAAGGACGCGTTGTTCATCGAAGGCGCGGACTCGCCCTACACCAACATCGTGGCCGCCCGCGCCGACCGCGCGAACGACCCCAGCATCGCCAAGCTGATGAAGGCCCTGCACCAGCCCGAGGTGAAGAAGTTCATCCAGGACAAGTACAAGGGCGCCGTGGTGCCGGCGTTCTGACCCCGCGAAGCCCCTTCGTCCGACAAGAAGCGCTGCCCACGGGCAGCGCTTTTTTGTTTTTACTACCGTTTCAGTAGCTGCCGGCGCTTGCGGGACGGTCGCTGGAGGCCAATTTCGGTAAAAACGCGCTTCAGGCCGGCGGCGGCGCCACGCTGTGCAGCAGCACCGGCATTTCGCCGTCGCCGCCGACGGTCTCCAGCTGCACGCCGAAGCCCCACAGGCGCGCCACGTGCTTGAGCACCTCGACCGCGTCGTCGGCCAGCGGCCGGCCCTGGTACTGGGTGTGGCGCAGGGTCAGGCAGCGGTCGCCGCGCAGGTTCACGTTCCAGACCTGGATGTTGGGCTCGCGCACCCCCAGGTCGTACTGCTGCGACAGGGTCTGGCGCAGCTGGCGGTAGCCGTCCTCGTCGTGGATGGCGCTGACCAGCAGTTCGCGCTCGCTGGCGTCGTCGTGGATGGCGAACAGGCGCATGTCGCGCATCAGCTTCGGGCTCAGGAACTGGCCTACGAAGCTCTCGTCCTTGAAGTTCTGCATGGCGTGGTGCAGCGCCGGCAGCCAGGGCGTGCCGGCCATGTCGGGGAACCAGCGCCGGTCTTCCTCGGTGGGGTCCTGGCAGATGCGCCGGATGTCGCGGTACATGGAAAAGCCCAGCGCATAGGGGTTGATGCCGCCGTAGGCGCGGTGCCCGGCGGGCGGCTGGTAGATCACGTTGGTGTGCGACGAGAGCCATTCGATCATCACGCCGTCGGTGAGCCAGCCCTCGTCGTACAGGGTGTTGAGCAGCGTGTAGTGCCAGAAGGTGGCCCAGCCCTCGTTCATCACCTGGGTCTGGCGCTGCGGGTAGAAGTACTGGGCGATCTTGCGCACGATGCGCACGATCTCGCGCTGCCAGGGCTCCAGCAGGGGGGCGTTCTTTTCGATGAAGTAGAGGATGTTCTCCTCCGGCTCCTTCGGAAAGCGCTCGCTCTCCTGCGCCGCGCTGTCCTTGCCCGGGCGCGCCGGCAGGGTGCGCCACAGCACGTTGACCTGCTGCTGGGCGTAGGCCTCGCGCCGCTCGCGCTCGGCGCGCTCGCGCGCCAGGCTTTTCTTGGACGGGCGGTGGTAGCGGTCCACCCCCAGGTTGGACAGGGCGTGGCAGGAGTCGATCCACTGCTCCACGGTATCGAGGCCGTAGCGTTCCTCGCACTGGGCAACGAAGTCGCGGGCATAGACCAGGTAGTCGATGATGCTGCCCGCATCCGTCCACATGCCGAACAGGTAGTTGCCCTTGAAGAAGCTGTTGTGCCCGTAGGCCGCGTGGGCGATCACCAGCGCCTGCATGGCGGTGGTGTTCTCCTCCATCAGGTAGCTGATGCAGGGGTTGGAGTTGATGACGATCTCGTACGCGAGCCCCATGTGGCCGCGCCGGTAGCGCCGCTCGGTCGCCAGGAACTCCTTGCCGTAGCTCCAGTGGCGGTAGCCCACGGGCATGCCCACGCTGGCGTAGGCGTCCATCATCTGCTCGGCCGATATCACCTCCAGCTGGTTGGGATAGGTGTCCAGGCCGTAGCGCTCGGCCGTGGCGGCGATGGCCGCGTGGTAGCGCTCGATGAGCTCGAAGGTCCAGTCGCTGGGGTCCGGCAGGGGGTGCTCGGGGCGCTTGGCCGCAGGCAGCGGGGCGCGGGGCACGCCGCGCTGGTGGCGTTCCCCGGCGACGGCCTGCTTCCAGGAATGGTGGCCCGCGCGGCGCTGCAGCACGGGGTACTGGGAGAGATTCATGCCGCGGCCCCCTCTTTCTTGAACAGGTCCCGGAACACGGGGTAGATGTCGCCCGGCCCGGACACCTTGCGCATGGCGAAGTGCGGGAACAGCGGCGGCAGCTGGCTGTATTCATCCCACAGGTTCTGCTCCTCCTGCGCCACCTGCACGTAGGCGAAGTAGCGCACCAGGGGCAGGATCCTGTCGGCCAGCAGGCTGCGGCAGTTGCCGCCATCGTCGTGGAAATTGTCGCCATCGCTGGCCTGGGCCACGTAGATGTTCCAGTCACCCGCAGGATAGCGCGCGCGCATGATCTGGTCGAGCAGCACCAGGGCGCTGCTGACCACGGTGCCGCCGCTCTCGGTGGAGTGGAAGAACGCGTCCTCGTCCACCTCGGCGGCCTGGGTGTGGTGGCGTATGAAGACGATGTCGATCTTCTCGTAGTGCCGCGTGAGGAACAGGTACAGCAGGATGAAGAAGCGCTTGGCCAGGTCCTTGCGCTCCTGGTCCATGGAGCCGGAGACGTCCATCACGCAGAACATCACGGCCTGGCTGCTGGGCACGGGGACCTTGGCGCGGTTGCGAAAGCGCAGGTCTATGGGGTCGAGGAAGGCCACCTTGTCCATGCGCTCCTTCAGGGCGCAGATGCGCTGCTGCAGCTCGGCCACGGCCTCGCTGGTGCCGTCGTCCTGCGCCAGCAGCGCGTCGAGCTCCTGCTGCAGCGCCTGCAGCTCGCGGTGCGGCGCCTTGGTCAGGGCGATGCGACGGCCCAGAGCGCCGCGCATGGTGCGCAGCACCGCCAGGTTGTGCGGCGTGCCGTCGTGGCTGTAGCCGGCGCGGCGCGTCTTGTACTGCGGCGTGTCGCCCAGGTGCGTGCGCAGCATGCGCGGCAGCGCCAGGTCCTCGAAGAAGAGCTGCATGAACTCTTCCTTGGACAGGGTGAAGGTGAAGTCGTCCTCCCCCTCCCCGCTGTCGCTGGCCTGCGAGCCCGCCCCGCCCGCGCCGCCCAGGGGCCGGGCGATGCGGTCGCCGCGCACATGGTCGCTGTTGCCCGGATGCACGGTGTCGCGTATGCCGCCGGGACCGTGGCGGAACACCGGCTCGCGGATGTCCTTCCTGGGGATGGAGATGTTCTCGGCCTGCTCGATGTGGCGGATGTCGCGCTTGTCCACGGCGCGGCGCACCGCATCGGCAATCTGCTGCTTGTAGCGGCGGATGAAGCGCTCGCGGTTGCCCACCGACTTGTTCTTGCCTGCGAGCCTGCGGTCGATGATATGCAATGCCATCTGTGCCCCCCATGCATGGCCCGGCGCGTCGGTGCCGGGCCCCTGTCAGCTGCTCTTGCGCACGCGCAGATACCACTCGCACAGCAGGCGCACCTGCTTGGAGGTGTAGCCCTTGGCCACCATGCGGGTGACGAAGTCCTCGTGCTTGCGCGCATCCTCGGCACTGGCCTTGGCGTTGAAGCTGATGACGGGCAGCAGCTCCTCGGTGTTGGAGAACATCTTCTTCTCGATCACCAGGCGCAGCTTCTCGTAGCTCGTCCAGCTCGGGTTCTTGCCCTGGTTGTTGGCGCGCGCGCGCAGCACGAAGTTGACGATCTCGTTGCGGAAGTCCTTGGGATTGGCGATGCTGGCGGGCTTCTCGATCTTCTCCAGCTCGGCGTTGAGCGCGTTCCTGTCGAACACCTCGCCGGTGTCGGTGTCGCGGTACTCGCTGTCCTGGATCCAGTAGTCGGCATACGTCACGTAGCGGTCGAAGATGTTCTGGCCGTACTCGCTGTAGCTCTCCAGGTAGGCGGTCTGGATCTCCTTGCCGATGAACTCGGCGTAGCGCGGCGACAGGTATTCCTTGATGTAGCCGGTGTACTTGGTCTCCAGCTCGGCCGGGAACTGCTCGCGCTCGATCTGCTGCTCCAGCACGTACATCAGGTGCACGGGGTTGGCCGCCACCTCGGTGCTGTCGTAGTTGAAGACCTTGGACAGGATCTTGAAGGCGAAGCGCGTGGAGATGCCCGACATGCCCTCGTCCACGCCGGCATAGTCGCGGTACTCCTGGTAGCTCTTGGCGCGCGGGTCCGTGTCCTTGAGGCTCTCGCCGTCGTAGACCTGCATCTTGCTGAAGATGCTGGAGTTCTCCGGCTCCTTCAGCCGCGTGAGCACGGCGAACTGGGCCATCATCTTCAGCGTGCCGGGCGCGCACACGGCCCGGGCCAGCGACGATTCGCGGATCAGCTTCTCGTAGATCTTCACCTCCTCGGAGACCCGCAGGCAGTAGGGCACCTTGACGATGTAGATGCGGTCCAGGAACGCCTCGTTGTTGCGGTTGTTGCGGAAGGCCTTCCATTCGCTCTCGTTGCTGTGCGCCAGCACCAGGCCGTCGAACGGTATCGCGCCGAAGCCCTCCGTGCCCTTGTAGTTGCCCTCCTGCGTGGCCGTGAGCAGCGGGTGCAGCACCTTGATGGGCGCCTTGAACATCTCCACGAACTCCAGCAGCCCCTGGTTGGCCAGGCACAGGCCGCCCGAGTAGCTGTAGGCATCGGTGTCGTCCTGGGCGAAGTTCTCCAGCTTGCGGATGTCCACCTTGCCCACCAGGCTGGAGATGTCCTGGTTGTTCTCGTCGCCCGGCTCGGTCTTGGCGACGGCGATCTGCTTGAGGATGCTGGGGTAGCGCTTGACGACGCGGAACTGCCGTATGTCGCCGCCGTATTCCTCCAGGCGCTTGACGGCCCAGGGCGAGAGCACGTGCTGCAGGCAGCGCCTCGGGATGCCGAACTGCTCCTCCAGCACCGGGCCGTCCTCCGCCACGTCGAACAGGCCCAGGGGCGACTCGTTCACCGGCGAACCCTTGAGCGCATAGAACGGCACCTTCTGCATCAGATGCTTGAGGCGCTCGGCGATCGAGCTCTTGCCCCCGCCCACCGGGCCCAGCAGGTACAGGATCTGCTTGCGCTCCTCCAGCCCCTGGGCGGCATGGCGGAAGAAGCTCACCACCTGCTCGATCGCGTCCTCCATGCCGTAGAACTCGGCGAAGGCGGGGTAGCGGCGGATCACCTTGTTGGCGAACAGGCGCGACAGGTGCGGGTCGTTCCTCGTATCCACCATCTCGGGCTCGCCGATGGCGGCAAGCATGCGCTCGGCGGCGCTGCCGTAGGCCATGGGATCGCGCTGGCACAAGGCGAGGTACTCGTCGATCGACATCTCCTCTTCGCGCAGGCGGACATAGCGTGCAGCGTAGTTGCTGATGGCATCCATAAGGGCCTCCTGTGGCGGCACCCCGGTGACGCGGGCAGTGCCGCAAAGTTGCTCGGCATCCATTACCGTACCGGGCCGTTGTAGCACCTTGCCCCGGCTTTGAACAGGTAAATAAATCCGACAATGGCGTCCGCTCGCAACGCCGGGACAACCGGGGTCAGGCGCCCTGCCAGACCCACCAGGCCAGCACGAGCATCATGGCTCCGGTCAGGGCGTCGAGCACGCGCCAGGCGCGCGCATGGGCAAACAGGCCCTGCAGCCGCCGCCCCGCCAGCGCCAGCGCGGCGAACCAGGCCAGGCTGGCGCTGGCCGCGCCCAGCACGAACACCGCCTTGAGCCAGCCATGCTGGCGCGCGCCCATGGAGCCGATCAGCACCACGGTGTCCAGGTACACATGGGGGTTGAGCCAGGTGATGGCGGCCAGGCCTCCCACCACGCCCAGCAGGCCGCGCGCCACGCGCTGGCCGCCCGCCGCGCCCGGCCCCGCGCCCCGCGCGAAAAACGCCCGGCGCCAGGCCAGCAGCCCATAGGCCAGCAGGAACAGCGCGCCGCCCCACTGCAGCCATTGCGCCAGCGTGGGCGAAGCGCCCAGCAGCCGCGCCATGCCCGCCACGCCCAGGCCCACGAGCAGCACATCGCTGGCCACGCACCAGGCGATGCAGGCGCGCACATGCTCGCCCCGCACCGCCTGGCGCAGCACGTAGAGGTTCTGCGCTCCGATGGAGGCGATCAGCGACAGGCACACGGTAAAGCCCGCGAGCCAGGAAGAAGCGGCGGCAGCATGGTTCCACATGCGTCCGATCGTAGGGATGCACGTGGTTTACGTAAACTTCAAATTCCTAAGCCATATTTAGCAAAACTGCATGTTCGACTATCCCGGACTCGAAGCCCTGGCCGCCGTCCTGCGCGAAGGCAGTTTCGAGCGCGCGGCGCGGCGCCTGCATGTCACGCCCTCGGCCGTATCGCAGCGCATCAAGCAGCTGGAGGAGCGCCTGGGCCAGGTGCTGGTGCAGCGCGGCACGCCCTGCACGGGCACCGACGCGGGGCGGCGGCTGTGCCTGCACGTGGAGCAGGTGGCGCTGCTGGAAGGCGAGCTGCGCCGCAGCAACCCCGAGCTGCTGCCCGATATGCCCACCCCCACGCTCAAGCTGGCGGTGAACGCCGATTCGCTGTCCACCTGGTTCATGGACGCCATGGCCGCCTTCACCGCCGGCGGCAACGAACTGCTGGACCTGCGCATCGACGACCAGGAACACACGGCCCAGCGCCTGCGCGAGGGCGAGGTGATCGCCGCCGTGACCGCCACGGGCACGGCGATAGCGGGCTGCAACACCTGGCCGCTGGGCACCATGCGCTACGTGGCGGCGGCCAGCCCCGCCTTCGTCGCGCGCCACTTCGCGGGCGGCGTGACGGCGGCCGCGCTGGCGGGCGCGCCGGTGATGATCTACGACCGCAAGGACCGGCTGCAGGACCGCTGGATGCAGGCCGGCGGCCTGGCCTCGCGCACGCACGCGCCGCGGCACTTCATGCCGTCCAACCACGGCTACGTGCGCGCCTGCGAGGTGGGCATGGGCTGGGGCATGCACCCCACGGCGCTCATCCGCCGGCAGCTGGCCGAAGGCGCCCTGGTCGCCCTGCTGCCGGGCAGCGCGCTGGACGTGCCCCTGTACTGGGCCCACCCGCGCAGCGCGCAGCAGGCACTGGAGCGGCTCACGCGGTGCGTGATGGCAGCGGCACGGCAGTGGCTGGAGATTGCTACTTAAAGCATAGCTTTCAGCGCTTCATACACGGGCGCCACAGCCATTTTTCTTCAAAAACCACGCAAGGCCTGCGGCAGGCCCGGCACCCAGCGCATGGCCTGGGCGGCGGCCCTGGCGCCCGGGTTGCCCGCCGGCAGCGGCGCCACCAAGTCGGCCACGCTCAGCCCGTCGAGCACGGCCAGGTAGGCGCGCGTGGCCTCCGTCAGCACGGCCTGCAGCCGGCAATGGTTGCTCATGCGGCATTGGTTGAGCTCGGCGTTGAAGCACTCGACCATGTCGAAGTCGGTCTCGGTCATGCGCACGATCGCGCCCAGGTTGATCTCGTGCGCGGGCTTCATCAGCCGCATGCCGCCGCCGCGCCCGCGCGTGGTGTCCAGCAGGCCCTGGGCGGCCAGCTGCTGCACGATCTTCGTGAGATGGCTGCGCGAAATGCCATGCGCCTCGGCCACCTCGCTGATGGTCACGGGCTGCTCGCGCTCCTGGCAGGCCGCGCAGTACATCAGCACGCGCAGCGCGTAATCGGTCCACTGGGTCAGTCGCATGGTGTTGCCGCAAACGGCCCAAAAGGTTCACACACGATGAATTTTAAAGAATAAAATATGCAAATCAAATGAATCTTTAGGACGAGTGCCACCATGAACGCCATTGTCGCCGCCGCAACCTCCCCCATCGACCCCGGCCAGGCCATAGGCCAGATCGCCGTGCAGCTGCCCGGCGCCACGGCCGTGTTCCGGCGCCTCAAGCTCGACTTCTGCTGCGGCGGCCAGGTGAGCCTGCGCCAGGCCGCCGGCGAGAAGGGCCTGGACCTGCAGGCCGTGGTGGACGAGCTGTCGGCGCTGCAGCGCCCCAGTACCCTGCCCGACGCGGGAACGCCGTCCGAGCTGGTCGATCACATCGTCGCACGTTACCACGACGTGCACCGCGCCCAGCTGCCCGAGCTGGTGCGCATGGCGCGCCGCGTGGAGGCCGTGCACCGCGGCAACCCGAACACCCCGCATGGCCTGGCCGACGCGCTCGAAGCCATGGAACAGGAGCTGGCGGCGCACATGCACAAGGAAGAGGCCGTGCTGTTCCCCATGCTGCGCGCCGGCGGCAACAGTTTCGTGAGCCAGCCCATCGCCATGATGCGCCACGAGCACACCGACCATGGCGAGGCGCTGGAGCAGATCGCCCGCCTGACCGACGACATCACGCCGCCCCGCGAGGCCTGCAACACCTGGCGCGCGCTGTATGCCGGCCTGGCCCAGTTCAGCGACGACCTGGTCAACCACATCCACCTGGAAAACAACGTGCTGTTCCCGCAGTTCGAGGCCGCGGCGCAAGGCGGCTGCGGCTCCTCGGGCTGCGGCTGCAGCTGAGCATGGACACCGCCACCACCGCCAAGCGCCCGCTGGATTCGGAGAGCATCGCCGCGCTGGTGCACGGCTTTTATGCCGACGTGCGCGCCGACGCGCAGCTCGGCCCCCTGTTCGACCGCGCCATAGGCGCGCACTGGGACGCGCACCTGGCGCGCATGGTGGACTTCTGGAGCACGGTGGCGCTGGGCGCGCGCAGCTTCAAGGGCGACGTGTTCGGCAAGCACATGGCCGTGCAGGGCGTGGAGCCCGGGCATTTCGCGATCTGGCTGCGCCTGTGGGGGCAGCAGACCGACGCCCTGTTCGAGCCCGAGGTGGCGCGCGAGCTGCAGCAGGCCGCCCAAGGCATCGCGCGCAACCTGTTCCGCGGCTATTTCGGCTGAGCGCCCCTGAGCGGCGCGAGCAGCTCGCGCAGGCCGTTGTGGTCGATTTCGTACATCAGCGCCAGCAGCTGCCCGATCTCGCCGCGCGGAAAGCCCTCGCGCGCGAACCAGTGCAGGTAGTTGGCGGGCAGGTCCGCGATCACCGTGCCGCGGTGCTTGCCGAACGGCATCTCGCGTTCCAGCAGCAGCCGCAGGCGCTCCGCGGTGCAGCCGGCGATCTCCATCACAGCCCGCCGTAGCGGAAGCTGATGCCCGTGAGCACGAAGCCCACCGACAGCAGCGTGACCGCCGCCACGTGCCAGGCCATGAGCGGCAGCGTCCGGGCATTGAGCCGGGGGATGACGCGCAGGCGCGCATGCGCGGCCACCAGCGCCGTGCCGGCCAGCAGCGCCAGCTTGACGGATACGGCGCGTTCGAGCGCCGTACCGGGGCTGAACCATTGCCCCCAGTCGGGCACGAGCTGCAGCGCCATCCACAGGCCCGACGCCACCTGGATGGCCAGCGCCGGCATGCCCAGCTTTTCGTAGCCCTGCTCGAAGTCGAGCAACACCTGGGGGTTGCGCCGGCGCAGCGCGCGCGGCAGCACCGTCAATGCCAGCACCAGGTGGCCGCCGGTCCAGACCGTGGCGGCCAGCAGGTGCAGCGAAAAGATCCAGGGATACATGCCTACACCCTGCGCGCCTGCAGCGGGTAGGCCGGGTCGGTATAGCCCGGCGTGGACGGATGGCCGGGCGCGACCAGCCCGTCGACGAGCGCCTCGTCCTCGGGCGTGACCGTGTAATCCAGCGCGGGCAGGTAGTCCTGCCACTGCGCCAGCGTGCGCGGGCCGGCGATCACGCTGCTCACGCTGCGGTG
The DNA here is from genome assembly GCF_054512775.1 of Alicycliphilus sp. T452. Taxonomy (NCBI): domain Bacteria; kingdom Pseudomonadati; phylum Pseudomonadota; class Betaproteobacteria; order Burkholderiales; family Comamonadaceae; genus Alicycliphilus; species Alicycliphilus sp. T452. The sequence goes on from NZ_JBTNEH010000009.1 coordinate 137,015, forward strand.
CGCCAGCACCCAGGCGGTGGCGAACTGCGCCAGCGTCACGCCGCGCGCCTGGGCATGCTGCATGAGCGTCTGCGCGACCTGCAGCGACTCCTGGCGGAACTCGGTCTGGCCCATGCGCCGGTCGCCGCGCCCGGCCCGCGAGCCGGCCTCGGGCGCCTGGCCCGGCAGGTACTTGCCGGTGAGCACGCCGCGCGCCACGGGGCTGTAGGGCGTCACGCCCAGGCCGTAATGCCGGCAGGCGGGCAGTATCTCGACCTCGGGCATGCGGTTGAGCAGGTTGTAGTACGGCTGGCACACCGTGGGGCCGGGCATGCCGATGCGGCGCGCGCCGTGCACCAGTTCGGCGATGCGCCAGGCGCGGAAGTTGGACACGCCCCAGTAGCGGATCTTGCCCGCGCGCAGCAGCGCCTCGATGGCGTACAGCGGCTCCTCCAGGTCCATGTCCTCGTAGTCGCGGTGCAGGTAGACGATGTCCACGTGGTCGGTCTGCAGGCGCGCGAGGCTGGCCTCCACCTCGCGCAGCATCCAGGCGCGCGAGTAGCGGCTCTCGTTCACGCAGTCGGACATCTTGTTGCCCAGCTTGGTCGCCAGCACCCAGTCGTGGCGCTGGCCCTTGAGCAGCTTGCCCAGCATGGCCTCGGACGCGCCCTTGGTGTACACGTCGGCCGTGTCCATGTAGTTCACGCCGTGCTCGCGCGCATGGGCGACGATGGACGCGGCCTCGGCCTCGTCCGTCTGGTCGCCGAACATCATGGTGCCCAGGCACAGGGCGGAGACCTGGAGCTGGCTCTTGCCGAGAAAGCGGTATTGCATGGCGAACCTTTCACTATCGAAAAAAGAGCTTGTAGCGCTTGCTGGGCGGGCGCTGGAGGCCAATTTTGCTCAAAACCTCAGTAATGCGGCGGCAACTCGTCGCGCAGGCTGCGCACGGCCGCGCCACCGCCCTCGGGCACCTGCTGGCGCAGTTGCGCCACCTCGCGCAGCAGTTGGTCGATCTGTTGCTGCTGGCGGTAGATGGTCAGGTTGAGCTGGTCGAGCAGGTCTTCGGCGTAGGCCGCCTTGACCTCCAGCGCCTCCAGTCGGTCCTTCATGTCAAGCCACCGCCTGCCCCAGGCGCGCCACGCCCTCGCGGATCTTGTCCACGCCGGCGGTGGCGAAGGACAGGCGCAGCGTGGCGCGGTCGGGGTTGGCGCAGAAGAACGGCGCGCCCGGCACGAAGGCCACGCCCTTGTCGATGGCGCGCTTGGCGAGCACGTCGCCGTCCGCCACCGCGCCGTTCGCGCCCGTGAGGCGCGCCCACACGAACAGGCCCCCCTGCGGCTGCACGAACTCCACGGCCGCGCCCAGCTCCCGGCGCAGCGCGTCGCCCATGGCCTGGGCGCGCTCGGCGTACACGGCGCGCACGTGGGCCAGGGTGCCCGGCATGCGGCCGGCCTGGAGGTACTGCGCGGCCGTGGCCTGGGCGAAGGTGCTGGTGTGCGCGTCGGAAAACTGCTTGCACATCGTGGCCTTGGCCAGCAGCTCGGGCGGCGCGGCGAGCCAGCCCACGCGCAGGCCGGGCGAGAGCACCTTGCTCAAGGACCCGCAGTGCGCCAGCAGCTCGCGGCTGCCCGGCACCTGGGGCGAGAGCGCGAGCAGGCTGGGCGGCGGCGCCTCGCCGAAGTACAGGTCGCCATAGGGGTCGTCCTCGACGATCAGCGTCTGGTACTTGACGGCCAGCTCCAGCACCTTCCTGCGCCGCTCCAGGCTCAGCATGGCGCCGCTGGGGTTGCCGAAGGTGGGGATCAGGTAGACGAGCTTGGGGCGGTGCTCGGCGATGAGCCGCTCCAGCTCGTCGGTCTTCACGCCCTGCCCGTCGATGGGCGCGCTGACCAAGTCGGCGCCGTAGAGGCGGAAGCACTGGATGGTGGCCAGGAAGGTCGGCCCCTCGACGATCACCTTGTCGCCGGGGCCGATCATGGTCTTGCCCAGCAGGTCCAGCGCCTGCTGGCTGCCCGTGGTGACGATGAGCTGGCCGGGCGCCACGTCCTTCGCGCCCTTGGCGGCCATGAAGGCCGAGAGCTGCTCGCGCAGCGGTTCGTAGCCCTCGGTGGCGCCGTACTGCAGCGCACCGCCGGGCTCCTCGGCCAGCGCGCGCTGGCTCGCCTCGCGGATGCCGTCCACGTCGAACATGGCGCTGTCGGGAAAGCCGCCCGCGAAGCTGATGATGCCGGGCTTGCCCAGCAGCTTGAACAGCTCGCGGATGGCGGAGGTTTCTACGTTGTTCAGGCGGTCGGCGAATTGCATGGGGTGTTGATGGCGGGTCGGCAAAACCGCCATTGTCGCCAATGCGCCGCACCCCTGGCTTGATCCCAGTTTTCCCCGATGCTGCGCATCACCCGCGCCGCATAAAACTGGCGCCCGCCAAGCGCGGGCAGCCAAGCAAGGGCCGCCCCGCAGCGAGGGCTGCGTCCCCCTGCCCGCATTGCGCAGCAATGCGAGAGCGGGGGGAAGGCGCGAAGCGCCTCAGGGGGGTGTTCCCTTCAATCCACGCGGATGCCCGAGCGCGCCGCCACGGCGCGCATCTGCGGCAGCTCGCGCTCCACGCGCTCCGTCACCACGCTGCCCGGGCCCCATGCGGGCGTGAGGCCCACGTCCACCAGCCTGGCGCGCACCGCCGGGTCGGCCATCACGTCGGCCAGGGCCTTCTCGACCTTCTGGCGCACGGGTACGGGCAGGCCGGCGGGCGCGAGGAAGGGGAACCAGGTGTCCGCGCTGAAGCCGGGGTAGCCGCTCTCGGCCACCGTGGGCACCTGCGGCAGCAGCGGCAGGCGCTGCGCGCCCAGCGTGGCGATGGCGCGGATCTTGCCCGCCTTGATGAGCGGCGTGGTGGCCACCACCGTGTCCACCGCCAGCTGCACCTGCCCGCCCATGAGCGCGGTCAGGCTCGGCGAGCTGCCGTTGAACGGCACGTGCATCGCCTTGAGCCCCGTGGCGGTCTTGAGCATCTCGCCGCCGAAGTGCACCGACGAGCCCGTGCCGAAAGAGCCATACGAGAACTTGTCCGGCTCGGCCTTCGACAGCGTCACCAGCTCCTGCAGGGTCTTGCCCGGCGTGGCGTTGTTCGCCACGAGCACCAGGCCCATGTCGGCCACCATCGCCAGCGGCGTGAAGCTGTGCAGCGGGTCGTAGGGCAGCTGCGCGCGGATCGCCGGGTTGTAGGTGAGCGTGGAGCTGGCCCCGAGGAACAGCGTGTAGCCGTCCGGCGGCGCCTTGGCCACGAGGCCGCCCGCCACCACCGTGCCCGCGCCGGGGCGGTTCTCGACGATCACCGGCTGGCCCAGCTTGTCCGACAGCCCCGCGGCGAGCAGCCGCCCCAGGATGTCGGTCGCGCCGCCGGGCGCGAAGGGCACGATGAGCTTGATGGGCCGGTCGGGGTAGCCCTGCTGCGCGAACGCGGCGGGCGCGGCCAGCGCCGCGGCGCCCGCGGCGAGGCACGACAGGAAGCGGGAACGGGTGAGCGAGGTCATGGCGCTGTCTCCTTTTATGTAGATGGATGAGCCGTTCAGCCCAGCAGCGGGCTGCGCCGGCGCGCGTAGCCGCTGGCCTGGTCGTAGGCGTGGCCGATCTGCAGCACGGCCAGGTCGGCCTGGGCGGGGCCGATGATCTGCAGGCCCGCGGGCAGCCCCTGCGGGCCGAAGCCCGCGGGCGCGGCCAGCGCGGGCAGGCCGGCCATGGTGGCGGGCACCACGGCCTGCATCCAGCGGTGGTAGGTGTCCATTTCGCGCCCGCCCACGGCGTGCGGCCAGTCGAGCGCGGCGTCGAACGGGAAGACCTGCGCGGCGGGCAGCACGAGGAAGTCATACGTGGCGAACAGGCGGCGCAGCGCCTCGTACCAGGCCGAGCGCACGCGCGCCGCGTCGTACACCCGCATGGCGCAGAGGGCGCGGCCGCGCTCTATTTCCCATAGCGCCTCGGGCTTGAGCAGCGCGCGCTTTTCCGGGTCTTCATAGAGAGCGCCATTCGCGCCCGCCACGCTGAAGCTGCGCAGGTCGAGCCAGGCGCGCCACAGGCTCTCGAAGTCGAACGCGGGCAGCGCATCGTCCACCGTGCAGCCGATGTCGGTGAAGTGACGCAGCGCCGCGCGGCAGGTGTCTAGCACGTCCGGCTCCATGGGCAGGTGCCCTTTCAAATCGCCCAGCCAGCCGATGCGCGCGCCACGGAAGTCGCGCACCAGCGCCGCGCCCCAGTCGCGCGGCCCCTCGCCGCGGCGCGTGAGGGGCAGCCGGTCGTCGAAGCCCGCCTGCACCGAGAGCAGCAGCGCCAGGTCGGGCACGTCGCGCGCCATCGGCCCGGCCACGCTGAACTGCTGGAAGAACACCTCCTCGCCCGGCCCGTGCGGCACGCAGCCCACCGAGGTGCGCAGGCCGTAGACGTTGTTGAACGCGGCCGGCGTGCGCAGCGAGCCCATCATGTCCGAGCCGTCCGCCACGGGCAGCATGGAAAGCGCCACGGCCACGGCCGCGCCGCCGCTGCTGCCGCCGGCCGAGCGCGTGGTGTCCCAGGCGTTGCGCGTGGTGCCGTAGACGGGGTTGTAGGTGTGGCCGCCCAGGCCGAATTCGGGCGAGTTGCTGCGCGCCACGAACAGGCAACCGCCGGTGCGCATGCGCTCGAACACCACGCAGTCGGCCTGCGAGACCTGGCCCGTGAAGAGGGGCGAGCCCCTGGTCGTCACCATGCCGGCCACGGGCATGATGTCCTTGGGCGCCTGCGGAAAGCCGTGCAGCGGCCCCAGGCTTTCGCCGCGCGCGAGGCGCTCGTCCAGCGCGCGCGCCAGCTGGCGCATGGCATCGCGGTCGGCGAACGCCACGAGCGCGTTGACCACGGGGTTGAGCCGGTCGATCTGCGCATAGCAGGCGTCGAGCACCTCCACGCAGGACACTTCGCGCGCATGGATCGCGCGCGACAGCGCCACGGCGCTCATCCCGGCAATGCCGGCCGCGGCGGGGGACTGGGGTTGCTGTGGCATGGAAATCTTTCGGTCGCGTGACGGAACGGGGCAGGATACGCAGCCGCCCCGCTTTCAACAATCGCCGATTTCTTGATTTATCGTTGCGTTTTTCGCAAACCTGGCCACCCATGATCTCCCACCGCCTGCAAGACACCGCGCTGCGCTACTTCCTCGAAGTGGTGCGCAGCGGCTCGGTCAGCGAGGCCGCCGCGCGGCTGAGCGTCTCGCCCTCGGCCGTGAGCCGGCAGGTGGCGGGGCTCGAAGACCTGCTGGGCCTGCCGCTGTTCGAGCGCCGCCCGCGCGGCATGGTGCCCAGCGCCGCGGGCGAGCTGCTGGCCGCCCACGCGCGGCGCGGCGCGCTGGAGGCCGACCGCGTGGTCTCCGACATCCAGGCGCTGCGCGGGCTGCGGCGCGGGCTGATCCGCGTGTGCGCCTCGGGCGGCTTCGCGGTGGAGTTCCTGCCGCGCGCCATGGCGCTCTTTCGCGCCGGGCACCCCGGCATGCAGTTCCACATGCGCGCGGCCGCGCCCGCGGCGGTGACGCAGGCGGTGCGGGACGGCGACGCCGACATCGGCCTGACCTACAGCCGCGCGGCCGAGCGCGACATCGAGGTGCAGCACCGCCAGGTCTCGCCCGTGATCGCCATCATGCGGCCCGACCACCCGCTGGCGCGCCACGCGAGCGTGACGCTCGCGCAGATGCACCCCTACCCCATCGCGCTGCCCGACGGCGACAACACCGCGCGCCAGCTCTTCGACATCGCGTGCAGCCAGCGGCGCCTGGTGTTCGAGCCCGCGCTGGTCACCGGGCAGTTCGAGGCGCTCACGCACTTCGTGCTGCACGGCGGCGGCCTCTCGCTCGCGGGCGAGGTCACGGTGCGCGAGCGCGTGCGCCGCGGCGAGCTGCATGCCGCGCAGATCCGCGAGCGCGCGGTGAACGGCCGCGCGATCGAACTGCAGACGCTCGCGGGCCGCACGCTGCCCGAGGGCGTGCACGCCTTCCTGAACCACCTGCGCGCGCTGCTGCCCGCGCCGAGGGCGGCGACAATCCCGCCCGACCCGCAGAACGACACCCCGCCATGAAGACAGAAGACATAGAACCCTTCTTCGCCGCCCTCAAGGCCGCGAACCCGCAGCCCAACACCGAGCTGGAATACACCAGCGTGTTCGAGCTGCTCACGGCCGTGCTGCTCTCGGCCCAGGCCACCGACGTGGGCGTGAACAAGGCCACGCGCCGGCTGTTCCCGGTGGCGAACACGCCGCAGGCCATGCTGGATCTGGGCCTGGAGGGGCTGGAGAGCTACATCAAGACCATCGGCCTGTACCGCAGCAAGGCCAGGCACCTGATGCAGACCTGCCGCATCCTCGTGGAGCGCCACGGCGGCCAGGTGCCTCGCACGCGCGAGGCGCTGGAGCAACTGCCCGGCGTGGGCCGCAAGACGGCCAACGTGGTGCTGAACGTGGCCTTCGGCGAGGCCACGATGGCCGTGGACACGCACATCTTCCGCGTGGGCAACCGCACGGGCCTGGCGCCCGGCAGGAACCCGCTGGAAGTGGAAAAGCGGCTGCTGGAGCGCGTGCCGCCGCAGTATCTGGTGGACGCGCACCACTGGCTCATCCTGCTGGGCCGCTACGTGTGCCAGGCACGCAAGCCGCGCTGCTGGGAATGCGTGGTGGCGCCGTACTGCGGCTACCAGCCCAAAACCCCGGCGCCCTGAGGAGCCGAGGCACCGCGCCCCAAAAAACAAGGCCCGCCAAGGCGGGCCCGGGTACGAAGCGCGGCGGCCGGGGCCGCGCGCTCCGGGGCGGTCACAGGCCTTCGTCGGCCTGCACGTCCTTGCGGTAGGTGCTGTAGACGATCACGGGGATGTTCAGCTCGCCCAGGTACTGGGTGATCAGGGGCTTGACGTCGTCCCACGCCAGGCCGCCCACGCCGGTGGCCAGGCGGGGCAGCGCCACGCTGGCGATCTGCTCCTGCCGGATGAACTTGGCCAGGCCCTGCAGGGCGGCGCGCACGTTCTCGACGCTGGCCTTGCCCGGCTTGGCGGCGGGGCCCTGGCCCATGGTGTTCTGGGTGACCAGGTTCACGATGCGGCGCACGCCGCCGCCTTCCTGCACGCCCGCCCACGCCCACACCTCGCCGGTGCCGATGGCCTTGGAGTGGGTGTCGTGGCGGTAATCCTTGACCAGGGAGGGCCAGCGCTCGCGCAGCGCCAGGGCCAGGCCGCTGTCGAAGGGGTCATAGGCCGAAATGCCGTGTGCGAGCAGGTCCGCCTTGCTGAGCAGGATATCGCCGGTAACTTCTTTGATCATTCGCTGTTCCTTTCAGTGATGAATACGGGTAATACCTATTGCCCATACTTCGAAGAAACATTAAAGCGTTTACGGTTTTGTTACATTGATGCAGGTCAATGCTGGCTCGGCCCGGCCACCCCGGCGGATTCGAAGCTCGCCATCTCGCGCAGCACGCGGCAGGCCGATTCGAGCAGCGGCCAGGCCAGCGCGGCGCCCGAGCCCTCGCCCAGGCGCAGGCCCAGGTCCAGCAGCGGCTCGGCCTGCAGCGCCTGCAGCATGCGCACATGCCCGCGCTCGCCCGAGCGGTGGGCGAACACGCAGCGCTGCAGCACGGCGGGCGCCAGGCGCGCGGCCACCAGCACGGCGGCGCCGGTGATGAAGCCGTCCACCAGAATCACGCGGCGCTCGGCGGCGGCCTGCAGCACGGCGCCCACCATGGTGGCCACCTCGTAGCCGCCGAGCGCGGCCAGGGCTTCGAGCGGCGTGGTGGCTGCTGCGTTGGCGTCCAGCGCCTGCTGCAGCACGGCGCGCTTGTGCTCGATGCCGGCCGCATCCAGCCCGGTGCCCGCGCCCGTGCATTCGTCGATGGGCAGGCTGCACAGGCGTGCCAGCAGCAGCGAGGCCACCGAGGTGTTGCCAATGCCCATGTCGCCGAGCAACAGCACGTTGCCCGGCAGCTCGCGCACCAGCGCCAGGCCGTGCTGGATCGCCTGGGCGCACTGCCCGGCGCTCATGGCCGGGCCGCTGCTCGCGTCCTGCGTGCCGGGGGCCACCTTGCGCAGCAGCAGGCGCGGCTGGCCGGGCGCGGCCTCGCGCGGGGCGACGTCGCGCGCCACGCCGCAATCGACCACGGTGAGCGCCAGGCCGTGCTGGCGCGCCAGCACGCTCACGGCGGCGCCGCCGGCGAGGAAGTTCTCCACCATCTGCCAGGTCACGTCGCTCGGGAAGGCCGAGACACCGCGCGCGGCCAGGCCGTGGTCGCCGGCAAAGACAACCATCTGGGGCTGCTCCAGCCGGGGCGATGCGGTGCCCAGGATCTGGCCGATGCGCAGCGCGAGTTGCTCCAGGCGGCTGAGCGAGCCCTGCGGCTTGGTCTTGTTGTCCAGCTTGTGCTGCAGGGCCTGGGTGAGCTGCGGATCGCAGAGGTCGGCAAGGGTGGGCAGGGGGGCGTTCATGACGTACTCGACTTTCGATGAGGGTTCGGCGCGGCCCGCGTGCGCGGGCCTGCGCGTGGGGTAGCCGCCTGGCTACGGGCAAGATCAGGCTTGGGCGATGTGGCGGGCGCGCTGCGCGGCCGCCTGGTCGCGCCGCAAGTGGGCGAGGAGCGGCTGCTGGTCGTCGCGCTGGCCCCATTGCTCGAAGTACACGAGGTCTTCCATGCGCAGGCGCGGCAGCCAGCCGGCGGTTTCCAGCTCGGGCTTGTCGTGAAAGTGGCTGACGTAGCCCACGCACAGGTAGGCGATGGGGGTGATGCCCTTGGGAATGCCCAGCGCCTGCTGCAGGTCGGCCTGGTGGAAGATGCTGACCCAGCCCACGCCCAGCCCTTCGGCGCGCGCGGCCAGCCACAGGTTCTGCACGGCGCAGACGCTGCTGTACAGGTCCATGGTCTTCATGTGGGTGCGGCCCACCACCACGGGGCCGGTGCGCTCACGGTCGCAGGTGATGCAGATGCCGATGGGCGACTCCACGATGCCTTCGAGCTTGAGCTTTTGGTACGCCGCACGCTTGCCGCCCTCGAACATGCCGGCGGCTTCGGCATGCGCCTTGGCGAAGGCATCGTGCACGCGGCGCTTGGTCTCGGGCGACCGCACCACCAGGAAGTTCCAGGGCTGCATGAAGCCCACCGAGGGCGCATGGTGCGCGGCGGTGAGGATGCGGCTGAGCACCTCGTCGGGCACCGGCGTGGGCAGGAACTGCCCGCGCACGTCGCGGCGTGAAAAGATGGTGTGGTAGATGGCGTCACGGGCCTCTTGCGTGAAGGCGTGAACGCTCTGCGTGGCTTGCGCCTGCGCGGTATTCATGGCAGTCCCCTGTGCTTGAATAGGAAGCACGCTGCCCGGCCTTGCAGCGCGATGACGAACGTTCAGGCCGGTCTTCTGGCTTGGATTCATCTGACCCGCCACGCCTTCCCGGCCTTGGCGGCCAGTGGCACTTCGTGGGGGACATCGTCCTTACAGCGTTGGGCACGCGGCGGATTCGCACCGCCTTCCCGATTCTCCCTTTGCCATCGCGGCATTGGGCACCTGAGGGGCGGGATGATAGCAGCCGCCCACTGCGCAACGCTTATGCGATCAGCGCGTCCAGCACGCCAGGCTCCATGTGCCGGGCAATGCAATCGGCCAGCCCGTCGAACACGGCGTCGAGCGTGGGAGCATGGGCGCCAAAGAGGGCCTTCAGCACGGCCGGGTCTTCGAACAGGCCGTGCAGGTACACGCCGAGCACGTTGCCAGCCGGGTTCTGCCAGGCGATGCCCGGCATGGCTTCGCGCGCCACGTCGCCCTTGGCGGCCATGGCCGGGTGCTGGGCGGTCTGGCCGTGGTGGATTTCGTAGCCTGCGGCGCGCACGCCCGAAAGCGGCGCCCAGGCGCCCGCCAGCGGCCCGAAGGCCGCGCTGGTGCACTGCACGGTTTTGGCGGGCTCGAACACGGTGACCAGCGGCAGCAGCCCCAGGCCGGGGGCGTTGCCGTCGATGCCGGCGGGGTCGATCAGCGCCTCGCCCAGCATCTGCAGGCCGCCGCACACGCCGAGCACGGTGCCGCCCCGCGCCGCGTGCGCGGCTATCGAGCCGTCCAGCCCCTGCGCGCGCAGCCAGGCCAGGTCGGCCGCCGTGGCCTTGGAGCCGGGCAGCACGATCCAGTCGCCGGGCCGCAGCCCTGCGACGTCGGCCGGGCTGCGCACCCATTGCAGGCGCAGGCCGGGCACGTTCTTGAGCGGCTGGAATTCGTCGAGGTTGCTGATGCGCGGGTAGGCCACGACGGCCACCGTGGTGTGCACGGCGCCAGGCGTGGTGCTGCGGTCGTCGAACACGCCGTCCTCCTCTGGCAGGCCGTGCTGCCAGCGCATGGGGATGGTGGCCACGGTGGGCACGCCGGTGCGCTCCTGCAGCTGCTGCGGCGCGGGCGCGAGCAGGCTGGCGTCGCCGCGGAACTTGTTCAGCACGAAGCCCTGGATCAGCGCGCGCTCGTCCTCGGGCAGCAGTGCCCAGGTGCCATACAGGTGCGCGAAGGCGCCGCCGCGGTCGATGTCGGTCACCAGCAGGCAGCGCGCGCCCGCGTGCCGCGCCACGCGCATGTTCACGATGTCGCTGGCGTGCAGGTTGATCTCGGCCGGCGAGCCCGCGCCCTCGATGACCACCACGTCGTTCCCGGCGCGCAGTTCGTCCAGCGCGGCGGCGATCTGCGGCCACACGCGCGCGCTGCGCCCGCGCCAGGGCATGGCCGACAGCGGCTCGCTCACCTGCCCCAGCAGCACCACCTGGCTGTGCGTGTCGGCCTCGGGCTTGAGCAGCAGCGGGTTCATGCGCACGTCCGGCACGGCGCGCGCGGCCAGGGCCTGGAAATACTGGGCGCTGCCGATCTCACCCTGCCCCCCGGCGGGCGTGGCGACGACGCGCGCGTTGTTGCTCATGTTCTGCGCCTTGAACGGCGCCACCTTCAGGCCCTGGTTGCTGTAGTGGCGGCACAGCGCCGTGGCCAGCCAGCTCTTGCCGGCGCCGCTGCTGGTGCCCAGCACCATGATGCAGCGCGCCGGGCCGGGTAATGTCTTGGTCTTCATGCCCTGCATTGTCGCCACGCCGCGGCCAGCGCCTGCTGCGCGGCGGGCGCCAGCACGCCCAGGCGCACATGGCCGGGCAGGCCGAACGACGCGCAGTCGCGCAGCTTGATGCCCTGGGCGCGCAAGGCCTGCAGCGCGCCCGGCAGGTCGCCCGCCGGCGGGCGCGCCGTGAAGAAGTTGGCCAGGCTGCCCGGCAGCACGGCCCAGCCCAGGCCGGCACACAGGCGCAGCTGGGCCGTCTTCCAGTCGCGCAGCGTGGCCAGCGACCGGGCCAGCCACTGCTGCGCGTCCTCCCGCGTCCAGGCATCCAGCAGCGCCACCCCGTCCGCCCCCACGGGCCAGGAGGGCGCCAGCGCCTGCACGGCCGCCACGCCGCCGTCCGCCACGGCGGCGGCTGGCGCGATGGCATAGGCCGCGCGCACGCCCGTCAGGCCCAGGGCCTTGTTGGGCGAGTACAGCAGCCAGGCGGCTTCGGGCTGCGCCGTGGCGCGGCCGTCCAGGCGCAGCGGGGCATAGGCGCAGTCCAGCACGCGCAGCGCGCCATCGCCCGGCCCCGCTGGCGTCCATGCCGCCAGGGCCGCATCGGCCGTGCCCAAGGGGCTGGCCGGCTCGCAGGCCCAATGCAGCGCGGGCGCGGCGGCGGGGCCGCAATCGAGCCCCCAGAGCCGCGCCGCGCGCCCATAGTCGCCATAGCCATGCGCGGGCAGCACGGCATGGCGCAGGCCGCTGCGCGCGGCATGGGCGCTGATGCGGTGGATGAACTCGCTGGCGCTGGCCGCGATCACGATGCGCGGCACCGCCACGCCATGCAGTGCCGCCAGCCGCGCGCGCAGCGCGGTATAGGCCGGGTCGGGATAGTGGCGCCTGTCGGCGTGCTGCAGCGCGTGCAGCGCCTGCGGACAGGGCCCGCAGGCATTGGCGTTGGTGGAAAAGTCGTGCAGCGGCACGCCCAGCGCATCCGGGCCGCCATGCAGCGGGGCTGATTCAGACATGGGTGCGCACTATAGCTATCAATACAAGAGCTCCCAGCGCAAGTGGAATAAGCGCTGCGATCGATTTTCGTGCCAGACCAGTGGCGCGCCGCGTGTCCTCCGCCCGCGCCGCGCGGCCCGTGGCGTTGAGCGCATACACGCCGGGCTTGGACAGCCGCACGCCCAGCGCCAGCGCCATGGCGCCCATGGGCCAGCCGCCGTTGGGCGACGGTGTGGCGCGCGCCTGCACGCGCAGATCGCGCCAGCGCACGGCGCCACGCGCCGCCAGCCACAGCAGCCAGGCCGTGAGCCGCGCCGGCAGCCACGACAGCGCATCGTCCACCCGCGCCGCCCACTTGCCCGCCCACTGCCAGTAGCGCCCGCCGCGCATGCCAGGGTAGCCCCACATGGCGTCGGCGGTATTCGCGAAGCGGTACAGCGCCGCGCCCGGCAGGCCCAGCAGCACGAACCAGAACAGAGGCGCCACCACCGAGTCGCACAGGTTCTCGGCCAACGTTTCTATGGCGCTTTCGCGCACCTGCGCGTCGTCGAGCCGCTGCACGTCGCGGCTCACCAGCCAGGCCAGGCGCGCCCGCCCGGCCGCGAGCGACTCGCCCAGCGCCGCCTCCACCGCCAGCACCTCGGCGCGCAGCATGCGCCAGGCCAGCAGGGGCTTGAGCAGCAGCCCCAGCACCAGCGCCCCGCCCCAGGCGGGCAGATGGGCCAGGGCAGCCCATTGCAGCACGCCAGAAACTACCAGAACAATAGCTGCAAGCGCACACCAGGCAAGCGCTGCAAGCCAAAAAGACCATAAATCACGCCCCGTGGCCCGCGCCGGCGCCACGCGCGCACCGCACGCGTCCAGCGCCCGCCCCATCCACACCACGGGGTGCAGGGCCGCTGGCGGCTCGCCCCACCAGCGGTCGATCGCCAGGGCCAGCAGCAGGGCAGCGGCCGGCACGGCGGCGTCAAACATCCAGGTCCACATGCGGCGAGCCTACCAGTGACGCAAGAAAGCCACTCCCGCGCGCCGCCTGTCCCTGTCCAAGCGCCGTTCATCCGGCCGGCTGGCGCCAGATCATTTTGTTACAGCTAGCATCAAAACATGCAATCTCTGCACGTTCGTTACCTTTCGCGCGCGCGGCGGGGCCGTCCCAACGGCGCATCCACGCGCGGCTTCACGGCCATCGAGCTCATGGTCACCGTGGCCATTCTGGCCGTGCTGGCCGCCCTGGCGGCCCCCAGCTTCACCCCCATCGTGGAGCGCTGGCGCGTGCGCGGCACGGCTGAAGAGCTGCAATCGACCATCTACTACGCCCGCTCCGAAGCCATCAAGCGCGGGGGCAGCATCACCATAGTGGCCAACTCCGGAGGCTGGGCCAACGGCTGGAAAGTCACCTTCAAGCAAGGCGCGACCACCACCGAACTCCAGCAGTACGCCGCCCCCAGCACCACCGGCATCAGCCTGGCCAACAACGATAACGACACCATCAGCGTGGACCGCTGGGGCATGCTGTCGCACGGCAGCACCCCTGGCGCAGCGACGGCCATCGACTTTCACGTCTACCCGGGTGCCAAAACCGACTCCCCCAATGCTTCGCACCTGTGCGTCGGCTCCGGCGGGCGCGTGCACCAGACCAAAAGCAACACCGCCTGCCCCACCTGACCCCGGGAGCTCCACCATGCGCGCCGCAGCCACAACAGCCTTGTACGCCGGCCTGGCAACCGCCGGGGGCTTCACCACTGTCGAGCTCATGGTCACCGTGGCCATCCTGGCCGTGCTGGCCGCCCTGGCCGCCCCCGGCTTCACGCCCTTGCTGGAAAGCTGGCGCGTACGCCAGGCCGCGGAGCAGTTGCGGTCCACCCTGCACTTTGCGCGCTCGGAAGCCATCAAGCGCGGCGGCAAGGTCGTCATACAGAAAATCAGCAACAACACCAACGGCTGCACCAGCGCCACCGGCGCCAGCGATTGGGACTGCGGCTGGTATGTCTGCGAAGACAGCAACGACAACGGCAGCTGCGGCGCCTCCGAGCCGGTGCTGCAGCGCGTGGACGCGCCAGCCAGGGTACAGGTCACCCGCACCGGCGGCGGTGCCAGCATCAAGCTCAACCGCTGGGGCCTGGTGGCGGGCACCTACGTCGGCTTCAGCCTCGTCCCCCTGGACAAGAACCTCTCCCACCCCGGCGCACGCGGCCTGTGCATGACCTCGGGCGGGCGCATCCGCATCATCTCCGACCCACCATGCACATCGGGCTGAAAGTCATGAGAACCACCGCTCCACGCCGCCGCCAGCGCGGCATCACCCTGATCGAATCGCTGGTCGCCATCGTAGTCATGGCCCTGGGCATCCTGGGCATCCTGGGCGTGCAGATGCGCACGCTCACCGACACACAGGCGGGCGTGCGGCGCGCCCAGGCCATCCGGCTGATCGAAGACCTGGGCGAACGCCTGCAGAACAACCCCGATGCCCTGGGCAACCTGAGCGCATACACCGCCACACCCGCATCCAGCGACGACTGCGCAAGCACCGCCTGCGCGCCCGACAAGTTGGCCACCTACGACATCAAGCAGTGGCGCACCAGCGTGAGCGACGCCCTGCCCGGCAGCCAGGCCATCGTGTTCATCCCCAAAGGCGGCCCGCGCCAATTGGGCGTATTGATTGGATGGAACGAGAACCGCTACAACCAGAACGGCCAGAGCTTCACGGCCGCGGACAAGACCGCTCTGGCCGCCCCACTGACGGTAGCCGGGACGAACTCCGCCGCCGCAGCCGTGGACTGCCCTGCCAGCCTCACCTGCCACCTGCAGTACATCCAGCCCACCCAGCGCTGCACCCCCTGGGGCCTGGGCGGCGGCGCCCTGTACTGCCCGAATTGAGCGCGCGCCCATGCAACACCACCTCGTCCCCACCATGACCGTCGCCCCCTTCCACGCAATCAGCCAACGGCGCGTCCATCCATCTTTTGGCCAGCAAGGCGTGACGCTGGTCGAACTCATGGTCGGCATTGCCATCGGCCTGCTGGTCGTGGCCGTGGCGCTGGGCGCGCTCATGACATCGCGCGGCATCACCGGCACGGTGTCCGAAGCCACTTCCATGCAGCAGCAGGCAGCCTATGCCTTCCGGGTGATCGGCCAGCAGATCCGGCAGGCCGGCAGCATGGAATTGAACCTCAACCCCAGCATCGTGCTCACCCCCGCCTCAGGCACCAATCCCGCCATGAGCCCCGTAGCCTTCGATGCGCCCGACCCCACCGGCGCACGCCCTCCCTTCGTCCGCGCGTCCAGCACCCTGGCCGGCAGTGCCACACCCCTGAGCTTCACCATGGGCTACCAGAACTACACCGAAGCCACCGTGGCGGCATCCGACACCTCCCTGCTGCGCGACTGCCTGGGGCAGAACCCCGCGCTCGCCGCCAGCGGCAGCCTGGGCGCCACACCCGTGCTCACCAGCAAATTCGAACTCGACACCACCAAAAACGAACTGGTGTGCACCAGCGCCGGCAGCAGTGGCAAGCAGGCCATCATCGGCAACGTCACCGACATGCGGGTGCGCTACGTAGAGCAGGCTCCCGGCACCACCACCCTGAAATACCTCCCTTCCAGCCCGCTCCCCAGCAACTGGAACAACATCTATGCGATAGAGGTGTGCCTCGAACTCACGGGCACCGAGCCGGTCTCCACGCCAGGCGCCACATACAAGAATTGCAGCGGCTCCGACACCTCCTATGGCGACCGTCTCAAGATGGTCTTCCGCAACGTCTACCAGATCCGAAGCCAAGGGCAGGTATAGGAAAGCCGCCGCCATGCAAACCACCCCCACCCCACCAGCGCGCTCCAGGCTCCGCAGCCAGCGCCAGCGCCAGCGCCAGCGCGGCGTAGCGCTGTACGTCGTCATCGTTTTCGTCATGCTGTCCATGCTGCTGGCGCTGTGGGCCGCGCGCAGCGCGCTGTTCAACGAAATCCTCGTGGGCAACGACGCCGACTACCGCCGCGCCTTCGAGGCTGCCCAGGCCATGCTGCAAGACGCGGAATTCGACATCCGAGGCGTCAAGCCCGATGGCGCGGCATGCACCCCCACGCCCGGCAATGTCGATCTCTGCCGCCCTGCGCCACAAGCTGGCGACAACAGCGCCACGCCACCCATTCCCCCCACGGCCGGCGCCGAGGTGTACTTCGACATTGAAACCAAAGACCTGGAAAACCTGCTGTCCACCATAGAAACCAACCAGCCCGCGACCAAGTGCTACAAGGGCATTTGCCAAAAACGCACCGGCGCGCAGGACTTCTGGAACGACAGCACCACCCTGAGCGCCATGATCGCCGATGGCGTAGGCGCACGCTATGGCCAATTCACCGGCGCCAGTGCCGAAGCGACAGCCAACCCCATCCTGGCCGACAAAAGCGCCGGCAAGGGCGCGTGGTATTGGGTGGAAGTGATGCCCTACGTGGACCCGAACGTATCGCTGCTGGCCAGCATGCCCCCTGGCTCCAACGTCGAGCGCTTTGCCCCGACGCGCAAGAAACTCTTCGTCTACCGCATTACCGCCCTGGCCCGTGGCAACAAGCCAGGCAGCGAAGTCGTTTTGCAATCCACTCTTTCGCTGCAGGTCGCTGAATAGCCGCTGCAATACTTTCTCGATTCATTTCGATTTTCTGCACTGGAGTCTTGCCATGCGAATCGCTCATCACCCGCAACGCACCGCCCTCGCCATTTTTATCGCCGCCATTGGTGCGCCGGGGTTCACATGGGCAGCGCCATTAATTCTTGCGCAATACCCCGCCGGCACGGCGTATAAAGCACCGATTCCCAACGTCATCCTGACCGTTGATACCTCAGGAAGCATGGGGACCACGGACTCAGGGCAGAGCAAGAGCCGCCTCGCCTATGTGATAGAAGGACTCCAGGGAACACTGGTCAATAGTTCGAAATATGACGATCAATTGCGGCTGGCGTGGCAGTCTTTTACCTGCAACGACATCCCATCGAATAACGGAAATTGCGACGGAAAGAATGCCATTGGCAAATTCTCCGGCACCCACAAAACCGATTTTGGAACGTGGGTATCCAAACTTAAGACAGGCACATCCCCCGGCACAACCAATACACCATCTCATATGGTCGTCTGGAATGCCGGAGAATATCTAAAAACCACAGGCAGCAACAGCCCATGGAATACCGACCCAGGAACAACGGACAACAACCCATTGACCTGCCGGCGAGCCTATCACATCTTCCTGACTGATGGCGGCTGGAATTACAGCACCCCCGCCACTTATTACCCATCCAATCCGCCCAGCAAGGCCGGGGCCGCAGATGGATTTTCGTTCAATACCAAAATAAAAGCCACCGATCCGTTGGCCCAGGCAATGCAAAATGCCGATGGAAAGGCTGCAACCTTCCCCGACAGCACCAATTACACCGTCACAAGCACCAACGCGCAAACCCAAATTTACAGGGATGACTATGGCGGCAATAGAGTCATAAACAACAAAAGCGACAAAATCGACTACGCATACCCCACCTTGGCCGATATGGCATTTTATCATTGGGCAACGGATTTGCAGCCAGGCATATCGGATGGAGTCATCAAGAAGATAAGAAAATCAGGCCAGGAGACCTTCACATCCACGCTTACCAATGGCTCGCAAAAATCCGTAACCATTGACGAGTATTGGAACCCGAAAAATAATCCCGCCACATGGCAGCACCTGATTCAGTACACCATTGGCTACGGCTCTGCCGCCAGTAATCTAAAAAAATTGGTTGACACGTCACCTCAATTTACAGGCGGCACGTACGGCATGTACAGCTCCGGTTTTTCTGATCTGATTACAGGCAAGACCACCTGGGATGACCCCACATCCACGGCCGCCGATTCGTACTACGACAACTATCGCCCACAGGAAATGTGGCATATGGCCATCAACAGCCGGGGAAAATTCTATCCAGTCTCCGGCGGGGATTTAACCAGCGTTTTCTCAGACATTTTCGACGATATCATCGTCGATACCACGGCACCCATCACCGGTTTTACCTCCGCATCCGGCTCGGTAAGCCGCGTGGGCACCCAGTCTTACCAGACCAGCTATACCGCCGCCGACGATGCAAATTCCAATGACAACCGCTGGTATGGCTATGTGACGTCCGACTCCATTTCCACCTCGGGCAGCACCAGTCCCAACCCGGATTGGGGCACGAATGCGAGTACCGGCAAGAACTCATCCACCGCCGACAAGCTCGATGCGATCCCTGCAGCAAACCTCAACAACCGGCTGATACTGACCTACGATAAATACAGCGCCACCCCCCAAGGGGTTTCCTTCAAATGGGCCAACCTGACCGATTCCACGACGGGGGCATCGCAACGCATGTGGCTCAATAAAGGGGAGATAGGCACAGGTACGGCCGCCCAGATCGCCACGGCCATCGCAGGGGATGGCAAAGGCGAAAACCGGCTCAACTTCATTCGCGGCGACCGCACCAAGGAAGCCAGCCAATCCGGCGGCGAGTTCCGCAACCGGAAAAGCCGCCAGGGCGATATCGTCAATTCAGCCATCTGGTACGTGGGCGCCCCGGCCAATGGGTACATCGTTTCCAGCTACAAATCGTTTGCCGGCACCCACCGCGGCCGTCTGCCCATGCTGTACGTGGGCGGCAACGATGGCATGCTGCATGGCTTTTCCGCCAAGGATGGCACGGAGAAAATCGCCTACATCCCCCATGGCGTGGTGCAGAACCTGGCCGCGCTCGCCGATACGAACTACACCCATAAGTACTATGTGGATGGTTCGTCTTTCTCGGGCGACATCGACATAGGCACCGCCACAGCCGATTGGCACACCTACCTCGTCGGCACGCTGGGTGCAGGCGGGCGTGGCTATTTCGTGCTGGACGTGACCCAGCCGGGCGCAGACCCTTCCTTCACGGGCACGTCCGCTCCGACCACCAACTTCTCGGAAACCAATGCGCCGAACCTGGTGGTGATGGACAAGACCGCCGCCCCCGCAAGCGATGCCGTCCCCCCCAGCAAGCCCGCGGACCCGAATGCCGATCCCGACATCGGCCATATTTTCGGAAACCCCGTAGTGGCCGAAAGCAACCAGCAGCGCGCCCTGCA
The DNA here is from genome assembly GCF_054512775.1 of Alicycliphilus sp. T452. Taxonomy (NCBI): domain Bacteria; kingdom Pseudomonadati; phylum Pseudomonadota; class Betaproteobacteria; order Burkholderiales; family Comamonadaceae; genus Alicycliphilus; species Alicycliphilus sp. T452. The sequence goes on from NZ_JBTNEH010000009.1 coordinate 156,163, forward strand.
AATCACGCGCACCAACGATGGGCGCTGGGCGCTCGTCACAGGCAACGGCTACAACAGCGCCAACGAACGCCCTGTGCTGCTGATCCAATACCTGGACGGCGACAAGTCGCTCAAGAAGATCATCGCGGCCGACAAGGATGCCACGCCGGCAGTGAACGCCAGCGAGGCAGTGGGCAACGGGCTCTCCACACCCCAGTTCCTGGACGTGAATGGCGACGGCACGCCGGACTTCGTCTATGCCGGCGATCTGCGCGGCAATATGTGGAAGTTCGATATTTCCAGCAGCTCTGCCACCGATTGGAAGGTGGCGTTCAATAGCAGCCCTCTGTTCACGGCGATCTATTCAAGCGGCACCGGCAGTTCCAGCCGGCAGCCCATCACCGCGCCTCCCGTGCTGCGCCCCAATCGCACCGTCGGAGGTCTGATGGTGGCCTTCGGAACCGGCCAGAACCTGACCGAAAACGACCGCGCCGACACGTCCGTGCAAACGGTGTATTCCGTTCTGGACAATACCCGCTATGAAATCGAAGACACGGGTAGCAACAAAGGCAAGGTCAAGGTGAAAACTTCCAGCCCCACCCCGGCCACCGTGAGTGGGCGCAGCGATCTGCAAGCGGAATCCGTCACCGGTGGCACGGGCAGCGGCACCGCTGGCGCCGGCGCCAGTGCGGGCCGCTCGTTCTGGAAGCTCTCCAGCACGGAGGTCGTCTACTCTTGCGAAGGCGTCACCGGCAGTTGCACGGCCAAGAAAGGCTGGTACATGGATCTGCCGGTGGCCGGCGAGCGCGTGACCACGAGCTTCGACTTCTACGACGGCGGCAACATCCTGGAGATCATCAGCGAGAAGCCGGCCTCCGGCAGTGCCACGGCCAGCGGCGAGGAAGTCTGCGCACCCCAGCCCCAGGCTGCCAAGCCATTCCGCACGCTCATCAACATTGCCTCGGGTTCGCCTGCCAAGCCCCCCATCATGGATGTGAATGGCGATGGTTTATACAAAGCCGCGGACGATGGGGGCTATGCACGCATGACGGCATCGAGCAAGGAACTGCGGTTCGGCACCAAAGACAAGCAGATTCGCCAGGGTAACGATGGCAAGACGGACAAGCTGGCCAAGCTGCCCGAGCTGATGCTGCGGCCGGGCTGGCGGCAATTGAAATAATGGAAAGACCACACTGCACATGACAGGAAGCCTTATGCATCGCCCCCCACCACGACACGCCCGCGGCTTCACCCTCATCGAGATGATGATCGTGGTGGCCGTCGTGGGCATCCTCTCAGCCATTGCCTACCCCAGCTACACCGAGTACGTGCGGCGCGGGCACCGTGCCGATGCACGCGCCGGGCTGCTGCAAGCGCAGCAATGGCTGGAGCGCGCGGCCACCGCCACAGGCGTTTACCCCACAACGCTGCCCGCCGCGCTCACATGGTCAGCCGACACGAGCAAGCGCTACACCATTGGTTTCAAAGGCGCGGCCACCACATCCGCCTATACCCTCATCGCCACGCGCAAGGGCGCCCAGACCGGCGACAAATGCGGTGACTACACTCTGATGAACACCGGGACGCGAGGCAACGACAACCTCGGCACCGGCACGACGACTGCCGACTGCTGGGGCAAGTAAGCGGGCATAGGGCGCTACCATCGCAAGCGCCATGACAGACCCTCACCCCTTCACCACCCAAGCGCTTGGGCTCGCCGCCCAGGCGCTTTTTCTTTCCAACCCCAATCCGCGCGTGGGCTGCGTCATTGCGGCCAGCGATGGCACGGTTCTGGGCCAGGGCTTCACCCAGCAGGCCGGCGGCCCGCATGCCGAGGTGGTGGCGCTGCGCGACGCGGCGGCCCGCGGCAATGACGTGCGCGGCGCGACGGCCTACGTGACGCTGGAGCCCTGCGCGCACCAGGGGCGCACGGGGCCGTGCTGCGACGCGCTGATACAGGCCGGCATAGGGCGCGTGGTGGCGTCCATCGAGGACCCGAACCCCCTGGTGGGCGGGCAAGGCTTCGCGCGGCTGCGGGCGGCGGGCATCGACGTGCAGGTGGGGCCGGGCGCGCAGCAGTCGCGCGAACTCAACATCGGCTTCTTCAGCCGCATGGTGCGCGGCATGCCCTGGGTGCGCATGAAGGCCGCGGCCTCGCTCGACGGCGTGACGGCGCTGGCCAACGGCGCCAGCCAGTGGATCACCGCGCCCGCCGCGCGCGCGGACGGCCATGCCTGGCGCGCGCGCGCCTGCGCGGTGCTGACCGGCATCGGCACGGTGCTGGAGGACGACCCGCTTCTGAACGTGCGCGAGTTGGCCACGCCGCGCCAGCCGCATCTGGTGGTCGTGGACAGCCGGCTGCAGACGCCGCCCGGCGCGCGCCTGTTCGACGTGCCCGGGCGGCGCGTTTTCATCTACGCCGCCGACGGCCACCCCGACCGGGCGCAGGCGTTGCGGGCGCGCGGCGCCACGGTCATCGTGCTGCCCAATGCGCGCGGCAAGGTGGACCTGCCCGCCATGCTGCGCGACTTGGGCGCGAACGGCGTGAACGAACTGCACCTGGAGGCGGGCCACAAGCTCAACGGCTCGTTCCTGCGCGAGGGGCTGGTCGATGAGCTGCTGCTGTACCTGGCGCCCCTGCTGCTGGGCAGCGGCGCGCATGGACTGGCGAGCTGGGGGCCGCTGCAGGCCCTGGCCGATGGCGTGCGCATGGAGTTCCACGGCATGCAGCAGCTGGGCCCGGACCTGCGGCTGATCGCCCGCGTGGCGGGACGGGCCGATTTCTGACGGCACGAGCCGCCACGCCACCCATGCCCGCAGCAACCACGCTTCCCAGCCCCGCCGCACGCGCCCCGCGGCGCTGGTGTGCCATCGCGTGGCTGGCGCTGCTCTGCGCGGGCTGCGCCGGCCTGCCCAAGGAGGTGGACAGGCCCGTCTCCACTGCCCTCGATGTCGCGGCGCAGCCCACGGCGCTGGCGCAACTGGTGCAGGAGCGCCGCCAGGCGGCAGGCTCCCGCTACGCCTCGGGCTTCATGCTGCTGAGCGGCCCGCAGGAGGCCTACGGCAGCCGGCTGGCCCTGGTGCAGGCGGCGCAGAAGACGCTGGACCTGCAGTACTACGCGATCCATGCCGACGAGAGCTCCGCGCGCCTGCTGCGCGGCGTGGCGGCGGCCGCGCGGCGCGGGGTGCGGGTGCGCATACTGCTGGACGATTTCCACAGCACGGGGCGCAACGCCCTGGTCATGGGCATGGCGTTCGTGCCGAACGTCGAGATGCGCATGTTCAACCCCGTGGCGGGCCCGCGCGCCTCCGCCCTGGGGCGGCTGTGGGGGTCGCTCGCCGACTTCTCGCGCGTGCAGCAGCGCATGCACAACAAGCTGTTCATTGCCGACAACACGATGGGCGTGACGGGCGGGCGCAACCTGGGCGATGCCTACTTCGGCAGGTCGCAGGCCGAGAACTTCGTCGATCTCGACGTGCTGGCCGCCGGCCCCATCGTGGCCGACATGTCGCGCAGCTTCGACAGCTACTGGAACAACCCGCGCGCCTACCCCGTGCAGTCGCTCATCACCCGCGAGGAGCTGGAGCGCCTGCGCGCGCAGGTGCAGCCCGAAGGGAATGGCTCGCCCGTGGCGGACGCGCCCGCGCAGGGGCGGCCGGCCCATGCATGGGACTCGCAGCCCATGGACCTGCGCACCGCGCAGTTCACCTGGGCGCCGGCCGCGATGCTGGCGGACAAGCCCGCCAAGATCCCGCTGGACGGCGACGAAACGCAGGAGTTCGGCGACACGGTGGTCGACGGCCTGCTCGACCTCATGGCGGGCACGCAGCGCGAGCTGCTCGTCATCTCGCCCTACTTCGTGCCGGGCGACGACATGCTGCGCGCCTTTGCGGCGGCACGCGCGCGCGGCGTGCGCGTGCGCGTGCTGACCAACTCGCTGGCCTCCAACGACGCGCCCATCGCCCACGTGGGCTACGCGCGCCACCGCGAGGCCCTGCTGGCCATGGGCGTGGAGCTCTACGAGCTGCGCAGCGAGCAGGCTGGCCTGCGCTCGGCCCTGGGCAGCTCCGGCGGCGCGGCCGGCGCGTCGCGCGCGATGCTGCACTCCAAGGTCATGGTGGTGGACGGCAGGCTGCTGGTCGTGGGCTCGATGAACCTGGACCTGCGCTCACAGTTGCAGAACACCGAGATCGCCCTGCTGATCCGCAGCCGCAGGCTGGCCGCCGAGGCGGCCGGGCAGATCGACGCGGCGATGCGCCAGGGCGCCTGGCGCCTGGAGCGACAGGAGGACGGCCGGCTGGTGTGGCACCCGCCCGAGGGCAGCGGCCTGCAGGACGCCCACACCGACCCCGACAGCAGCCTGGGCCTGCGCCTGCTGCTCAGGCTGCTGGGCCCGCTGGCGCCCGACCACCTGCTGTAGCGGCCCGCGCCACCCAGGCGCCGATGGCGCGCTGCTCGGTCATCACGCGCACCTCGTCGAAGGCCTGCTGGGCCTCGGGGTAGCGCCGGCGCAGCAGGTTCAGCCATTGCTTGAGCCGGCCGGCACGCTGGCGCGGCTCCAGGTCTTCGCACACCAGCTGCCAGAAGCGCGCCAGCTGCGGCAGCAGGGCCGCCCAGGGCAGGGCAAAGGCGCCCTGCCCCGCGTCCTGCGCGCGGATGGCCAGCGCCAGCCCCGGGTCGGCCACCATGCCGCGGCCGAGCATGAGCGCGTCGCAGCCCGATACGCCGCGGCAGCGCAGCGCGTCGGCCACGGTCCAGATCTCGCCGTTGGCCACCACGGGAATGCCCACCGCCTCGCGGATCGCGGGGATCCGCTCCCAGTACGCGGGCGGGCGGTAGCCGTCGGCCTTGGTGCGCGCGTGCACCACCAGCTCGCACGCGCCGCCCTGCTCCATGGCCTGGGCGCATTCGCGCGCGCGGCCGGCGTCGTCGTAGCCCAGGCGCATCTTGGCCGACACGGGCAGGTGCGCGGGCACGGCGCGGCGCACGGCGGCCACCACGGCGGCGATGGCCTCGGGCTCGCGCAGCAGGGCCGCGCCGCCGCCGTGGCGGTTCACGGTCCTGGCCGGGCAGCCGAAGTTCAGGTCTATGCCCTCGGGGCCCAGGGCCGCCAGGCGGGCGGCGTTCTCGGCCATGCTGACCGGGTCGGAGCCCAGCAGCTGGGCGCGCACGGGCACGCCGGCCAGCGTGCGCCCGCCGTTCCTGAGCTCGGGGAGATAGCGCATGAACACCTTGTCGGGCAGCAGGCTGCCCGTGACGCGGATGAACTCGGACACGCACCGGTCCACGCGGCCCACGCGCGTCAGCACGTCGCGCAGCACGAAGTCCAGCAGCCCCTCCATGGGGGCGAGCAGCAGGGGCTTGTGGACTGGTACTTTGGTACTCATTTTGACCTCTAGCGCTTTACCATCAAGCGCCAGAAGCTATTTATTAAATAGCAAACTACGCAGCGGCACCCAGCCGCCACAGCGAGGTGACCTCGGCCGCGCGCGCGGCGTGCAGGGGGTCGCCGGCATCCTGGGCCTTGCCGTGGCGCGGGCGCGTGTCCAGGCGCCCCAGCACGTGCAGGCCGGCCGCGGCGATCCAGCCGAGCAGGTCGTCGCGCGAGCGCAGACCCAGGTGCTCGGCCAGGTCCGACAGGACCAGCCAGCCCTCGCCGCCGGGCTCCAGGTGCTCGCGCAGCCCGGCCAGGAAGCCCTTGAGCATGCGGCTGCCCTCGTCGTACACGGCCTGCTCTATGGCCGAGCTCGGCCGCGCCGGCAGCCAGGGCGGGTTGCAGACCACGAGCGGCGCGCGCCCGGGCGGGAACAGGTCGGCGGCCAGCAGCCCGACCCGGTCCTGCAGGCCCAGGCGCCGCAGGTTGTCCTGCGCGCAGGCCAGGGCGCGCGGCGCCAGCTCGGTGGCGACGACGCGGCGCACGCCCCGGCGCGCGAGCACGGCCGCGAGCACGCCGGTGCCGGTGCCGATGTCGAACGCCAGATCCGTGCCCGGCAGCGGTGCCTGCGCCACGAGGTCGATGTACTCGCCGCGCACCGGCGAGAACACGCCGTAGTGCGGGTGGATGCGGCCGCCCAGCGCGGGGACTTCCACCCCCTTCTTGCGCCATTCGTGCGCGCCCACGACGCCCAGCAGCTCGCGCAGCGCGACCACGCTGGCCTCGCCGCTGGCCGGGCCCCAGGCCTCGGTGCAGGCGGCGCGCCAGTCGGGCGCGCGGCGCAGCGCAATCGAGTAGTCGCCCTCGACCGGGATGAGCAGCGCGCCAAGGATGCGCGCGCGCTGCGCCTGCGCCTGGCGGTGCAGGTGGAAGCGCTCGGCCGGGCCGGCCTCGGCCATTTTCTGCGCCGCCCGGGCCGCGGCCTTCGCGCTCTTGCGGTCGGCGCGGCGCGTCAATGCCTGCAGCAGCTGGCGCGCGTTCTGGAAGTCGCCGCGCCAGAGCAGGGCCGTGCCCTCGCAGGCCAGGCGGTAGGCGGCGTCGGCCGCCACGGTGTCGTCCACCGGCTGCACGCGCCGCGGCGCCGCGGCGCCGCTCTCCGAGCGCCAAAGCGCGCGGCGCGTCTCGCCCCGCTCGCTCCATTCGATCATCGCCAGGCCCGCCAGGGAAAAGACTTCAGTTGAGGGAGCGCTTGAGGCGCACCTCTTCCACCTTCACGCCGCCGACCACGGCGGTCTTGGCGGTGGTCATCTCGCGCTTGAAGCCGGCCATCTCGTGAAAGCGCAGGGCGCGCTCGTTGCGCAGCGGCACCCAGGCCGTCACGGTGGTGCAGCCCTCCTCGTGCAGGCCGTCGCGCGCGGCGTCCCACAGGGCCAGGCCCACGCCCTTGTTCCAGTGCGAGGGGGCGGCGTAGATGGCCCAGATCTCGCCCGTGGTGTTGCGGGTCTTTTCATCGCGCGAGCGGTCGAAGCCGACGAAGCCGACGATCTTGTCGCCGTCCACGGCCACCTGGACCTGGGGCTCGCAATACTCGATGGCCTCGCGCCAGTAGGCCTGGCGCTTCTCGACCGAAGACATGGATTTCAATTGATCGTCCGGCAGCAGACCCCGGTAAGCTTCCATCGCGGCAATGGTGTGGACCTGGGCAATGGCTTTGGCATCGCGAAGTGTGGCGGGACGAACCTGGATACTGGACATGGGAAACGGAAACGGGTGAATTTCGGGAAAACCCAGGATTCTCGCGCAAATGCCTCCCGGCACGCTAGCCCCCCCGATTCCAGCCCGCCTTTCCAAGCCCTCCCGCCCGTGGCGTGCGCCGCCCTACATCAAGCGCCGCAGCAGCGCCATGACCCTGTCGAAGCGCGCGCCGTAGGGCGGATACAGCAGATGCCCCAGGGACCAGCGCGACTGCGCCAGCACCGGCTTCTGGTGGGAAAAGCGCAGGAAGCCGGCCTCGGCGTGGTACGCCCCCCAGCCGCTGTCGCCCACGCCGCCGAAGGGCAGGTTGTCGTGCGCGATGTGCATCAGCGTGTCGTTCACCGACACGCCGCCGCTCACGGTGCGGCGCAGCACGTCGCCCTGCACCGCCTCGCTGCGGCCGAACCAGTACAGCGCCAGCGGGCGCGGGCGGGCGTTGATGTGGGCGATGGCGTCGTCGAGCCGCTCGTAGCTGAGCACCGGCAGCACGGGGCCGAAGATCTCCTCCTGCATGAGCTGCATGCCCGGCGTGGCGCCGAACACCAGCACCGGCGCCATCTGCCGGCCCACGCCGTCGCCGATGCCCTGGGGCGGCGGCGGGGGCGAGCCCGGCACGGGCTGCATGGCATGCACCTCGGCGCCCAGGGTCTGGGCCTGCTGCAGCATGGTGCGCAGCCGCGCGAGGTGGCGCGGGCTGATGATGGAGGCGTAGTCCGGGTTGCCCTCGAAGTACGGGAACAGCCGCGCCACCGCGGCGCGGAAGGCCTCGGCAAAGGCGGCTTCGCTGCCGCGCGGCAGCATCACGTAGTCCGGCGCGATGCAGGTCTGGCCTGCGTTGAGCAGCTTGCCGTGGGCGATCTTGAGCGCTGCGTCCGCCATGTCGCAGTCCGCGTCGATGATGGCGGGCGACTTGCCGCCCAGCTCCAGCGTGGTGGGCGTGAGGTTGGCCGCCGCCGCCTGCGCCACCCTGCGGCCCACGGCGGTGGAACCGGTGAACACCAGGTGGTCGAACGGCAGCGAGGCCACCAGCGCGGCGGTGGCCGCGTCGCCCTGCACCACGCAGAACTCGTCGGGCGCGAAGAACTGCGACACCAGGGCCGCGAGCTGCGCCGAGGTGTGGGGCGTGAGCTCGCTGGGCTTGAGCATGACGCGGTTGCCCGCCGCCAGCGCGCCGATGGCGGGCGCCAGCGCCAGCTGCACGGGGTAGTTCCAGGGCGAGATCACGCCCACCACGCCCAGCGGCTGGCGCTCGATCCAGCCGCGCGCGGGCTGCAGGAACAGGGGCGTGCGCACCCTGGCGCGCCGGCACCAGCGCGCGAGGTGGCGCAGCGTGTGCGCGAGCTGGGCGCGCAGCACGAACAGGTCGGCCACCTCGGTCAGGCGCGGCGAGCGCATGCCGAAGTCGGCCTGCACCGCGGCCGCCAGGGCGGGGCCATGCTCGTCGAGCAGCTTGCGCATGCGCAGCAGGCGCTCGCGGCGCACCATGAGGGGCACGTCGGGCTGGGCGCGGCTGGCCTGGTGCTGCAGGTCGAAAAGGTTGCGGATGTCGTCAGGCGTCATGGCACCCCATCATAAAAAAAGAAAGCCGCGCGGGCCTGCCTGGGCAGGCCGCGCGGCGGTGCATGGAAGGAAAAGGGGCAGCCGGCAGCGGCCGGCGGCCCATCGACCGGGCTTCAGGGAATCTCGCGCGGCACCACGTCCGTGATGTCGTGCACGCCGCCGGCCTCGCCGCGCCGGCGCTCGGACGAAGCCTGTGCCGTCCAGCGCGCCGTGCTGCGGTAGACGGTGCTCCAGCCGGTGCGAGGGTCCATGCGCATGGTCCACGGCATGGCCGGCCTGCCGGTCAGCCGCGCCCAGAGGGCGCGCACGCCCCACACCAGCGCCAGCACCGCGGCGGCCACCACCAGGCTCAGGAACAGAACCACGCCCATGGCAAAGACCACCAGACGCAACGCCCACCGGATCACTCCGGCCACAACTTCATTCAAACCATGCCCCTTTCTGACATCCGGGCGCGCGGGCCAGGGCCCGCGCATGCCCTATGGTAGGGCTCAGCCCGCCGCGCGGGCCTCGCCAAAGTGGAATACCCCTGGATCCTTCACAGGATCGACGTCCACCGGAATCACGCTCTTGGGCGGATAGCGCCCTTCGAGCAGCAGCCTGGACAGCGGGTTCTCGATACGCTGCTGGATCGCCCGCTTGAGCGGCCGCGCGCCGAACACCGGATCGAACCCCACCTTGGCCAGCTCGCCCATGGCGGCCGCAGACACCTGCAGCGCGAGGTCCATCTTCGCAAGCCGCGCCTCCAGCAGCCGCAACTGAATGCGGGCAATCGCTTCGATGTGCTTCGCGTCGAGGCCGTGGAACACCACCGTCTCGTCGATGCGGTTCAGGAATTCGGGTCGGAAATGGCTCTTGAGTTCCCCCCACACCGCTTCCTTGATGTCCTCGGCGTCCTGCCCCACCATGGCCTGGATCAGCGGCGAGCCGATGTTGCTGGTCATGACGATCACCGTGTTCTTGAAGTCCACGGTGCGGCCCTGGCCGTCGGTCAGGCGCCCGTCGTCGAGCACCTGCAGCAGCACGTTGAACACGTCCGGGTGGGCCTTCTCCACCTCGTCCAGGAGCAGTACGGAATAGGGCTTGCGCCGCACGGCCTCGGTCAGATAGCCGCCCTCTTCATAGCCCACATAGCCCGGAGGCGCGCCAATCAAGCGCGCGACGCTATGCTTTTCCATGAACTCGCTCATGTCGATGCGCACCATGTGCTCTTCGCTGTCGAACAGGAAGCCCGCCAGCGCCTTGCACAGCTCGGTCTTGCCCACGCCCGTGGGGCCCAGGAACAGGAAGCTGCCCAGCGGCCGGTTGGGGTCCGACAGGCCCGAGCGCGAGCGGCGGATGGCGTTGGCCACGGCGGAGATCGCCTCGTCCTGGCCCACCACGCGCTCGTGCAGCTTTTCCTCCATGTGCAGCAGCTTGTCCTTCTCGCCCTGCATCATCTTGGCCACGGGGATGCCGGTGGCGCGGCTCACCACCTCGGCGATCTCCTCCGCGCCCACGTGGGTGCGCAGCAGCTGGTGCCTGGGCGCGCCGCCGCCGGCCTCGCTGTCCTGCGCCTCCTTCAGGCGCTTCTCCAGCTCGGGCAGCTTGCCGTACTGCAGCTCGGCCACGCGGTTGTAGTCGCCCTTGCGCTTCAGGTCCTCGATCTGGATGCGGATCGTGTCGATGTCCTTGCGGATCTGCTCGCTGCCCTGGGCGCTGGCCTTCTCGGCCTTCCAGACCTCTTCCAGGTCGGCGTATTCGCGCTCGGCGTTGGCCAGCTCTTCCTCGATGAGCTGCAGGCGCTTCTGCGAGGCCTCGTCGGTCTCCTTCTTCATCGCCTCGCGCTCGATCTTGAGCTGGATCATGCGGCGTTCGAGCTTGTCCAGCGCCTCGGGCTTGGAGTCGATTTCGATCTTGATGCGCGCAGCCGCCTCGTCGATCAGGTCGATGGCCTTGTCGGGCAGGAAGCGGTCGGTGATGTAGCGGTGGGAGAGTTCCGCCGCGGCGACGATGGCCGGGTCGGTGATGTCCACGCCATGGTGCGCCTCGTAGCGCACCTGCAGGCCGCGCAGGATGGCGATGGTGTCCTCCACCGAGGGCTCCTCGACCAGCACCTTCTGGAAGCGCCGCTCCAGCGCCGCGTCCTTCTCGATGTACTTGCGGTATTCGTCCAGCGTGGTCGCGCCGATGCAGTGCAGCTCGCCGCGCGCGAGGGCGGGCTTGAGCATGTTGCCCGCGTCGATCGCGCCCTCGGCCTTGCCGGCGCCGACCATGGTGTGGATCTCGTCGATGAACAGGATGATGCGGCCCTCGTCCTGCGCCACTTCCTTGAGCACGGACTTCAGGCGCTCCTCGAACTCGCCGCGGTACTTGGCGCCGGCCAGCAGGCCCGCCATGTCCAGCACCAGCACGCGCTTGTTCTTGAGCGTCTCGGGCACCTCGCCCGCGACGATGCGCTGGGCCAAGCCCTCCACGATGGCGGTCTTGCCCACGCCGGGCTCGCCGATCAGCACGGGGTTGTTCTTGCTGCGCCGCTGCAGCACCTGGATGGCGCGGCGGATCTCGTCGTCGCGCCCGATCACGGGGTCGAGCTTGCCCATGCGCGCGCGCTCGGTCAGGTCCAGGCAGTATTTCTTCAGGGCCTCGCGCTGGCCCTCGGCCTCGGCGCTGTCCACCTTCTGGCCGCCGCGCACCGCGTCGATGGCGGACTCCAGGCTCTTGCGCGTGAGGCCGTTGTCCTTGGCGATCTGCGCTGCCTCGCCCTTGCTGTCCACGAGGGCCAGCAGGAACAGCTCGCTCGCGATGAACTGGTCGCCGCGCTGGATGGCCTCCTTCTCGGTCGCCTGCAGCACGCGGCCCAGCTCGGGGCTGGCCTGCACCTGGTCATGGCCCTGCACCTGGGGCAGGCGCTTGACGGCGGCCTCGGCCGCCTTCAGCAGGCCGGGCACGTTGGCGCCGGCACGCTCGAGCAGCGCGCGCGGGCCGTCCTCCTGGCGCAGCATGGCGGCCAGCAGGTGCACGGGCTCGATATAGGCATTGTCATGGCCCAGCGCGAGCGACTGGGCGTCGGACAGGGCTTCCTGGAATTTCGTGGTGAGTTTGTCAAGACGCATGTAAGACCTCCAACTTGTCGCTAGCTAAGGCTGCAGCGCCCTGATTTCAAGCCATGGCGCGATAAATTCAGCCTGTCTGGGGCGGCGCCGCGATGCCCCAGCGCGCCAGCGCCGCGTCGTCGCTCACGCGCGCATCGACCCAGCGCGCGCCCTGCGGCGTGGCTTCCTTCTTCCAGAACGGCGCCTGGGTCTTGAGGTAGTCCATGAGGAACTCGCAGGCCTGGAAGCTCTCGCCGCGGTGCGCCGAGGTCACGGCCACGAGCACGATCTGGTCGAGCGGCGCCAGCAGCCCCACGCGGTGGATCACGCGCACGCCGTACAGGTCGAAGCGCGCGAAGGCCTCGTCGATCATGGCCTCGATGGACTTTTCCGTCATGCCGGGGTAATGCTCCAGCTCCATCGTGGCGACGGCGTCGCCATCGTTGCGGTCACGCACCGTGCCCACGAAGCAGCACACGGCGCCCACGCGCGCGTCCCGGGCACGCAGCGCCGCCAGCTCGGCGGAGACATCGAAATCCTGGGTCTGGATGGAAACGCGGGTCATGGGGTCAGGCATTGCAAAATGGCGGCATTGCCCGGCACTTTAACGCTCCCCGCCCGCCATGGCCCTGCAGACCATCACCACCGCCGACTACACGCTCTACCCCTCGCCGCGCAACACGCACCGCGTGGTGTTCGAGTTCCAGACCTTCGTGCCCCAGCCCTATGCGCTGATCGACCTGCCGAGCTTCGGGCTGGCGGGCCGGTGCAGCCTGTTCGCCGCCCACCGCCGGGCCGACGGCAAGATGGGCCAGCTCGTGACCTTCGAGCTCGAGGGCGATCAGCAGCGCTTCGAGCGCCTGTTCGTGCCGGACTGAAAGCCCCTCTCTCCCCGCCCATACCCGACGGAAAAACTAGGGTATACCCCGATTGTTGACCTTCCTCAAAGGGGCCAAGGCCCGGCTGCGCTGCAATGACACGCAACAGTCAACAACGGAGGAAATGCGCCATGCAACTGCTCAAGCAACTCTTCACGACCGACGTGGGCCTGTTCAGCGCCGTCGGCATCGGCTTCATGCTGTGCATGCTGGGGTTCTTCGTCTGGCTGTTCACGCGCAACGACGCGCCCAAGGCCGGCGACAAGCAGTCCTGAGAGCCCTCGCCCAAGGCTGAAGGCGCCGCCTCCGCCAGGAGCGGCGCCTTTGTTTTGCCCCCGCTGCCTGACAATGCCGGCCATGCACGACGGCGACAACCAGATCCTGGTCCCTCCTTCCTTCATCGCGCTGTACAGCGACGCGCGGCAGCGCCTGCTGGCGCCAGCGGGCGAGGTCTGCGCGCGCTACGAGCTGTGCGAGGACCTGGCCTGCCACCTGGTGGAGCAGGCGCAGCAGCTCTACCACGGCGGTGCCCGGTCGGAGGAAGGCGTGCTGCTGGGCATCCACGCGGGGCTGGCCGCGCCAGGCGCGGGCGTGAACCCGCAGGAGGCGCGCTGGATCACGCTGCGCCTGGCCGAGCTGCTGGCGTGGCAGTGCCCCCTGCTGGCCGCCCCGCACGCCGGCTGACGCATCGGCCCGCTATACTGCGCGCCATGTCCGCGCACAGCCTCATCGCAACGCCTCCCGCACCTGCGGCGGCTTTGCAGTGCGTGGCCAAAGCCCCAAAACCCCAGCTCATCTGACCGGAGCTGCGGTTCCGTCCGGATGAGCGACGGAACCCCCTGGCAGAGAAACTCCCTCCCTCTTTTTCTCGATTCCCGGCATTCCGCGCGCGCCCCGTGGCGGTTCTTCCACTGGTCGAACCCTGAAAGGATGCTCCGCATGCCGTCATCATCATCAACCACCACGCCCGTGTTCTCCGGGCTCTGGATTCCCCTGGTCACGCCGTTCAAGGACGGCGCCGTGGACCACCCGGCCCTGGCCGCCCTCGCGGCCCGCCTGCGCGCGCAGGGTGCTGCCGGGTTCGTCGCCTGCGGCTCCACCGGCGAGGCCGCCGCGCTCGACAAGGACGAACAATCGGCGGTGCTGGAGACTGTGCTCCAAGCCGCCCAGGGCCTGCCCGTGGCGATGGGGCTGTCGGGCTACCACCTGGGGCAGGTGCTGGCGTTTGTGCGGGCCCTGGCGCGCTATCCGCTGGCCGGGCTGCTGGTGCCCGCGCCGCACTACATCCGCCCCTCGCAGGAAGGCCTTCTGCACTGGTTCAACGCCATCGCGGACGCCAGCGCCGCACCGCTGATCGTCTACGACATTCCCTACCGTACGGGCGCCACCCTGGCCACCGGCACGCTGCTGGCGCTGGCCGCGCACCCGCGCATCCGGGCCGTCAAGGACTGCGGCGGCGATACGGCCAAGACACAGGCCTTGATCGCCGATGGCCGCCTAGCCGTGCTGGCGGGCGAAGACGCGCAGATGTTCACCACGCTGGCGCTGGGCGGTACGGGCGCCATCGCGGCCAGCGCGCACTGGCAGACGCCGCGTTTCGTCGAGCTGCTGGAGTTGCTGCGCACGGGTGACCTGCCCGGAGCCCGCCGCGTGTGGCAGGCGCTGCAACCCTGGATAGAGGCCTGCTTCGCCGAACCCAACCCCGCGCCGCTCAAGGCCCTGTTGGCGCGGGAAGGCTGGATGCGCAACGAACTGCGCGCGCCGATGACGGGAGCCTCGCCCGCCATGGAGGCCCGGCTGCGGGCCCTGGAGCTCAGCCCCCGGTGACGGGCGGGAAGAATGCCGCCTCGGCGCCATCGGCCAGCGGCGCGGTGTCCTGGGCCATGACCTGGTTCAGGGCCATGCGCACGGCGCGCCCGCGCGCAAGGCAGGCGGCCCAGGGCTCGCCGCGCGCGATGAGTTCGTCGCGCAGCGCGCCCAGGGTGTCGGCGCCGGTCTGCAGCGTCTCGTGGCCCGCTCCCACGGCCTCGCGGATGGAGGCGAAATACCGCACCTGGATGGTCTTGCGGGTCATGACAGCAGCTCCGTGAACGGCAGGAAGCGCACGCGGTCGCCGCGCGCGATGGTCTGGCCCGCGGGGTTGTCCACCACGCCGTCGGCCCAGGCGGCCGAGGTGAGCACGCCCGAGCTCTGGTTGGCGAACAGCTCCAGCGTGCCGTCCGCCGCATGGCGCACGCGCAGGAATTCACGGCGCTTGTCGGCCCTGGGCCAGTCGAATCCGGCGCTGGCAGCGATTGCCTTGGGCGCCACGTCGCGCACGCCCTGCAGGCGCAGCAGGAAGGGCCGCACCAGCAGGCCGAAGGTGACGAAGCTGGACACCGGGTTGCCCGGCAGGCCCATGAAGTGCGCGCCGCCGATGCGGCCGTAGGCGAAGGGCTTGCCCGGCTTCATGGCGATCTGCCACAGATCGAGCCGGCCCAGGCTCTCCACCGCGGGCTTGATGTGGTCTTCCTCGCCCACGGAGACGCCGCCGCTGGTCAGGATCAGGTCATTCCCTTGCGCGGCCTCGCGCAGCGCGGCCACGGTGGCCTCGCGCCGGTCGGGCACGATCCCGAGATCCGTCACCTCGCAGCCCAGGCGCAGCAGCATGGCGCGCAGGAAGAAGCGGTTGCTGTTGTAGATGGCGCCGGGCTTCATCTGCGCGGGCGGCACCTCGCCGGGCATGACGAGTTCGTCGCCCGTGGAAAAAAGCGCCACGCGCGGCCTGCGCGCCACCTGCAGGCTGGCCAGCCCGATGCTGGCGGCCAGGCCCAGTTCGGCGGGGGTCAGGCGCGTGCCGGCGGCCAGCACCTGGGCGCCCAGGGCGATGTCCTCGCCCGCGCGGCGTATCCACTGCCCGGCTGCGGGCACGGCGTTCACGCGCACGCGCGCGCCTCCATCCAGGGCCTCGCAGTCTTCCTGCATGACGATGGCGTCAGCCCCCGCGGGCACGGGCGCGCCCGTGAAGATGCGCGCGGCCGTGCCGGCCGCGAGCGGCGTGCCACAGCCGCCCGCGGCGATGCGCTGGGCCACGGGCAGCTCCACGCCCGCGGCCGTCACGTCGGCGCGGCGCACGGCGTAGCCGTCCATGGAGCTGTTGTCCTGCGGCGGCACCTGCAGCGGCGAGACGGCCGGCTGGGCGAGCACGCGGCCGTCGGCGTCGAAAGTGCCGACGGTGTCGGTGCCCGCCAGCGGCGCGGCCTGGGCCAGCAGATCGGCCAGGGCTTCATCGAGGGGTTTGAGGGGCGCGCGCGCCTGGGATTTCGCCTGGGTTGTCATTCGCAAGCCTCCGCCCGTTGGGGCACATAGTCGAAGCGCGCGCCCTGCGCCAGCAGCCACTGCGCCACGGCGTGGGGGTCGCGCACGTCGAGCACCGGCAGCGCCGTGGGCGCGGGCAGCGCGGGGGCGTCGGTGGCCACGGCGACGATGCAGGGGTCGTGCGGATAGAGCGCGGGGCGCTCGTGGTATTCGGGCGAGGGCGCGCGCCAGATCTCGACCTTGGGCAGGTCGCTGTGCTTGAAGCCTTCCACCAGCACCCAGTCCGCGCGCGGGTCCAGCTCGGCCAGCAGCTCGTGCACCCCAGGCGCGCGCGCCTGCTCGAATTCGCGCATCAGCGCCATGCGGCGGTCGGAGGCCACGGCCACCTCGTAGGCGCCGGCCTCGCGGTGGCGCCAACTGTCCTTGCCCACATGGTCGATGTCGAACTTGTGGTGCGCATGCTTGACCACCGACACGCGCAGGCCGTGCAGGCGCAGCTCGGGGATCAGCCGTTCCACCAGCGTGGTCTTGCCGCTGCCCGAATAGCCGGCAAAGCCAACCACCTTCATCTCGCCGCTCCTTGATATCATTTTTGATAGCTTCCAGCGCTTGCCAGACAAGCGCTGGAGGCTATTTCGGCCATCAATCGCAATGGGCCGCGATGTAGGCCTTGACCCGCTCTGCGTCGGCCGGCAGCACCTGCACGCGCTTGGGCAGCTGCTCTATGCCCTCGAACTTCGCCGGGCGCTCGGGCGCGCGGCCCAGGGCTTCCTGGATGGTTTCGGCGAACTTGATGGGCAGGGCCGTCTCCAGCACGATCATGGGCACGGCGGGGTCGCCGCGCAGCGCACGCGCCACTTTCACGCCATCGGCCGTGTGGGTATCGATGATCTGGCCAAAGCGCTCGTAGGTGTCGCGGATGGTGGCCAGGCGGTCGGCGTGGGTGCTCTTGCCGCTCTCGAAGCCGTACCTGGCGCGGGCGTCCTGGAACACCGGGTCCGCCCCCAGGTCGAAGAAGCCCTGCCGGGCCACGCCTTCGGCGAACAGCTGGCGCGTGCGTGCACCGTCGCGGCCGACCAGGTCGAACACGAAGCGCTCGAAGTTGCTGGCCTTGCTGATGTCCATGCTGGGGCTGCTGGTCTCGTGCGTGTCGGCCGCGCCGCGCACGCGGTAGGCGCCGGTGCGGAAGAACTCGTCGAGCACGTCGTTCTCGTTCGTGGCGACGACCAGGCGGTCGATGGGCAGGCCCATCTGGCGCGCCACGTGGCCGGCGCAGATGTTGCCGAAGTTGCCGCTGGGCACGGTGAAGCTGACCTTCTGCGCGTTGCGGTTCGCCGCAGGGCCGCCCCAAGGCGAACCAGCCCCCTCGGGGGGCAGCGAACCACGCGCAGCGGGGAGCGTGGGGGTCTGTTCCGTGGCCTGGATGTAGCCGGCGAAGTAGTACACCACCTGGGCCAGCAGGCGCGCCCAGTTGATGGAGTTGACGGTGCCGATCTTGTACCGGGCCTTGAAGGCGTGGTCGTTGCTCACCGCCTTGACGATGTCCTGGCAGTCGTCGAACACGCCCTCGATGGCCAGGTTGTGGATGTTCGCGTCCTGCAGGCTGAACATCTGCGCCTGCTGGAAGGGGCTCATGCGGCCATGCGGGCTGGTCATGAACACGCGCACGCCGTGCTTGCCGCGCATGGCGTACTCGGCCGCGCTGCCGGTGTCGCCGGAAGTCGCCCCCAGGATGTTGAGCTGCTCGCCGCGGCGGGCCAGCTCGTACTCGAACAGGTTGCCCAGCAGCTGCATGGCCATGTCCTTGAAGGCCAGCGTGGGGCCGTTGGACAGGGCCTCGATCCACAGGCCGTCCTCCAGATGGCGCAGCGGCACGATTTCGCCCGTGCCGAAGACTTCGGCGGTGTAGGTTTTCTCGCACAGGCGCCTGAGGTCGGCGGCGGGGATGTCGTCGATGTAGAGCGAGAGGATGCGGAAGGCCAGCTCCGCGTAGCCTTGCTTGTGATAGACCTCGCGCAGCTCGGCGAGCTGCGCGTCGCCCACGCGCGGATAGCGCTCGGGCAGGTACAGGCCGCCGTCGGGCGCCAGGCCTTCGAGCAGGATGTCGCAGAAATGCTTGCGGTCCGGGTGGCCGCGCGTGGACAGGTACAGCATGGTCGCGCCCCCTTCAGCTCAGCTCTTCCTTGCGGATGCGCGTGATCGGCGCCAGCACCGTGGGCAGGGCCTGGATGCGGGCCAGCGCGGCGTCCATGTCGCCTTCGCGCGTGTCGTGGGTGAGGATGATGAGGTCGGTCTGGGTCGAGCCCTCGCCGCCCACCTCGTCGGCCTCGCGCTGCAGCACGGCGTCGATGCTGATGCCGGCGTCGGCCACGATGCCGGTGATCCTGGCGAGCACGCCGGCCTGGTCGGCCACGCGGATGCGCAGGTAGTAGCTGGTGACCACCTCGGCCATGGGCAGCACGGGCAGGTCCTGGCCGGCCGCGGGCAGCGTGTGGCTCTGGAAGGCCAGCGGCGGCACGCGGTGCGCGGGGTCGGCCTCGATCAGGCGCGTGATGTCCACCAGGTCGGCGATCACGGCGCTGGCCGTGGGCTCGGAGCCCGCACCCTTGCCGTAGTACAGCGTGGTGCCCACGGCGTCGCCATGCACCACCACGGCGTTCATGGCGCCCTCCACGTTGGCGATCAGGCGCTTGGCCGGCACCAGGGACGGGTGCACGCGCAGCTCCACGCCCTTGTCCGTGCGCTTGGTGATACCCAGCAGCTTGATGCGGTAGCCCAGCTGCTCGGCGTACTTGATGTCCGCGGCGGACAGCTTGGTGATGCCCTCCACGTGGGCCTTGTCGAACTGCACCGGGATGCCGAAGGCGATGGCGCTCATGATGGTGGCCTTGTGCGCGGCGTCCACGCCCTCGATGTCGAAGGTCGGGTCGGCCTCGGCGTAGCCCAGGCGCTGGGCCTCCTTGAGCACCACGTCGAAGTCCAGGCCCTTGTCGCGCATCTCCGACAGGATGAAGTTGGTCGTGCCGTTGATGATGCCGGCCACCCACTGGATCTGGTTGGCCGACAGGCCCTCGCGCAGCGCCTTGATGATGGGAATGCCGCCGGCCACCGCCGCCTCGTAGGCCACCACCACGCGGGCCTGCTCGCCCACGATGGAGCGGGCGCGCGCCGTGTCCAGGTCGGCCACCATGGCAATCTCGATGCCGCGGCCCGCGCGGCGGCGGATCTCCTCCTGGTTGCGCTGCAGCACGTTGAACACGCCGCTGCCCACGGTGCCGATGCCGAGCAGGCCAACTTGGATGGGTTTCATATCGGTTTTACCAGTCAAAAGTGGCTGTAGCGCTTATTCAGCAAGCGCCAGCAGCTATCAAAAAAATAGTCTCATACCGCTTTCGCATGGCGCTGCCGGTAGGCGGCCAGGAAGCCCGCCAGGCGGTCGATGGCCTCGCGCAGGTCGTCCTCGTGCGGCAGGAACACGATGCGGAAATGCTGGTTGTCCGGGTAGTTGAAGCCCGAGCCCTGCACCAGCATCACGCGCGTGGCGCGCAGCACCTCCATGAAGAACTGGCGGTCGTCGGCGATGGGGTACATGGCCGGGTCCAGGCGCGGGAACATGTACAGCGCCGCCTGCGGCTTGACGCAGGTGACGCCGGGAATCTGGGTGATGAGCTCGTAGGCCAGGTCGCGCTGGCGGCGCAGGCGCCCGCCTTCCCTGACCAGGTCGTTGATGCTCTGGTAGCCGCCCAGCGCCGTCTGGATCGCCCACTGGCCCGGCACGTTGGAGCCGAGCTTGAGGTTGGCCAGCATGTTCAGCCCCTCGATGTAGTCGCGGGCGTCCTGCTTGGGGCCGGAGACCACCATCCAGCCCGCGCGGTAGCCGCAGGAACGGTAGGCCTTGGACAGCGAGTTGAAGGTCAGAGTGAGCACGTCCGTGGACAGGCTGGCCATCGAGGTGAACCTCACGCCGTCGTACAGCACCTTGTCGTACACCTCGTCCACCATCAGCACCAGGCCGTGCTCGCGCGCGATCTCGATGATGCCCTTGAGCAGCGACTCGGGGTAGAGCACGCCGGTCGGGTTGTTCGGGTTGATGACCACGATGCCGCGCGTGCGCGGGGTGATCTTGGCGCGCATGTCGTCCAGGTCCGGCAGCCAGCCCGCGCCCTCGTCGCAGCGGTAGTGCACCGGCGTGCCGCCCGAGAGCGAGGTGGCCGCCGTCCACAGCGGATAGTCGGGCATGGGCACGAGCAGTTCGTCGCCGTCGTCGAGCAGCGCATTGGTCGCCATCACGATCAGCTCGCTCGCGCCGTTGCCCAGGTAGATGTCGTCGAGCGTCACGCCCTCGATGCCCAGCTGCTGCGTGTAGTGCATCACCGCCTTGCGCGCGGCGAAGATGCCCTTGCTGTCGGAATAGCCCGCCGAGGCCGGCAGGTTGCGGATCATGTCCTGCTGGATCTCCTCGGGCGCGTCGAACCCGAACGGCGCCATGTTGCCGATGTTCAGCTTGATGATCTTCTGGCCCTCGTCCTCCATCTGCTTGGCCGCATCCACGATCGGGCCCCGGACATCGTAGAGAACGTTGTTGAGCTTGGCGGACTTGTGGATCGGCTTCATTGCGCGGGCCTGGGGTATGGAAATAGGGGAAACCTATAATTTGACCACAGTTCCCCACCCGCAGGCCGGGGCCGCCGCCCGGCCCCCATTGCACGGCGCCCATGAAATTCCAGCCAGACCGCTTCGACGTACAGACCATCACCGCCTACGGGCCGGGCTGGATCAACGTGGACGCCGACAGAATCGCGCACAGCGTCATCGTGGGCTCGCGCGGCCAGCGCATCGCCTGGGACTGCGCCCGCTTCGAGGACCTGGCGCCCGCGCATTTCGCCCAACTGGCCGAGCTGGACGCCGAGGTCGTGATCTTCGGCAGCGGCACGCGCAACCGCTTCCCGCCGCCGGCCTGGCTGCAGCCGCTGATGGCGCGGCGCATCGGCCTGGAAACCATGGACACGCTGGCTGCCTGCCGCACCTACAACATCCTGGCCGGCGAAGGGCGCAACGTCATCGCGGCCCTGCTGCTGGAGGCATAGGGCCTGTTCTGGGCCGCTTAGAATGGCTGGCCTGCCCGGAGACTTGGGTGAGTGGTTTAAACCAGCAGTCTTGAAAACTGCCGACGGGCAACCGTCCGTGAGTTCGAATCTCACATTCGTTCCCGAGCTTCAGTAAGTTGTTGATTCGCCGATAATTCCTTGAACATCAAGGACTTAGAAACGGTAGGTGTGCCATTCATGTGTGCCACTCGGAATCAACGCGAAGTGCCTCAACATCTCCGCCGCCGCACAGATGGCCGCAGCCTCAACTGGTACGTTCGGCTCGTGCCTCCCAAGAGCATCGCGCACCTGCCTGCTGGAAAGCAGGAATTCAAGAAGTCCACAGGCACCGCCGACCTCAAGCGCGCAAAAACTATTGCAGCGCAGCTCATCGCAGAACAGCGCGCCAAGTGGGATCGCTTGGCTGCGGAGACAAATCCGTCACAAGAGCCCACGGCCAGCGTCTTGACCTCCAGCCTTATAGAGAACATCTGCGCCCGTCGGCTCTATCAGTGGATGCATCTCGACGACCAAGCCAGATTCAACGGCGAGGGTCTGAGTGACGAAGCCCTGGCTGTTGATTCATCAGCACAACTGAGCCAGTGATCACGTCGAATACTGAGCCACTGGGTTGATGGATGTTCTGGCTACTCGGTTGTGGATAAGTCTATCGGGTCTGCTGCTTTTCGATCTCCTTTCTGA
>NZ_JBTNEH010000010.1:0-156840 GCF_054512775.1 Alicycliphilus sp. T452
GTGGCCTCATTACGCCGATCCGAGACTGGCTCCAATACGGCGATCACGCCCTGGCTCCATTACGCCGGTCAGCGGGTGGCGCCTATATGCCGATCATGGAGTGGATCCAATATGCCGGTCGGTGACAGGCCGAGGCGTTGTCGTCCTCAATGCCGTTCAGCGATGAACCACCGGGGCATGAAGTTTTCCAAGGACGTCCACCGTCGTTCTATTCAAACGAAGCCGTTGCGGATTTTCTGGGCGTCAGTGGGCCCACCGTCCACGCACTCATCAAAGCCAGAAAAATTGCCATTCCAGCTATGGGTGAGGCCTTCGACATTGATGAACTACTCGGGGCCCAGCGGTTTTTGAGCGACGGTCTGCTGACTCCCGCTGAACTGGCTATGTTGCTCGGCATCCCCCTGTTCGGTGCTGATGATGCTGGCGAGACCGGTTTGCCATCGTGGAATCCCAGAAACAACTCGGACAGGCGCATCGAGCTGGGGGTTGTCATGGAATACCACTTACAGCTGCTCGCCAAGTTCGATGAACATGTGCCTTTGGCCGGGATGGTCTCGCTTGGAAAGCTGGCGACTCGGACGACAAAACCGCTCGACACATTGATTCGCGGCGTGAAGGTGCTGCTGAGCGGGGCTGTTGGCTCGTTTGCCTGGAGCCGACCATTTAGGTGGGCTGACCTGCTTGTTCCAGAGGATGAAGCAAATTTGATATTGGCTGGCGCACAGCAGGCCTGCAATACCGCGATTGGTCAGCAGGAGTAGGCCTGGTAAGCGGCATCAAAAAAATTCCTACGAACCCAGGAATTTAGTCGCTGCCCAATATTTCGTGGACACAATTCCTGCTATCGAAGGAATATTTTGATAATTCCTCTTACTTCCGTCCAGTCCGCCGGTGTTGCGATTCGCACGATGCGTAAGCGTGCCAGAATCCGCATCGACGATTTTGCTCTCACTGCAAGTGTGAGCAAGCAGTTCATGACAGACCTCGAAAATGGCAAAGACACTGTACAAATGGGTATGGTGCTCAGTTTGCTGCAGCGCATGGGCGTTCGCGTCAGCTTGGAACTGCCGGACGAGGTTGCCAACGTTTTTCACGCCGAGTTCGACAGAGTGACTCGCCGACGTTCACTTAAAAGCGCATCAAGGTCCAAGCCTGCTCAAGTCAGTTCAAAGTTTCCCTCTGCTCTGGATAGTGATATTCCCACTATGAGCGAACCAACTCACACAGAGCTACCCGACGTTTGGGACAGTTTCTTCTTGGGGCCCCCTGGGGTCAGTGAGGACTATTTGCCCGAGCGCGCCACGCAGAATCAGCCGGAGCGGGATGCCCTCTGATGCTGGGCTACCAGCTGGACACAACCGTCATCTATGTCCTGAAGTGGCGCCCGGGTGACGTTTCCAACAGTGAAACGAGGGGGGTTTGACTGGCCCTGTTGGACCAATCGCCTGCTACGGTGACACGGCACCAATTAAAGCGGGGTGACGTTGGGGTGTTGGTTACCAAAAATTTGGCCCCGTCTGACGGTCGTCACACGGGGCCAAACGCAAGCTATTGATTTTTAAAGACTTTTGAAAAAGCGCTTCGCCAGGCGAAGAAACACGCGAAGTTTCGTAAGTCGTTGATTTTCTGGCCAACGGGTTACCGAAACTTTGTGGTCCCTACACATGCAACGCTGCACTCGCCGCCCCGGCGCTTGGGCACGACCTTGATTCGGCCATGTCCACTGTCAGGCCAGGCTTTTAAACGGTCGCCGCGGCTCAACAAGCTTCGATACGCCGCGGCGATATGCACCGGGACTGGCCCCGGTCCATTTGCGGAACGCGCGATGAAACGCACTGTGTTCGGCAAACCCCAGTGCGTGCGCGATATCCGAAACCCCCATTTCGGAATTGCTGAGATAGTTGATGGCCAAGTCCCTGCGTAGATCATCCTTTATGGCCTGGTAGGAATAGCCTTCCTGCTCCAGATGACGCCTCAGGGTGGAAGGTGTCGAGTGCATCGAGGCCGCCAGGACCTCGAAGTCCGGCCATTCGGCGGGCTGCATGCGGCAAAGCCGCGTCCGCACCATTGCCGCCGGCCCGTTCTGGTTGCGAAACTTGACCAGGAAGTTGGCCGGCGCTTCGCGCAGGAACTCCCGCGCCGCCCTCGCGTCGCGGACCAGCGGCAGGCCGAGATGGGCGGCGTCCATGACCAGGCTGCTCGCCGGCTGTCCGAACCCCACCGATTCACCAAAGATCAAACGATATTCCGCGGCATGGTCTGGCGCCATCTGACGGAAAGAGGCGGCCAGGATCGGCAGGCGACGCCCTACCAGCCAGCAGGCCAGGCCGTAGATGATCACGAACAGGGTGCCGTGGGCAAAAAGCCGCCCGGGCCGGGCTAGATCGACGAGGGTCAAGACTGCCCGGCCATCGGCCACACTCAAATGACCCGACACGTCGTCCAGCACCAGCGAGAAGAAACGCAGCGCCCGCTCGAGCGCGTGGCGCAGGTCCCGGCAATCGAGCAATGCGTGGCAGAGGATGACGAAACTCCCCGGGCGCATCGGATGCGAGTCCATGCCGAAGAACTCGTCGCCCAGCTCTGCGGCGAGGACATGCCACAACGCCCCGTACTGCTGCGGCGAGACCCGGGCCAGCGGCATTCCGACGAGGTCGGCGGAAAAGCCGGCGCGCGCCGTCAAGGCCGCCACATCCAGTCCACGGCGACGGGCCTCGGCCAGGGCCTCGGCGACAAAGCTGATCGAAATCGTCCCCTTTTTCATCCGTTCTTCAGGTGGCAAAAGCCACCACCCATTTTGACCGATTTGGGCGTAGGACAGCAGCGACCAACTCCCTAGACTGCTGCGCGAATCCCCAGAACCTGTCACCACGATTTCACAGGAGATGACCATGGCCGCCAACGCCACCGAAGGCAGCACCCTGCCCCCGTATCAGGACTTTGTCGCGAACTTCCGCCTGGAGAACCTGGCCAAGGAGTTTTCCGGCGACTTCAAGAACGGCATCAATGCCGCCATCGAGTGCTGCGACCGCCACGCCCAGCCCGGCCGCGTGGCGCTGAACTGGGAGGCGCAGGACGGCCGCAGCGCCAGCTACACCTTCGAGCAGCTGCGCGACCTGTCCTCGCGCTTTGCCAACTTCCTGGTCAGCCAGGGCGTTCAGCCCGGCGACCGCGTCGCGGGCCTGCTGCCACGCACGCCCGAGCTGCTGGTGGTCATCCTGGGCGTCTGGCGCGCCGGAGCCGTTTATCAGCCGCTCTTCACCGCCTTCGGTTCCAAGTCCATCGAGCACCGTGTGGGCTCCAGCGAGGCCAAGCTGATCGTCACCGACACCACCAACCGCCCCAAGCTCGACGACGTCAAGGGCTGCCCGCCGGTGGTCACCGTGGCCGGTGCCGGGGCCGCCACCCGCGCCGGCGACTTCGACTTCCAGGCCGAGATCACCCGCCAGAGCAACGCCTTCACGCCCGTGCTGCGCACCGGCGACGACGCCTGCATGATGCTGTTCACCTCCGGCACCACCGGCCTCGCCAAGGGCGTGGCCGTGCCGCACAAGGCGCTGATGGCGATTTACATGTACATGCGCTACGCGGTGGACCTGCGCCCCGGCGACAACTACTGGAACATCGCCGACCCCGGCTGGGCCTACGGCCTGTACTTCGCCGCCA
Organism: Alicycliphilus sp. T452; assembly: GCF_054512775.1. NCBI lineage: Bacteria > Pseudomonadati > Pseudomonadota > Betaproteobacteria > Burkholderiales > Comamonadaceae > Alicycliphilus > Alicycliphilus sp. T452. Next base: position 3,667 of record NZ_JBTNEH010000010.1, read on the forward strand.
TCGGGCCGCTGCTGCTGGGCCAGGCCACGACCTTCTACGACGGCCACTTCACGGTGGACAGCACCTGCCACGTGATCGAGAAGTACGGCATCGACAACCTGGCCGGCGCTCCCACCGCCTACCGCCTGTTGATCAACGCGGGCGATGAGGTGACCCGGCGCCTGCGCGGCCGGCTGCGCGTGGTCAGCAGCGCCGGCGAGCCGCTGAACCCGGAAGTCATCCGCTGGTTCCGCGAGCACCTGGACTGTCCGATCAACGACCACTACGGGCAGACCGAGATCGGCATGGTGCTGTGCAACTTCCACGGGCTGAAGCACGAGGTGCGCCTGGGCAGCGCCGGCCTGCCGATCCCCGGCTACCGCCTGGTGGTCGTCGATGATGCTGGCAACGAGCTGCCCGTGGGCACGCAGGGCACGCTGGCGGTGGACCGCGAGAGCTCGCCGCTGTACTACTTCCCCGGCTACTGGCGCCAGGAAACCGCGGGCTTCGTCGGCAAGTATTACCTCACCGGAGACACCGTGGAGATGGCGAGCGACGGCACCATCGCCTTCGTCGGCCGCGGCGACGACATCATCACCTCGTCGGGCTACCGCATCGGGCCCTTCGACGTGGAAAGCTGCCTCATCGAGCACCCGGCCGTGGCAGAGACCGCCGTGATCGGCAAGCCCGACCCCGAGCGCACCGAGATCGTCAAGGCCTTCGTGGTGCTGCGCGCCGGCCATGAGCCATCCGACGCCCTGGCCGACGAATTGCAAGCGATGGTCAAGCGCCGCCTTGCCGCGCACGCCTATCCGCGTGAGATCCAGTTCGTGACCGAACTGCCCAAGACCCCCAGCGGCAAGATCCAGCGCTTTCTACTGCGCCAGCAGCAGGCGGCCGGCAACCAATAAGGAATGCGCCACCATGATGATCGAAAACCATACTTTCCTGGTCACCGGCGGCGCCTCCGGCCTGGGCGCGGCCACCGTGCGCATGCTCGCAAACGCCGGCGGCAACGTCGTCATCGCCGACTTGAACGAGCCAGCGGGCAAGGCCCTGGCCGCCGAGCTGGGTGCCAAGGCGCGCTTTGCCGCCACCGACGTGGCCGACGAGGCCAGCGCGCGCGCCGCCGTGAATCTGGCGTGCGACACGTTCGGCGCGCTGCATGGCCTGGTCAACTGCGCCGGCATCGCGCCGGCCGAAAAGGTGCTCGGCAAGGAGGGGCCGCATCGCCTCGCGAGCTTCGGCAAGGCCATCCAGGTGAACCTGGTGGGCGCCTTCAACATGCTGCGGCTGGCGGCCGATGCCATGTCGGCCAACGCGCCGAGCGCCGACGGCGAGCGCGGCGTGATCGTCAACACCGCCTCCGTGGCGGCCTTCGACGGCCAGGTCGGCCAGGCCGCCTACGCCGCCTCCAAGGGCGGCGTCGTGGCCATGGCCCTGCCGGTCGCGCGCGAATTGAGCCGCTTCGGCATCCGCGTCATGACCATCGCCCCCGGCATCATGGAAACGCCCATGCTGCTGGGCATGCCGCAGGAGGTGCAGGACTCGCTGGGCAAGATGGTGCCCTTCCCCTCGCGCCTGGGCAAGCCCGCCGAATTCGCCGGCCTGGTGCGCCACATCGTCGGCAACCCCTACCTGAATGGCGAAGTCATCCGCCTCGACGGCGCCATCCGCATGGGCGCCAAATAAAAACGATCACAGGAGAATTTCATGACCGATCCCATCGTCATCGTCGCCGCACGGCGCACCCCCATCGGCGCCTTCCAGGGGCAGTTCGCCGCCGTCACCGCCCCGCAACTGGGCAGCGCCGCCATTGCCGGCGTGCTCGCCGACATCGGCCAGCACGCTGCCGACATCGACGAAGCCATCCTGGGCTGCTGCCTGTATGCGGGCCTGAAGCAGGCGCCCGCCCGCCAAGCGGTGCTGGGCGCGGGCCTGTCGCCCGCGGTGCCGTCCACCACCCTCACCAAGATGTGCGGTTCGGGCATGAAGGCCACCATGCTGGTGCACGACCTGCTGCTCGCCGGCACCTGCAAGGTGGGCCTGGCCGGCGGCATGGAGTCGATGACCAACGCCCCCTACGTGCTCCCCAAGGCGCGCCAGGGCTACCGCCTGGGCCATGACCAGATCTTCGACCACATGTTCCTCGACGGGCTGGAAGACGCCTACGAGGGCAAGCTCATGGGCTACTACGCCGACCTGTCGGCGCAGGAGCACGGCATCGCGCGCGAGCGCCAGGACGCCTACGCCGTCGAATCGGTGCGCCGCGCCCAGCACGCGGTCGGCAGCGGCGCCTTCCGCGCCGAAATCGCCCCGGTCAAGATCACCGGCCGCAAGGGCGAGGTCGTGCTGGCGGACGATGAAACGCCCGGCAAGTGCGACGCGGCGAAGATCCCGCAACTGAAGGCCGCCTTCCGCAAGGACGGCACGGTGACCCCGGCCAACGCCTCGTCGATCTCCGACGGCGCAGCCGCGCTGGTGCTGATGCGCGCATCGGAGGCTGAGCGCCGCGGCCTGGCGCCGCTGGCGCGCATCCACGCCCATGCCAGCCACGCGCAGGCGCCGGGCCAGTTCACCACCGCCCCCGCCACCGCGATCCGCAACGTGCTGGCCAGGACCGGCTGGAGCGTGGGCGACGTGGACCTGTTCGAGATCAACGAGGCCTTCGCGGTCGTCACGCTGCTGGCCATGGACGCGCTCGGCCTGCCGCACGACAAGGTGAACGTGAACGGCGGCGCCTGCGCCCTGGGCCACCCGATCGGCGCCACCGGCGCGCGCATCATCGTCACGCTGATCCATGCCCTGCGCCAGCGCGGCGGCAAGCGCGGCATCGCCAGCCTGTGCATCGGCGGCGGCGAGGCCACGGCCGTGGCCCTCGAAGTCCTGTAAGCGAGGAGCGACAAAAATGATCTTCACGCAAGAACAGGAAATGATCCGCGACGCGCTGCGCCAGTTCGCCGGCGAGCGCCTGGCGCCCTTTGCCGCCGAGTGGGACAAGCAGCACACCTTCCCCCGGCAGGCGCTGAAGGAATTGGGCGAACTGGGCGTGCTCGGCATGGTCGTGCCCGAGCGCTGGGGCGGCGCCGAGCTGGACTATGTGTCGCTGGCGCTGGCGATCGAGGAGGTCGCGGTCGGCGACGGCGCCACGTCCAGCATCGTCAGCGTGCAGAACTCGCTGGCCTGCGGCATCACCATGAACTACGGCAGCGATGCGCAGAAGGACAAATACCTGACGCGCCTGGCCAGCGGCGAATGGCTGGGCTGCTTCTGCCTGACCGAGCCGCACGTGGGCTCTGACGCCTCCGCCATCCGCACCACGGCCGTGCGCGACGGCGACGCCTGGGTGCTGAACGGCGTCAAGCAGTTCATCACCACCGGCAAGAATGCGCAACTGGCGATCGTCTTCGCCGTGACCGACAGGCAGGCGGGCAAGAAGGGCATCTCGGCCTTCCTGGTGCCCACCGACACGCCCGGCTACCAGGTGGCGCGCATCGAGGACAAGATGGGCCAGCACGCCTCGGACACGGCGCAGATCCTGTTCGAGAACTGCCGCATCCCGGCCGACCACCTGCTGGGCAAGGAAGGCGAAGGCTACAAGATCGCCCTGTCCAACCTGGAGGCCGGGCGCATCGGCATCGCCGCACAGTCGGTGGGCATGGCGCGCGCCGCGCTGGAGGCGGCGCTCAAATACGCCAAGGAGCGCGAAGCCTTCGGCGTGCCCATCGTCGAGCACCAGGCGGTCGCCTTCCGGCTCGCCAACATGGCCACGCAGATCGAGGCCGCACGCCAGCTCGTGCTGCACGCCGCCACGCTCAAGGACGCCGCCAGGCCGTGCCTGAAGGAAGCGTCGATGGCCAAGCTGTTCGCCTCGGAAATGGCCGAGCGGGTGTGTTCCGACGCCATCCAGATCCATGGCGGCTACGGCTACGTCAGCGACTTCCCGGTGGAGCGCATCTACCGCGACGTGCGCGTCAGCCAGATCTACGAAGGCGCGTCCGACATCCAGCGCATGGTGATCGCCCGGGCGCTCATTGCCGACTGATTCGATTTCTAAATCAACCGATTATTTGTCGGCTTCATAAGCGGGGATGAAGCCGCGCGCCAGCGCCACTTCCCGCCCTTCATAGGCGCCATGGCCTCGATGGGGTTGCGCCCCTCGGGGCCATCGCCCGCCTGCCCTGTCATGTGCAGTTTGCTCGACGAGCCCTATCGGCATGGGGTGCCCCATGCTCACAGCCTTGCCCGAAAGGCGCTGTTCGTCTCCGACGCCTGCTCCAGCCGCCGCGCGATGTTGCCACAGACCAGGTCGCACAGGGCATCCACCGATTCGTCCGTCAGGCGGTAGTACACGCTGGTGCCGCGCCCCTCGCGGGCGACGATGCCCTGCTTGGTCATCAGCGACAGATGCCGCGAGATGTTGGCCGCCGTATAGCCGCAGGCCTGGGCCAGTTCGCCCACGTTGTGTTCCCCCTGGCGCAGCAGGTTGAGGATGCGCAGCCGCGTGGGTTCGGCCAGCACCTGGAAATAGGCTGCGACCTGCTCCAGGGCTTCGGGGGGCAATTCCTTCATCACGTGCTCCATGCGGTATTCGGCGGTGCTTGCCTGCCATGATACATTATTGACTAATTAGCTGATTGGTTAAATAATCAAAAAAACTTGCAGGAGAGGATCCCATGCGCCATCGCCTTTGGCTGCTTCCCGTGCTCGCAGGCCTCTCGGGCCTGCCGTCCGCTCAGGCCGCCGGGCCCGCGCCGCTGGCCTATCACGCGGTCCAGCCGACCCAGGCCGGCTGGCTGAGCAGCGACGCCAGGGTGGAGGCCGTGCGCGACACCCAGCTGTCGGCGCAGGTGGCGGGGGCCATCGTCGCCCTGCACGTCAAGGCGGGCGACCGGGTGCGGGCGGGCCAGGAGCTGCTGCGCATCGACGCGCGCATGGCCAGCCAGGGGGCGGCCGCCAGCCAGGCGCAGGTGGCGGCGGCGCAGGCGAACCTGCAGGTCGCGGGCAAGGAGTACGAGCGCCAGAAGCAGCTGTTCGCCAAGCGCTACATCAGCCAGGCGGCGCTCGATGCCGCCGAGGCGCAGTGGCGCGCGGCCCGGGCGCAGGTGCAGGCGCTGCAGGCGCAGGCCGGCGTGGCGGCGACCCAGTCGGGCCTGCACGTGCTCAGGGCGCCCTATGCCGGCGTGGTGGCCGGCGTGCCCGTTGCGCTGGGCGACATGGCCATGCCGGGCAGGCCGCTGGTGTCGGTGTACGACCCCGCGCTGCTTCGCGTGACGGCGTCACTCGCCGAGGAGCAGGCGCAGCGCCTGCGCTCCGGCGGCGGCGTGCAGGTGGAGCTTCCCGGCCTGATGGACACGCGCCTGGATATTGCTGCCGCACAGGTCCAGGTCCTGCCCACGGCCGACCCGCTGAGCCACACCGTGCCGGTGCGCGTGCAGCTGCCTGCCGACCTGCCGGGCGCCCTGCCCGGCTCGTTCGCGCGCCTGTGGTGGCAGGGCGGCGCGGCGGATGCCGGCGCACGCGTGCTGGTGCCCGCCAAGGCGGTGGTGCGCCGGGCCGAGATGACGGGCGTGTACGTGCGCGGCGGCAACGGGCAGCCGCAGCTGCGCCAGGTGCGCCTGGGCCCGCCCCAGGGCGAGATGGTGGAGGTCCTGAGCGGGCTGCGCGCGGGCGACCAGGTGGCGCTCGAACCCCAGGCCGCGGCCAAGGTGCGCTGACATGGACGGCCGCAACAAGCATTCCCTGGGCATCTCGGGCCGCATCGCCCAGGCCTTCCAGGCGGCGCAGATCACGCCGCTGCTGGCGCTGCTGGCGCTGCTGCTGGGCCTGTTCGCGGTGCTGGTCACGCCGCGCGAGGAGGAGCCGCAGATCGACGTGACCATGGCCAACGTGATCGTGCCCTTCCCCGGCGCGTCGGTGGCGGACGTGGAGCAGATGATCGCCACGCCGGCCGAGCAGGTGCTGTCGCAGATGCTGGGCGTGAAGCACGTGACCTCGGTCTCGCGCCCCGGCGTGGCGGTGCTCACGGTGCAGTTCAAGGTGGGCGTGCACCGCAACGACGCCCTGGTGCGCCTGCACGACACGCTGCGCAGCAATGCCGACTGGCTGCCGCGCGGACTGGGCGCGATGGAGCCCATCATCCGCCCCAAGGGCATCGACGACGTGCCCGTGGTCACGCTGACGCTGTACAGCCACGACCAGGACACGGGCGCCTTTGCGCTGGAGCGCGTGGCGCACAGCATGGAGGCCGAGCTGATGCGCGTGCCCGGCACGCGCACCGTGGCGACGGTGGGCGGCCCCGGCCGCGCCGTGCGCGTGGAGCTGGACGCGGCGCGCATGGCCGGCAGCGGCGTGACCGTGGACGCGCTGCGCCAGGCCCTGCAGTCGGCCAACCAGGGGCTGCCCGTGGGCGAGCTGCTCTCGGGCGACCGGTCGGTGTCCATCGAGGCCGGGCCGTTCCTCGCGCATGCGCAGGAGGTGGCCGACATCGTCGTCGGCAACCGCGGCGGCAAGCCGGTGTTCCTGAAGGACGTGGCCCGGGTGGAGGACGGCCCGCTGCCCGCGACGCGCTACGTCTGGCATGCGCAGGTCGAGGACGGCCAGGCCAGCGAATACCCGGCGGTGACGCTGGCGGTCACCAAGAAGGCGGGCGCCAACGCGATCGACGTGGCGCGCGCGGTGATGCAGCGCACGGCCGAGCTGCGCGGCACCGTCATCCCTGCCGACGTGCAGGTGGCCGAGACGCGCGACTACGGCGCCACGGCCAACGACAAGGCGCAAAAGCTCATCCAGAAACTGCTGTTCGCCACCGCCTCCGTGGTCGCGCTGGTGTTCGTCGCGCTGGGCCGGCGCGAGGCGCTGATCGTCGGCGTGGCAGTGGGCCTGACGCTGACGGCCACGCTGTTCGCCTCCTGGGCCTGGGGCTTCACGCTCAACCGCGTGTCGCTGTTCGCGCTGATCTTCTCCATCGGCATCCTGGTGGACGACGCCATCGTGGTGGTCGAGAACATCCACCGCCACCAGGCGCTGCACCCCGAAAAGACGCTGCTGCAGCTCATACCCGGCGCGGTGGACGAGGTCGGCGGGCCGACCATCCTGGCCACCTTCACCGTGATCGCCGCGCTGCTGCCCATGGCCTTCGTCAGCGGGCTCATGGGACCGTACATGGCGCCCATCCCCATCAACGCCAGCATGGGCATGCTGCTGTCGCTGGCCGTGGCCTTCACCGTCACGCCCTGGCTGGCGCGGCTGTGGATGAAAGGCCATGGCGGGCAGGCGCAGGCGCACACGGGCCTGGCCGCCAGGCTGGCGCCGGTGTTCACGCGCATCTTCCGCCCGCTGCTCGACGAGCGGCACGGCCGGCGCAGCCGCGCCCTGCTGGGGCTGGCCGTGGCGGGGCTGATCGCCATCTCGCTGGTGCTGCCCGTGCTGGGCTGGGTGCAGCTCAAGATGCTGCCGTTCGACAACAAGAGCGAGTTCCAGGTCATCGTGGACATGCCCGCGGGCACGCCGCCCGAGAGGACCGCCGCCGTGCTGCACGAGCTGGGCGCCTACCTCGCCACCGTGCCCGAGGTGACCGACTACCAAGCCTACGCGGGCACGGCCGGCCCCATCAACTTCAACGGCCTGGTGCGCCAGTACGACCTGCGCAGCGGCGGCGAGGTGGGCGACCTGCAGGTCAACCTGCTGGACAAGCACGAGCGCAAGGACCAGAGCCACGCGATCGCCATGCGCGTGCGCCCTGCCCTGCAGGACATCGGCCGCAGGCTGGGCGCCAACGTGAAGGTGGTGGAGGTGCCGCCCGGCCCGCCCGTGCTCGCCCCCATCGTCGCCGAGATCTACGGCCCCGACGCCGCGGGCCGCCGCCAGGTGGCCAAAGAGGTGCGCGCGGTGCTGCAGGAAACCGGGGGCATCGTGGACCTGGACGACAGCGCCATCGCCGACGCGCCGCGCAAGCTCCTGCTGGTGGACCGGCGCAAGGCCGCGCTGATAGGCGTGCAGCAGGCCTCCATCGTCTCCGCCCTGCACGCGGGCCTGGCCGGGGAGCGCGCGACCTGGCTGCGCGATGCGAGCAAGTACCCCACGCCCGTGCTGCTGCAGCTGCCCGCCGAGCAGCAGGGCAGCCTGGATACGCTGCTGCAGCTGCCCGTGCGCACCAGCCAGGGGGGCACGGTGCCGGTCCGCGAGCTGGTCACCGTCACCGACACCCTGCGCGAGCAGCCCGTCTACCACAAGGACCTGCTGCCGGTGAACCTGGTGGTCGCCGACATGGCGGGCAAGGTAGACAGCCCGCTCTACGGCATGTTCGCCGCGCGTGCGGCGATCGCGGACATCGCGGCGCCCGACGGCGGCAGGATCGAGGAGTATTTCATCCGCCTGCCCAGCGACCCCTACCGTGGCTACAGCCTCAAGTGGGACGGCGAATGGCAGATCACCTACGAGACCTTCCGCGACATGGGCGCGGCCTACGGCGTGGGGCTGATCCTGATCTACCTGCTGGTCGTCGCGCACTTCGGCTCGTACCTCACGCCGCTGATCATCATGGCGCCGATACCGCTGACCATCATCGGCGTGATGCCCGGCCACGCCATCCTGGGCGCGCAGTACACGGCCACCAGCATGATCGGCATGATCGCCCTGGCCGGCATCATCGTGCGCAACTCCATCCTGCTCGTGGACTTCATACGCCTGCAGGTACAGGCCGGCATGGAGTTCCGGCAGGCCATCGTGCAGTCGGCCATCACGCGCGCGCAGCCCATCATGCTCACGGGCCTGGCGGCCATGCTGGGGGCGTTCTTCATCCTGGACGACCCGATCTTCAACGGCCTGGCGATCTCGCTGATCTTCGGCATCGCCGTCTCCACCGTGCTCACGCTGGTGGTCATCCCCGTCCTGTATTTCATGGCCTACCGCCACCACGTGGACCGGGTGCGCGGCCAGAGAGCGGTGCAATGAAGACTATCAAAAAAATAGCTGCAAGCGCTTGGTACATGGGCGCCAGGGCCCGTTTGGGCTTGTATCTTGCCCTGGGCCTGTGCATCGCCCCCGCCGCCCGGGCCACCGACCTGATCGAGGCCTGGCAGGCCGCCTGGCAGCACGACCGCGAACTGGCCGTGGCGCGCGCCGCCCACGGCGCAGCCCAGCCCCGGCGCGACCAGGCCGCCGCGCTGTGGCGCCCCGGCGTGGCCATGACGGCATCGGCCGGCGTGGCCAGCAGCGACACCGAGATGCGCGGCGCGCAGTTCTCCGCGCCCGGCATGGGGCGGAGCAACGGCGTGGACTTCGGCACCTCGGTGCACGGCGGCACGGCCACGCGCATCGCGCTGCAGGCCAGCCAGCCGCTGTACCACCCCGAGCGCCGGGCCCAGCAGCAGCAGCTCGCGCTGCAGGCCGACATGGGCGACTGGCAGTGGCGCGCCGCGCAGCAGGACGCCATGCTGCGCACGGCCCGGCGCTACCTCGACCTGGCCGTGGCGCAGGAGGCGCTGAGCGTGCTCGACGGCCAGCTCGACGCCGTGCGGAAGGCCGAAACCGAGGCGCAGGACCGCTTCGACATGGGCGCCGCCCCCATCACCGCCGTGCACGAGGCGCGCGCGCAGCGCGCGAACCTGGAGGCCCGGCGCCTGGCCGCGCAGGCCGACCTGGACGTCAAGCGCCGCCAGCTCGCCGACGCCACCGGCCTGCCCCCGGCCGGCCTGGACGCGCGCCTGCCCGCAGCCGCCTGGACAGACCCCGTGCAGGCGCTGGCCCGCGACCAACAGGCGCTGACTGTCTGGCAGGAACAGGCCGACGCCGGCAACCCCGGCATACGCCTGCAGCAGCTCGCCGCCGACGTCGCCCGCGCCGAGGCCGACAAGCACCGCGCCGCCGCCAGCGCCCGGGTGGAGCTGGTCGCGCAGGCCGCGCAGGACCGCCTCTCGGGCAGCGGCGACTTCGGCGGCGGCGCGCGCAACAAGGACACGCGCGCCATGCTGGGCGTGCAGCTCACCGTGCCGCTGTACACCGGCGGCTACCGCTCGGCCAAGGAAGAGGAAAGCCTGGCGCAATGGAACCAGGCCCAGGCGCAGCTGGACGCCACGCGCGAGCAGGTCGGCCGCCAGGTGCACGCCGCCTGGCTGGGCCTGCAGGCCGGGGCCCTGCGCGTGCAGGCGCTGCAGGAGGCGCTGGCCGCATCCCAGGCGCGCCAGGACGCCACGCGCACCGGCTACGAGGTGGGCCACCGCACCCTGCTCGACGTGCTGCACGCCGACAACGACACCGCCGCCACGCGCCTGGCGCTGGCCCAGGCGCGCAGCGCGCTGCTGCTGCACCGGCTGCAGCTGGCGCAGCTGGCCGGCCAGCTCGACGAAGCCGTGCTGCGCCAGGCCAGCCAGGCGCTGGCCCGCGCGCCCTGAGGCACGGCACCGGGTGCTCTTTTATGAATAGCTGCTCGCGCTTCACCCATATACGTTTCAGGCAATTCCAATGACATTCTGGGACCAGGCTTTCGACATTCCGGGCTACAAGTACGGCACCGCCCCCAACGCCTTCGTGCGCGAGCAGGCCGCGCGCCTGCGCCCCGGCGGCCGTGTGCTGGTGCCCGGCGATGGCGAGGGGCGCAACGGCGTGTGGCTGGCCGCCCAGGGGCACGAGGTGCTGTCCGTCGACGGCTCGGCCGTGGGGCTGGCCAAGGCGCGGGAACTGGCGCGGCAGCAAGGCGTGCCGCTGCGCACCGAGCTGGCCGATCTGGCGCAATGGACGCCCGGGCCCGCCGGCTTCGACGCCGTGGTGCTGACCTACGTGCACCTGCCCTCCGCCATCCGTGCCGACGCGCACCGCCGCCTGGCCGCCGCGCTGCGCCCGGGCGGCTGGCTGGTCCTGGAGGCCTTCACGCCGCAGCAGCTCGCCTACGCCAGCGGCGGCCCCAAGGACGCGGACATGCTCTACAGCACGCAGCAGCTGCGCGCCGACTTCGCCGGCCTGCTGCGCGAGGAACTGGCCTGGGACGGCGTGGTGCAGCTCGACGAAGGCCCGGGCCACCAGGGCGCGGCCCATGTGCTGCGCTGGCTGGCGCAGGCCCCTGAGAACGTGTTCATGGTCTTTTCATGAACACGTTCTGAACGAGGAGAAACGCAATGACCGCCACCACCGCCCGCATCACGGTCCTGGGCGCCGGCTTCGGGGCGCTGGCCACCGTGCGCGAACTGCGCCGGCGCGACGCCGGCGCCGAGATCACGCTGGTCTCGCCGCGCGCCGAGCTGCACTACCTGCCCGGCATCATCTGGATACCCAGCGGCCTGCGCACGCGGGAGCAGCTCATCGTGCCGCTCGCGCCCTTCTTCGAGCGCATGCGCGTGCGCCACGTGGCGGCCGACGCGACCGGCCTGCGGGACGGCGGCCGCACGGTGCTGACCAGCGCCGGCGAGCTGCGCAACGACGCCCTGGTGATCGCCACCGGCGGGCGCTTCATCAAGAAGCTGCCGGGCATAGAGCACGCCATCACCCCCTGCGAGGGCATCGCCGCCGCCGAGCGGATCCGCGACCGCCTGCGCGCCATGGAGGGCGGCACCATCGCCGTGGGCTTCGCCGCCAACCCGAACGAGCCCCAGGCCGTGCGCGGCGGGCCGATGTTCGAGTTCCTCTTCGGCATCGACACGCAGCTGCGCCGCGAGGGCCGGCGCGAGCGCTTCGAGCTCGTGTTCTTCAACCCCAGCAAGGAGCCCGGCGCGCGCCTGGGCGCCAGGACGGTGCAGCAGCTGCTGGCCGAGATGGCGCGGCGCGGCATACGCACCCACCTGGGCCACAAGATGGTGCGCTTCGACGCCGGCAAGGTCGTCACCGAAGGCGGCGAGATCGCGGCCGACCTGATCCTCTTCATGCCCGGCATGACGGGCAACGCCTGGTTCGACGCCACCGAGCTGCCGCGCTCGCCCGGCGGCCTGCTGCGGGCCGACGCGCAATGCCGCATCGAAGGCTGGGAGCACGCCTACGTGGTCGGCGACTCGGGCAGCTTCCCCGGACCCGAATGGATGCCCAAGCAGGCGCACATGGCCGACCTGCAGGCGCGCGCGGCGGCGGCCAACCTCGTCGACGCGCTGGCCGGGCGCACGCCCCGGGCGGGCTTCAAGGCGGAGCTGGCCTGCATCATCGACGCGCTGGACCGGGGCACCCTGGTCTGGCGCACGCCGCAGCGCCACCTGATGCTACCGTCGTCGCGGGCGATGCACTGGGCCAAGCGCGCCTTCGAGTCGCGCTACCTGCGCCAGTACCGCGGCTGACGAACACCCGAATCGATGACAACGCCCGACCGGGCCTACAGGAGGCAAGCATGACAAAGATGGAATCTTCACGACCGCAGCGTGCCGTGGCATCGCGGCGCACCTGGCTGGCCGCGGCCGCGGGCACGGGCGCGGCCCTGGGCATGGGCCTGCAGCCGGGCCCCGCCCGGGCGGCCCGGCTGGCCAGCAAGGCGCACATCGTCATCGCGGGCAGCGGCCTGGCGGGCATCGCCATCGCGCACCGGCTGAGCGCCATGCTGGACGGCGCGCGCATCACCATCGTGGACGCCAAGGAGGTGCACAACTACCAGCCCGGCTTCACCCTGGTGGCCACCGGCGTGTGGCCCGTGGGCAAGGTGATCGACCGCAACGCCGACCTGCAGCCCGCGGGCGTCGAATGGGTCAGGGAGATGGTGGCCGAGTTCGACCCCGCCGCCAACGCCCTGGTCACCACGGGCGGCAGGCGCATCGCCTACGACTATCTCGTGGTGGCCACGGGCACGCACCAGGACTGGGCGCAGATCGAGGGCATGGACCTCAAGGCCATCGGCAGCAACGGCCTGGCCAGCGTCTACCCCGGCTCCGACGCCGCCGTGGCCACCTGGGCGGCCATGGACCAGTTCCGCGCCAAGGGCGGCGAGGCCGTGCTCACGCTGCCCGCCACGCCGCTCAAGTGCGCGGGCGCGCCGCTCAAGATGACCTTCATGGTGCGCGACCGGCTGGCCCAGGCGGGCACGCTGCAGAACTCCAGGGTGACGTTCTACTCGGCGCTGCAGAACGTGTTCGGCGTCAAGGCGGTGAACGACAACGTGCTCGAACGCTGGCAGGCGCTGGGCGTGGACGTGCAGTTCACGCAGAAGCTCAAGGCCATCGACATCGGCGCGCGCCGCGCCACCTTCACCAGCCCCGAGGGCGAGGCGACCGAGGTGCCCTACGACTTCATCCACGTGGTGCCGCCCATGCGCGCGCCCGACGCGGTGAAGAACTCCGACCTGGCCTGGAAGGACGGCCCCATGGCCGCCGGCGGCTGGCTGGAGGTGGACAAGGACACGCTGCAGCACCGCCGCTACAAGAACGTGTTCGGCCTGGGCGACATCAACGGCACGCCGCGCGGCAAGACCGCCGCCACGGTGAAGAAGAGCGCGCCCCTGGTCGCGCAGCACCTCGTGGACGTGGTCGCCGGGCGCGAGCCGGGCCAGAAGTTCGACGGCTACACCTCCTGCCCCATGATCGTGCGCGAGGGCTCGGCCATGCTCATCGAGTTCGACTACGAGGGCAGGCTCATCCCGTCGCTGCCCATGATCGAGCCGCTGCAGGAGAGCTACTTCGCCTGGCTCATGAAGGTGCGCATGCTCAAGCCCGCCTACATGGCGGTGCTCAAGGGCCGCGTCTGACACACAACCCGAGGAGACACACCATGTACGAAATCTGGCTGGTCCTGAACATCGTCTACGAAATCGCGCTGGGCATCTGGCCCGCGCTGCTGCTCGCGCTGCTCGTGTGGATCGCCCTGCTGGTGGCCGCGCGCGGGCGCATGGGCCTGCGCGCGCTGCGCCCTGCCCTGCTGCTGGGCGCCATCGTGGCGGCCGTGCTGGTGGCGGCCGTGCCGTCGCTCACGCAGTCGTCGCTGTCCAACATGGACTACTGGGTCGATTGGGCCAACCTGCTGGCCATCGCCCTGGGCCTGGGCGTGCTGGCCGCCCTGTTCGTGTGGCCGCTGGCGGCCCTGGCCTGCCCGCGCTGCCGCAGCGCCGCTTAGTTTTTTTACGGTCTCTATCCAAAGGAGCTTTCAAATGACATCCTGGCAAATCGTGCGCATCGTCGCTGGCGCCTTCGTGCTGCTCTCGCTCGCCCTGGGCGTGCCCGGCAGCCCGATCTTCGTGAGCCCCTGGTGGCTGGCCTTCACCGCCTTCGTGGGCGCGAATCTGCTGCAAAGCGGGTTCACCAAGTGGTGCCTGATGGAGAGCATCCTGCGCAAGCTGGGCGTGCAGCCCGGCTGCTGAGTTTCAGGCAAGAACAGGCTCCAGCGCTTGCCTGACAAGCGCTGGAAGCTATTCATTCAAGAGCAACAACGCCGCGCCCGCGGCCCGCAGGCTTTCCATGACCACGCCCTTCGCCCACCCCCTCGTGGTGGACGTCCGCTCGCCCGGCGAATTCGCCGCCGGCCACATGGCGGGCTCCATCAACCTGCCCCTGAACATGCTGCAGGACGCGGCCTGCGACATACTGCCCGGGCGCGACGCGCCGATAGTGCTGTGCTGCGTCTCGGGCGCGCGCTCGGAAATGGCCGCGCAGTGGCTGCGCGCGCAGGGCTACACCCAGGTGACCAACGGCGGCAGCGTCGGGGCCGTGGCCCTGCGGCTGGGAAACGCGATGGAGAAGGAAAACGCATGAACAACGAACTTGTGACCGTGGAGCTGGCCCAGATCGCCGACTACCGCTACGAGAACCGCTTCGGCGCCGGCGTGCCGCCGCTGGTCTCCGACGAGCCCGCGCCGCTGGGCGGGGGCCAGGGCCCCTCGCCCGTGCACCTGCTGTGCGCGGCCGTGGGCAACTGCCTGAGCGACTCGCTGCTGTTCGCGCTGCGCAAGTTCAAGCAGCAGCCCGAGCCGCTGCACGCCACGGTGCAGGCCGAGGTGGGCCGCAACGCCGAGGGCCGCCTGCGCATCCTGCAGATGACCGCCACGCTGCGCCTGGGCGTGCCGGCGCAGCAGCTGCAGCACCTGGACCGGGTGCTGGGCCAGTTCGAGTCGTTCTGCACCGTCACGCAGAGCGTGGGCCAGGGCATACCGATCGCCGTGCAGGTGCTGGATGCCGAGGGGCGCGTGCTCAAATAGTACGGATTTGCCTTCAACCGTATAACGTTGTTGGGGCGCCTTGCCGTGCTACAGCACTGTCTGCGGCGCCCCGCCTAGTTATCCGCTTGAATTCAAATCCGTAGAAGCCCTCAGCGCATCACGCCGAAGTCGCGTGCCAGGCGCCGGTAGGCGTCCATCTGGCTGCGCACGGCGGCGTCCAGCGCCGCGCCCGTGAGCGCCACGGGCTGCAGGCCGAAGCGCTCCAGTTCCTGCGCCGCCGCGGGATGCTGCATGGCGCGCTCCAGCATGCCCGCCCAGTGGCGGAAGGCCTGCTCGCTCACGCCGGGCCCCAGGTACACGCCGCGCAGGATGGGCCATTCGATGTCCAGCCCCTGTTCGCGCGCCGTGGGCGTGCGCGCCCAGCGGCCCGGCAGGCGATCGGGCGCGAGCACCGCCAGGATGCGGATGGGCGCGCCCTGGTCGATCTGCCGCGCCACCTCGGCCGCGTCGCCGGGCACCACCTGCACGTGGTCGCCCACCAGGGCCGCCAGCGCCTCGCCGCCGCCCTCGAAGGCCACGAAGCGCATGGCCTTGTGGCCCACGCCGGCCGCGCGCGCGAGCAGCGCGGCCTTCATCCAGTCCTGGCTGCCGATGGAGCCGCCCGCGCCGAACACCACGCGAGCGGGCTGCGCGCGCATCGCCTCCACCAGCGCGGGCAGCGTGCGGTAGGGCGCGTCCTGGCGCACGGCGATCACGCCGTAGTCCATGCCCATGCCGGCCAGCCAGCGCACGCTGCGCTCGTCATAGGGGCCGAAGCGCCCCTGCGCCAGGTTGAGCAGCGAGCCCGACGAGAACGCCACCAGCGCCCCGCCGTCGTCCGGCCGCCGGGTGACGCTGCTCTTGAACGCCAGCGCGCCGATGCCGCCGGGCTGGTAGACCGTGGGCAGCGGCTGCGCGAGCTGGCCCGAGGCGTGCAGCAGCCGGCCCAGCGCCTGGCAGGTCAGGTCGAACCCGCCGCCGGGCTTGGCCGGCGCGATGCAGCGCGGGCCCGTCTGCGCCGCGGCGCCGCAGGCCAGCAGCAGCCAGGGCAGCAGCACCCGCAGCAGCAGCCCGGCCTTCATGCGCGCGGCCACCACAAAATGACGCAGGCGCCCTGCCCGGGCGGCGCCGTCTCCAGGCGCAGCGCGCCGCCGTGGCGCCCGATGACCGAGCGCGCGATGGCCAGGCCCAGGCCCGAGCCGCGGCTCTCGCGCCCCTTGGCGAAGCGCTGGCCCGCCCGGCCCGCCAGCTCGGGCGGCATGCCGGGCCCGTCGTCCACCACGCGCAGCCAGCAGCCCTGCGCGTCGGTGCCGGCCGTCAGGGTCACCACGCCGTGTTCGCGCCCGTGCTCGATGGCGTTGTGGGTGATGTTGAGCAGCGCCTGGCACAGCAGCCCGCGGTCGCCCCGGGCCCAGGCCTGGCCGGCGTCGCCTTCCACGCCCAGGTCCACGCCGCGCGTGCGCGCCAGGGGCAGCAGCTCCACGGCCACGTCGCGCGCGAGCTGCGCCAGGTCCACGGGCTCCGCCAGCGCCTGGGCCGTGTCGCTGCGCGCCAGCGCCAGTAGCTGGTTGGTGGCGCGGATGGCGCCGGACAGCGCCGCCGACAGCGCCTGCAGCGCGATCCGCTGACGCCCGGCGTCGGGCTCGCGCAGGGCGTAGTCGAGCTGTGCGCGCAGCGTGGCCAGGGGCGTGCGCAGCTGGTGCGAGGCGTCGTCCACGAAGCTCTGGCGCGCGTCCATGAGCTGGCGCGTGCGCTCCATCTGCTGGTTCACGGCGGCCACCAGGGGCTGGATGTCGCGCGGCAGGCCGTCGGCCTCGATGGGGCGCAGGTCGTCGGGCGCGCGCGAGCGGGTCTGCGCGGCCAGCCGCGTGATGGGCCGCAGCGCCACGCCCAGCACGGCCACCACGCTGGCCAGCAGCACGGCCAGCAGCGCCCCGTCGCGCAGCGCGGCGCGGCGCACGAAGCCGGCGGTGAACTGCTCGCGCGAGGCCGTGCCCTCGGCCACCTGGATCACGAGGTAGCGGCTGTCGCTGCCCTCGGGCGCATCGTCGAGCGCGCGCATGAATGCGCCCACGCGCACGTTCTCGCCGAAGTAGCTCGCGTCGTAGAACACCGGGCGGCCCGGCTGCAGCGCCGCGGGGGGCGCGGGCAGGTCGGGACTGCCCAGCTCCACCAGCCCGTCGGCCGTGGCCACGCGGAAGTACACGCTGCCCTTGGCGGTGAGCTGGAAGAACTCGAACAGCCGGTAGGGCAGCTCCACCGCGAGGCCGCCCGAGGCGGTGGACACGTTCAGGTCCAGCGCCCTGATGGCGCCGAGCAGCGAGCGGTCGTAGGCCGCGTTGGTGGAGGCGATGGCGTCCTCGCGCGTGAACCACAGGCCCACGGCGGCCATGAGCGTCATGGCCGGCAGCAGCAGCGCGAGCAGGCGCTGCCTAGTGCTGGCCTGGCGTATCCAGCTCCAGGACATAGCCGAGCCCCCGGTAGGTGTGGATGCGCACGCCGCTGCCCTCCAGGCGCTTGCGCAGGCGGTGCAGCAGCACGTCGATCACCGAGGGCTGCACGTCCTCGTCGTCGCCGAACACGCGGTCCATGGCCTGCTGGCGCGTGAGCGGCTCGCCGCTGCGCTGCACCAGCGCCTTGAGCAGCGCATGCTCGCGCGGCGAGAGCTGCAGCGGCTCGGCCGAGAGCGTGAACTGGCGCGTCACCGTGTCGAACTGCAGCGGGCCGCAGGCCAGGCGCGGGTGCTCGCTGCCGCGCGCGCGGCGTACCAGGGCGGTCAGGCGCGCCTCCAGCTCGGCCAGCTCGAAGGGCTTGGCCAGGAAGTCGTCCGCGCCCTCGTTGAGGCTGCGCACCCGCTCGCCCAGCGTGTCGCGCGCGGTCAGCACCAGCACGGGGATGCGCTCGTCGCGCGCGCGCAGCCGGCGCAGGATGGTGCCGCCGTCGCGCCCGGGCAGGCCCAGGTCGAGCACCAGCGCGTCGTAGTCGCGCCCGGCCAGCGCGCGCTCCACCAGCCGGCCGTCGTCGCACCAGTCCACGCGGCAGCCGCCCTGTTCGAGGGCCTTGGCCAGCCACTCGCCCAGGGGCCGCTCGTCTTCGGCCAACAGGATGCGCATGGCGCGGATTATCTGCGGCGGCCGCCGGCGTTCCTGAAAGGCAATTGATAGGTCGCCCCGTGCACCATCGCGGCGTGCCCGGGCGACCGGCGCCGGGCCCCACCCACAGGAGACACGCACATGCCCCATTCCCCGACGACCTTCCTCAACCGCCGCCAGCTGCTGGCGGGCGGCGCTGCCGCCGCCACCGCGCCGTGGCTGTCCCAGGCGCGCGCCCAGGCCGCCTGGCCCACCAAGCCGCTGCGCCTGGTGGTGCCGTTCGCGCCCGGCGGCAGCTCGGAGATCGTGGCCCGCGCCGCGGCGGCCGAGATCTCCAAGACCATCGGCCAGAACATGTTCGTGGACAACAAGCCCGGCGCGGCCGGCAACATCGCCATGCAGGAAGTGGCGAACAGCACCGACGAGCACACGCTGATCCTGGGCCACATCGGCACGCTGGCCGTCAACCCCTTCATCTTCCCCAGGCTGCCCTACGACGCCAACCGCGACTTCGCGCCCATCACGCTGCTGTCCAAGGTGCCCAGCCTCTACGTGGTGCACCCCGACCTGCCGGTGAAGAACCTCAAGGACTTCATCGCCTACGTGAAGGGCAAGCCCGGCCAGCTCAACTACGGCAGCGCGGGCAACGGCAGCGCCGGGCACCTGGCGTTCGAGTACCTCAAGATGGCCAGCGGCATCTTCATGCTGCACGTGCCCTACCGCGGCACGGGCCCCATGCTCACCGACCTGATGGCGGGCCGCCTGCAGGCCGCCGCGGTGGGCGCGCCCGCGCTGCTGCCCTTCATCAAGGCGGGCAAGCTGCGCTGCATCGCCACCGGCACCGCGCAGCGCCTGGCCCAGATGCCCGACGTGCCCACGGTGGCCGAGCAGGGCTTCAAGGGTTTCGAGATGACGCAGTGGTACGGCCTGATCGCGCCGAGCAAGTGGCCCAAGGCGCACCTGGCCAAGCTGGAGGCCGAGGCCGTCAAGGCCGCGCGCGGCACGCTGGTCAAGGAGAAGCTGGCGCAGGAGACGGCCCTGGCCGTGGGCAACAGCAGTGCCGAGTTCGACGCCTTCATCAAGGCCGAGCAGGCGCGCTGGAAGCCGGTGATCGAGCGTGCGCAGATCCGGCCCGAGGGCATGGGTTGATTTGGACCAAAATGGCTTGCAGCGCCCATCCACAAAGCGCTGCGAGCTATTGATAGCATAGTGACTCAGGCGCAGCAGGCGTGCTCCGGCGCGGCCTCCCGCGTGTGCCTGCCGTTCAGCCCCAGCTTGGCCAGCAGCCGCTCGTCGGCGGCCGCGCCGGGGTTGCCGGTCACGAGCAGCCTGTCGCCGTAGAAGATGGAGTTGGCGCCGGCCAGGAAGCACAGCGCCTGCACCGCCTCGCCCAGTTCCTCGCGCCCGGCGGACAGGCGCACGCGTGCGCGCGGCATGGTGATGCGGGCCACGGCGATCACGCGCACGAAGTCCAGCGGGTCCACGGGCGCGCTGCCGGCCAGCGGCGTGCCGGGCACCGGCACCAGGCTGTTGATGGGCACGGATTCCGGATAGGGGTCGAGGTTGGCCAGCTGCGCGATCAGGCCGGCGCGGTGCACCGGCGCCTCGCCCATGCCGATGATGCCGCCGCAGCACACGCTGATGCCGGCGGCGCGCACGTGGCGCAGGGTGTCCAGCCGGTCCTGGTAGCTGCGCGTGCTGACCACGTCCCGGTAGTACTCGGGCGCGGTGTCCAAGTTGTGGTTGTAGTAGTCGAGCCCCGCCGTCTTCAGCGCCTGCGCCTGGTGCGGCTGCAGCATGCCCAGCGTGGCGCAGGTCTGCAGGCCCAGGCCCTTGACGGCGCGGATCAGCTCCGACATTTTTTCGATGTCGCGGTCCTTGGGCGCGCGCCAGGCCGCCCCCATGCAAAAGCGCGTGGCGCCGGCGTCCCTCGCTGCCTGGGCGGCGGCGCGCACCTCGTCCACGCCCATCAGCTTGTGTGCCTGCACCCCCGTGTCGAAGTGGGTGGACTGGGGGCAGTAGCCGCAGTTCTCCGGGCAGCCGCCGGTCTTCACCGACAGCAGGGTCGCCAGCTCGATGTCGCCCGCCGGCCAATGCTCGCGGTGCACCGCCTGGGCCTGCCAGAGCAGGTCCAGGAACGGGCGCTCCAGCAGTTCCTGCACCGCCTGCACGCTCCAGCGGCCGGAGCCGGGCGCGGCGGGCGGTTCTTGCGTCATGGGCGTCGGCATGTCTGCCAGCGAAATCGTCGTCATTCATCACTCCAAAAAGCAGCCGGGCTGCAAAGCGGCTGCGATTGTGTGAATGCCGCGGAACCTTGTGAAGCCCTTCGGGTGCAAATAATCGGGGGAGAAAATCTGCCTGCAAAAACACCTAAAACAGCCTATTTTTGGCGGCAGATGCACGCGAATTGACGGCATTTGCCCGCTTTCCAAAGGCGCCGGAATTCCCTGCGGCAACCGCCGTCGAACTGCGCGCAATTGCCGCGAACGCCGGCGAAACGGGCGCTAAAAATCGCGCAGAAATCTCCCTCTGTCACGCACCAGCCAGGCAAAACAAAGGCCCTGGCTGTTTCCAGCCAGGGCCTCGATGCGTTGCCAGACGGTGCTGCGGATCAACCCAGCGCAGCAATCACCTCCGGGGGGGCCTGCACCAGTTCGATGAGCACGCCCTCGCCCGCTATCGGGAATTCGTCATTGCTCTTGGGGTGCAGAAAGCAGATGTCGTAGCCGGCCGCGCCCTTGCGTATGCCGCCGGGCGCAAAGCGCACGCCCTGGGCCGTGAGCCACTGCACGGCGGTGGGCAGGTCGTCGATCCACAGGCCTATGTGGTTCAGCGGCGTGGCGTGCACGGCGGGCTTCTTGTCGATGTCGAGCGGCTGCATGATGTCCACCTCGACCTTGTACGGGCCCTGGCCCATGGCGAGGATGTCCTCGTCCACGTTCTCGCGTTCGCTCTGGAAGGTGCCGGTTTGCGTCAGGCCGAGCATGTCCACCCAGAGCTTTTTCATGCGGCCCTTGTCGGTGCCGCCGATGGCGACTTGCTGTATCCCTAGGACCTTGAAGGGGCGGGTCATGGTGAATATTCCTGTTTTGATAGCTGCTGGCGCTTGCTGGGCAAGCGCCAGGGCCTGTTTTTATTGAAATTCGAGAATCACGTCGTCCACGGCCAGGGACTCGCCCTTGCCGGCAACGATCTTGCCCACCACGCCGTCCTGCGCGGCGAAGAGGATGTTCTCCATCTTCATGGCCTCGATGACGGCGAGCTTCTCGCCCGCCTGCACCTTCTGCCCCGGCTGCACGGCCACGTCCACCAGCAGGCCGGGCATGGGCGAGAGCAGGAACCTGGACAGGTCCGGCGGCGCCTTGTAGGGCATGAGCCTGAACAGTTCGGCGCGCTCGGGCGTGAGCACCAGCGCCTCCACCTGCGTGCCGTTGTGCGCTATGCGCAGGCCCAGCGGGTTCTTGGGCGTGCCGCGCTCGATCTGGGCCGTGAAGCCCTGGCCGTTGCACGCGCCCTGCACGCGGATGCTGCCCAGGTGCGCGGTGCTGCTGATGCGGTAGTCCTTGCCGTTCAGGTGCACGATGCTGGAGCCGGAATCGCTTTCGAAGTCGGTCACCGACAGCGGGTGGTACTCGCGCTTGCCCTCCAGCCCCAGGGTGATGACGACGAATTGCTCGCCCACCTGCACCTCGTGGCCCGCCAGCTGCCCCGTGATGCCGCTGGCGCGCGCGCGGTAGCGGCGGTACATGTAGGCGGCCAGGGCGACCAGGAAGTCCGGGTCTTCGTGCGGCACGTCCTCGGCCACGAAGCCGTTGGCGTAGTGTTCGGCGATGAAGCCGGTGTTGAACTGGCCCGAGACGAACCTGGGGTGCGCCAGCAGTGCCGACTGGAACGGGATGTTGCTGCTGATGCCCTTGATGACGAAGCCGTTGAGCGCGGCGCGCATCTTGGCGATGGCGTCATCGCGGTCCGTGCCGTGCACGATGAGCTTGGCGATCATCGAGTCGTAGTACATGGGGATCTCGCCGCCCTCGTACACGCCGGTGTCCACGCGCACGCCGAAGCGCTTGCCGGTGTCGGACTGGAACATGCTTTGCGCCGGCGGCGAGAAGCGCACCAGGCGGCCGGTGGAGGGCAGGAAGTTGCGGAACGGGTCCTCGGCGTTGATGCGGCACTCGATGGCCCAGCCGTCGCGCTTCACGTCGGCCTGGGTCAGGGGGAGCTTTTCGCCCGCGGCGACGCGGATCATGAGCTCCACCAGGTCCAGGCCGGTGATGCATTCCGTCACCGGGTGCTCCACCTGCAGGCGCGTGTTCATCTCCAGGAAGTAGAAGTCCTGGTCCTTGCCGACCACGAACTCCACCGTGCCCGCGCTCTGGTACTTCACGGCCTTGGCCAGGGCCACGGCCTGCTCGCCCATGGCCTTGCGCGTGGCGTCGCTGATGAAGGGCGACGGCGCTTCCTCGATGACCTTCTGGTGGCGGCGCTGGATGGAGCATTCGCGCTCGTTCAGGTAGACCACGTTGCCGTGGCTGTCGCCCAGCACCTGGATCTCGATGTGGCGCGGCTCCTGCACGTATTTCTCGATGAACACGCGGTCGTCGCCGAAGCTGTTGCGCGCCTCGTTCTGGCAGCTGGCGAAGCCGTCGAACGCCTCCTTGTCGTTGAAGGCCACGCGCAGGCCCTTGCCGCCGCCGCCGGCGCTGGCCTTGATCATCACCGGGTAGCCGATGCCCTTGGCGATCTCCACCGCCTGCTCGGGCGTTTGAATAGCGTCGTTGTAGCCGGGAATGGTGTTGACCTTGGCCTCGTTGGCCAGCTTCTTGGAGGCGATCTTGTCGCCCATGGCGGCGATCGAATGCGCCTTGGGACCGATGAAGGCGATGCCCTCGTCCTCGCAGCGCTTGGCGAAGGCCTCGTTTTCGCTCAGGAAGCCGTAGCCCGGATGAATCGCCTCGGCGCCGGTCTGCTTGGCGGCGGCAATGATCTTGTCCGCCAGCAGATACGACTCGCGCGAAGGCGGTGGCCCCAGGCGCACGGCCTCGTCGGCCAGCTTGACGTGGCGCGCTTCCTTGTCGGCGTCGGAATAGACGGCGACGGTGGCGATGCCCATTTTTTTCGCCGTCGCGATGACGCGGCAGGCGATCTCGCCGCGATTGGCAATCAGAATTTTCTTGAACATGATTGGACTCGAATTGTTAAGTTGGCCGCGATGCCATCGCACGCCGGTTATTGATTCAGCAATCGGATGAAACGCCAGCCGAGGTAGATGCCCACGGGAACCACGGCGCCCGCGAAGCTCCAGCCGAACGGCAGGCCGAACCCCAGATGAAGGGTGAAAAACACGGCGCAGGCCACCACGCCCCACACCGTGACGGTCACGACGTTGAAGTACGCCACCTCGGCAAGATCTTCCCCCAGCGGCCGCTGCGCGCGCCCCCGGCGCTGGCGGTGCTCACGCCGCCACCAGGTGTCGAGCAGCGTGTCGAACACGGTCTCGAGCAGGGAGATCAGTGCGCCCTTCATGCGTTTTCCCTCACAGCGGAATGTTGCCGTGCTTGCGCCACGGGTTCTCCAGCTTCTTCTCGCGCAGCATGACCAGGCTGCGGCAGATGCGCCGGCGCGTTTCGTGCGGCAGGATCACGTCGTCGATGAAGCCGCGCGCGCCGGCGACGAACGGGTTGGCGAAGCGTTCCTTGTATTCGGCCTCGCGGGCGGCGAGCTTCACGGGGTCGTTCTTGTCCTCGCGGAAGATGATCTCCACCGCGCCCTTGGCGCCCATCACGGCGATCTCGGCGTTCGGCCAGGCGAAGTTCACGTCGCCGCGCAGGTGCTTGGAGGCCATCACGTCATACGCGCCGCCATAGGCCTTGCGCGTGATGACGGTGATCTTGGGCACGGTGCACTCGGCATAGGCGTAGAGCAGCTTGGCGCCGTGCTTGATGATGCCGCCGTACTCCTGCGCGGTGCCGGGCATGAAGCCGGGCACGTCCACGAAGGTGACCACGGGGATGTTGAAGGCGTCGCAGAAGCGCACGAAGCGCGCGGCCTTGATGGAGCTCTTGATGTCCAGGCAGCCGGCCAGCACCAGCGGCTGGTTGGCCACGATGCCCACGGTCTGCCCTTCCATGCGGGCGAAGCCGATGATGATGTTCTTGGCGTAGTCGGACTGCAGCTCGAAGAAGTCGCCGTCGTCCACGGTCTTGGTGATCAGCTCCTTCATGTCGTAGGGCTTGTTCGGGTTGTCCGGCACCAGGGTGTCGAGGCTGCGGTCCATGCGGTCGGCCGGGTCCTTGCTGGGGCGCACGGGCGGCTTGTCGCGGTTGTTCAGCGGCAGGTAGTTGTACAGGCGGCGCAGCATCAGCAAGGCCTCGACGTCGTTCTCGAACGCCAGGTCGGCCACGCCGCTCTTGGTGCTGTGGGTGATGGCGCCGCCCAGCTCCTCGGCCGTCACCTCCTCGTGCGTCACGGTCTTCACCACCTCGGGGCCGGTGACGAACATGTAGCTGCTGTCCTTGACCATGAAGATGAAGTCGGTCATGGCGGGCGAATACACCGCGCCGCCCGCGCAAGGGCCCATGATCATGCTGATCTGCGGCACCACGCCGCTGGCCATCACGTTCTTCTGGAACACGTCGGCGTAGCCGCCCAGCGAGGCCACGCCTTCCTGGATGCGCGCGCCGCCGGAGTCGTTCAGGCCGATCACCGGCGCGCCAACCTTCATGGCCTGGTCCATGATCTTGCAGATCTTCTCGGCATGCGCCTCCGACAGCGCGCCGCCGAACACGGTGAAGTCCTGGCTGAACACGAACACCAGCCGGCCGTTGATCATGCCGTAGCCG
Organism: Alicycliphilus sp. T452; assembly: GCF_054512775.1. Lineage (NCBI taxonomy): Bacteria > Pseudomonadati > Pseudomonadota > Betaproteobacteria > Burkholderiales > Comamonadaceae > Alicycliphilus > Alicycliphilus sp. T452. The sequence goes on from NZ_JBTNEH010000010.1 coordinate 28,674, forward strand.
GTGACCACGCCGTCGCCGGGGATCTTGTTGTCCTGCATGCCGAAGTCGGTGCAGCGGTGCTCGACGAACATGTCCCATTCCTCGAACGTGCCTTCGTCCAGCAGCAGCTCGATGCGCTCGCGCGCCGTGAGCTTGCCCTTCTTGTGCTGTGCGTCGATGCGCTTCTGGCCCCCACCCAGGCGGGCGAGTTCGCGTTTTTGCTCCAGTTGATCGAGGATGGTTTGCATGAGGTTCGTTCCTTCGTTGGTATCTCGTTGACTCTGTATTTGATAGCTGCCAGCGCTTATCCAGCCTGCGCTGCAAGCAGATTTCTTGCCGCAGTGCTGGCGGCGATGCGGCCTGCGGCCACGTCGGCCTGCATCTGCGGCAGCAGCGCGCGCACCTGCGGGTGGGCGCGGAATGCCTGCTTGAGGCCGAAGTCGATGCGCTCCCACATCCAGGCCAGGGCCTGCTTCTCGCGCCGCGCGGCCAGGCGGCCGTTGGCGGTCTGCAGCTGGCGGAATTCGCACACCACGGCCCAGAAGCCCTCCATGCCCTGGTGCTGCAGGGCGCTGGCCTGGATGACCCTGGGGCGCCACTGCGCGGCATTGTGCGGGTCGTGCTCCGGGTTGCCGTGGAAGCCCAGCAGGCGCAGGCTCGACGTGATCTGCGCCTGGGCGCGCGTGGCCGCCGCTGCGTCGATGTCGGCCTTGTTGATGACCACCAGGTCGGCCAGCTCCATCACGCCCTTCTTGATGGCCTGCAGGTCGTCGCCCGCGTTGGGCAGCTGCAGCACGCAGAACATGTCGGTCATGCCGTGCACGGCCGTCTCGCTCTGGCCCACGCCCACGGTTTCCACGATCACCACGTCGTAGCCTGCGGCCTCGCAGACCAGCAGGCTCTCGCGCGTCTTCTCGGCCACGCCGCCCAGCGTGCCGCCGCTGGGGCTGGGGCGGATGTAGGCGTTCTCCTGCATGGAGAGCTGCTCCATGCGCGTCTTGTCGCCCAGGATGGAGCCGCCCGAGACGGAAGAGGACGGGTCGATGGCCAGCACCGCCACCTTCAGGCCCTGGGCTATCAGGTAAACCCCCAGCGCCTCGATGAAGGTGGACTTGCCCACGCCGGGCACGCCGCTGATCCCCAGGCGCAGCGCCCGGCCCGTGTGCGGCAGCAGCTCGGTGAGCAGCGCATCGGCCTGGGCGCGGTGGTCGGGCCGCGTCGATTCCAGCAGCGTGATCGCCTTGGCCATGGCGCGGCGGCGGGCCGAGGGGGCGCCGCGGGTGATGGCTTCGAGCAGGGGGTGGGGTGTCATGCCGGATTGCAAAGTCTCAAAAAACCCGCCCATCGGGCGGGCGGGAGCGTCAAGCGATGGCCTTGCGGATCTGCTCCAGCACGTCCTTGGCGCTGGCCGGGATCGGTGTGCCGGGGCCGTAGATGCCCTTGACGCCCGCATCGTAGAGGTAGCCGTAGTCCTGCTGCGGAATCACGCCGCCGACGAAGACGATGATGTCGTCCGCGCCCTGCTCCCTCAGCGCCTGGATGATGGCGGGCACCAGCGTCTTGTGGCCCGCCGCCAGGGTGGAGATGCCCACGGCGTGCACGTCGTTCTCGATGGCCTGGCGCGCGCACTCCTCGGGGGTCTGGAACAGCGGGCCGATGTCCACGTCGAACCCCAGGTCGGCGAACGCGGTGGACACCACCTTGGCGCCACGGTCGTGCCCGTCCTGGCCCAGCTTGGCGATCATCACGCGCGGGCGGCGGCCTTGGCTTTCGGCGAAGGCATCGATCTCGCCCTTGAGTTTTTCCCAGCCCTCGGCAGAGTCGTAAGCGGCAGCGTACACACCGGTCACCTTTTGCGTATCGGCGCGGTGGCGCCCGAAAGACTTTTCCAGCGCATCCGACACCTCGCCCACCGTGGCGCGCAGGCGGATGGCCTTGATCGAGAGATCGAGCAGGTTGCCCTGGCCGGACTCTGCTGCGGAAGTGAGAGCAGCCAGCGCTTGATCCACGGCGCTTTGGTCGCGTTTTGCCTTGATATCGTTCAGGCGCGCGATCTGGCTCTCGCGCACCTTCACGTTGTCCACTTCCAGGATGTCGACCGGATCTTCCTTGGCGAGCTTGTACTTGTTCACGCCGACGATGACCTCCTTGCCCGAGTCGATGCGCGCCTGCTTCTCGGCGGCGGCGGCCTCGATCTTGAGCTTGGCCCAGCCTGAATCCACCGCGGCGGTCATGCCGCCCATGGCCTCGACCTCCTCGATGATCTTCCAGGCGGCGTCCATCATGTCCTGGGTGAGCTTCTCCATCATGTAGCTGCCGGCCCAGGGGTCGATCACGTTGGTGATGTGGGTCTCTTCCTGGATGATGAGCTGCGTGTTGCGCGCGATGCGGGCGCTGAACTCGGTGGGCAGCGCGATGGCCTCGTCCAGCGCATTCGTGTGCAGCGACTGCGTGCCGCCGAACACGGCCGCCATGGCCTCGATGGTGGTGCGCACCACGTTGTTGTACGGGTCCTGCTCCGTCAGGCTCCAGCCCGAGGTCTGGCAGTGCGTGCGCAGCATCAGGCTCTTGGGGTTCTTGGCATCGAAGCCCTTCATGATGCGGCACCACAGCAGGCGCGCGGCGCGCATCTTGGCGATCTCCAGGTAGAAGTTCATGCCGATCGCCCAGAAGAACGACAGGCGCCCGGCGAACGCGTCCACGTCCATGCCCTTGGCGATGGCGGTCTTCACGTACTCCTTGCCGTCGGCCAGGGTAAAGGCCAGTTCCAGCGCCTGGTTGGCGCCCGCCTCCTGCATGTGGTAGCCGCTGATCGAGATCGAGTTGAACTTCGGCATGTTCTTGGCCGTGTACTCGATGATGTCGCCGATGATGCGCATCGACGGCTTGGGCGGGTAGATGTAGGTGTTGCGCACCATGAACTCTTTCAGAATGTCGTTCTGAATCGTTCCGGAGAGCTTGTCCTGCGACACGCCCTGCTCCTCCGCCGCCACCACGTAGCCCGCCAGCACCGGCAGCACCGCGCCGTTCATGGTCATGGAGACGCTCACCTTGTCGAGCGGGATCTGGTCGAAGAGGACCTTCATGTCCTCCACCGAGTCGATGGCCACGCCGGCCTTGCCCACGTCGCCCGTGACGCGCGGGTGGTCCGAGTCGTAGCCGCGGTGCGTCGCCAGGTCGAACGCCACCGACACGCCCTGCCCGCCCGCGGCCAGCGCCTTGCGGTAGAAGGCGTTGGATTCCTCGGCGGTGGAAAAACCGGCGTACTGGCGGATCGTCCACGGCCGCACCGCGTACATGGTGGCCTGGGGGCCGCGCAGGTAGGGCTCGAAGCCGGGCAGCGTGTCCGTGTAGGGCAAGCCCTTCAGATCGGTGGCGGTGTACAACGGCTTGACGGTGATGCCGTCCGGCGTGATCCAGTTCAAGTTGCCTGCATCGCCCTGCGGGGCCGACTTGCTGGCTGCCTGGTTCCAGCGCTGCAGATCTCCAAAATCGAAATTCATAATGGGTGTCCCTGTCATATCTATATTTACAATGTTCGCAAAAACACCGAACATCCGCAACATCCAGTAGAAAAATTTATGCGAATTGCGAATGTGAATTTGCGATATTTGCAAATATGAGCAAGGCTTTCATGGGGGCGCACCTGAAGACGCTGCGGGAGCAGCGCGGCCTGACCCAGGTGGCACTGGCGCAGGCGCTGAAGGTATCGCCCAGTTACCTGAATCAGATCGAGAACAACCAGCGGCCGCTCACGGTCAATGTACTGCTGCGGCTGCAGGCGGCCTTCGGCATCGACCTGCAGCAATTTTCGGAGGATTCGCAGGCGCGGCAGCTAGGCCAATTGCGCGGCGCCCTGGCCGACATACCGGGCGGCGATCACGTACCGCTGGCAGAGGCCCGCATCCTGGCCGAGCAACTGCCGGCGGCCACGCGCGTCCTGCTGGGCATGCACAAGCGCATCCGCGCGGCGGAGGAGCGCCTGTCGGTGATCGCGGAGAACACGGACAGCGGCCACGCCGCGCATGCCGCCTCCGCCCCCGTGCAACCGTACGAGGAGGTGCGCGAGTTCTTCTACGCGGGCCACCAGCACCTGGCCCTGCTGGACGAGCAGGCCGAGCAGCTCTACCTGCAACTGCGCCCGGAAGACGCGGACCCCCATGCGCCGCACGCGGCCCAGCTCGTGGCGGCGCTGGAGCAGCGGCTGCGCACCCTCCACGGCATCACCGTGCTGCGCGCGGCGGGCTCGCCCGCGATCGAGCAACCACTGCGCACGCTCGAGCGCAAAAGCCATCAATTGCACCTGGGTGCGGGCCTGAGCGCCGGCCAGCAGGCGTTCCAGCTGGGCATCCAGCTCGCGCTGCTGGAATCGGGGCCGACGATCGACGGATTCACCAACGCGGCCAACTTCGGCAGCGACGAGGCGCGCGCGCTGGCCCGCATCGGCTTCGCCAACCACTTCGCGGCGGCGCTGCTGCTGCCCAACCGGCTGTTCCAGACGACCGCCGACGAACTGCGCTACGACATCGACCTGCTCGGCGAGCGCTTCGGCGTGGGCTTCGAGACGGTGGGGCACCGCCTCTCGACGATGCGCCATGCCTCCCCGCACAGCATCCCGTTCTTCTTCGTGCGGGTGGACCGGGCGGGCAACATGTCCAAGCGCCAGTCGTCGGTCGATTTCCACTTCTCGCGCACCGGTGGCACCTGCCCGCTCTGGAACGTGTACGACGCGTTCTCGCAGCCGGGCAAGATCCTCACGCAACTGGCCCGCATGCCCGACGAGCGCACCTACCTGTGGATCGCCCGCACGGTGGAGCACCGGCGCGGCGGCTACGGAACGCCCGGGCGCATCTTCTCGGTGGCACTGGGCTGCGATGCGCGCCATGCCCACCGCCTGGTCTACGGCGACGGCCTCGGGCTGGACGCGCCCGAGCGCGCCGTGCCGATCGGCTCGGGCTGCAAGGTCTGCGACCGCGAGAACTGCGTGCAGCGCGCCTTCCCCGCGCTGGGGCGGCCGCTCTCCATCGACCCGAACGCGCGGCGGTTCGCGCCCTACGCGCCTGCATCCTAGGGTTTCATCGGATGCGGAGCACCCGTGAACCGCGCCAAGATCACGTCCAAGTTGTTTGTAATTATTAATTCAGAATAATTAATTCTTTCCAGCATGACCAGTCCATCTGCCTCCGCGCCTTCTCCCTACCTCGCCCCCGGCGACCTGCCGCTCAAGGGCGTGCGCGTGCTGGAGATCTCGCACATGATCATGGGCCCCGCCACCGGCATGACGCTGGCCGACCTGGGCGCCGAGGTGATCAAGGTGGAGCCCGTGGAGGGCGACCGCACGCGCCGCCTCAAGAGCGCCGGCATCGGCTACTTCCCCGTGTTCAACCGCAACAAGCAGAGCTTCGCGGTCGATCTGAAGTCGGCCGAGGGCCGCAAGCTCGTCCAGGACCTGGCCGACAAGGCCGACATCGTGCTGGAGAACTTCCGCGACGACAGCCTGCTGCAGTACGGGCTGGACCATGCATCGGTGCGCGCGCGCAACCCGCGTGCCATCTACGTCTCGCTCAAGGGCTTCCTGAGCGGCCCCTACCAGGAGCGCACGGCCCTGGACGAGGTGGTCCAGATGATGGGCGGCATGGCCTACATCAACGGCAGCGACGACCGCCCGCAGCGCGCCGCGCCTTCGGTCAACGACATCCTGGGCGGTCAGTTCGGCGTGATCGGCGCCCTGAGCGCGCTGCACGAGCGCGCACGCACGGGCAAGGGCAAGTACATCCGCGCGGGCCTGTTCGAGACCAACCTGCTGCTGGTGGCGCAGTTCATCACGCAGTTCGAGCTGACCGGCACACCGGCCCTGCCCTTCGGCAGCAAGCGCGAGCCGCCCTGGGGCGTCTACGACCTGTTCACGACCAAGGACGGCGCGCGCGTCTTCGTCGCCGTGGTCAGCGACGCGCAGTGGCGCACCTTCGCCGCCACCTTCATGCCCCCGGGCTGGGCCGAGGACGCGCGCCTGTTCTCCGCCATCGACCGCGAGGCCGCGCGTCCGTGGGTCGTGCCCGCCGTGGCCGAAGTGCTCAGGAACTGGAACAGCGCCGACCTGTGCGAAGCCCTCGAAAAGGCCAGGCTGTCGTACGCGCCCGTGAACCAGCCCCATGATCTGCTGAAAGACCCGCACCTCACGCAGGGCGGCGCCTTGATGCCGACGGTGCTCCCGACCGGGGAGCATGTTTCCACGCCCGCTCTGCCCCTCGAATTCGATGGACTCAAGGTGGGCAAGCGCGCCGACCCGCCCCAGGTGGGCGAGCACACCGTGGCGATCCTGAAAGACCTCGGCCTGGACGACGAGGCCATCGCGCTGCTGCGCCAGCACGGAAAGATCGGCGGCTGACGGCCGCCACCCCCCATTCCCCGGAGACACCTTCACCATGCAACGACGAATCCTCATCGCGGCGCTGATGGCCACTGCGGCCTTTGCCCACGCCCAGTCCCCCGCCCCCTTCCCCGCGAAGCCGGTCCGCGTGATCATCCCCTCCACGCCCGGCGGCGGCACCGACTTCATCGGCCGCAACCTGGCCACCCACCTGGCCGAGGCCAAGGGCTGGGTGATGGTGCCCGACAACCGCCCCGGCGCCGGCACGGCGCTGGGCCTGGCCGAGCTGGCGCGCGCGGCGCCCACGGGCTACGACATCGTGATCGGCCAGTCGGACAACGTGTCGCTGATCCCGCTGCTGATGAAGACCTCCTACGACCCCATCAAGGACCTGCAGCCGGTCTCGCTGCTCGCCACCACGCCGATGGTGCTGCTGGTCACCGCCGATTCGCCCTACAAGACCCTGGCGCAGCTCATCGACGCCGCGCGCAAGGAGCCCGGCAGGATCAGCTACGGCACCTCCGGCACGGGCGGCTCGGTGCACATTTCGGTGGAAATGCTGCAGGCGGCGGCCGGCTTCAAGATGCAGCACGTGCCGTACAAGGGGTCGAGCCCGGCGCTGGCGGACCTGATGGGCGGCCACCTGCAGGTCGCCGGCGCCTCGATCTCGTCGGCCACCAACCTCATCCAGAGCGGCAAGGTGCGCGCGCTGGCCGTCACCTCCGCCGCGCGCAACGCCTCGCTGCCCGACGTGCCGACCGTGGCCGAGTCGGGCTACAAGGACTACAGCTTCGTCACCTACTACGGCGTCTTCGCGCCCGCCGGCACGCCCGCCGACGTGGTCAAGACCTTGAACGACGCCGTGGTGCAGGTCATGGCGCGCCCCGACGTGCGCGCCGCCTATGCCAAGCAGGGCCTGGAGGCCAGCTCCACCACGCCGAAGGAATTCTCCCGCCTCATCGAGAACGACATCGCCAAGGCGAAGACGACGATCCAGGCGGCACACATCCAGGTGCAGCAGTAGGCCAGCCCATGTCCGAGCGCGTCACCGTCACCGAGGTCGGCCCCCGCGATGGGCTGCAACTGATCGCCCGGCCTGTTTCCACCGAAGCCAAGATCGCGTGGATCAAGGCGCTGCACGTGGCCGGCTTACAGGACATCGAGGTGGGCAGCTTCGTCTCGCCGCGCCTCGTGCCGCAAATGGCCGACTCCGCGGCGGTGGTGGCGCAGGCGCTGCGGATCGAAGGGCTGACGGTCTACGCCCTCGCCGCCAACCTCAAGGGCGCCATGGCGGCCTACGCGGCGGGCGCGCACGTCATCGTGATTCCGCTATCGGCCAGCGACCGGCACAGCCGCGCCAACGTGAACAAGGGCACGCTGGAGCACATCGCCGCCATCGGCGACATCATCGAATGGCTGCGCGCGCAGCCGCGGCCCGTGCGCGTCGACTGCGTGGCCGCCTCGGCCTTTGGCTGCTCGGTGGCAGGCACCGTGCCGCTGAAAGACGTGGTGGCCGCCGCCAAGGCGCTGGCGCTGGCCGGCGCCGACCGCATCACCCTGGCCGACACGGTGGGCTATGCCCATCCGGCCCTGGTGCAGGGCACCGTGCGCGCCGTGCAAGACGCGGTGGGCCCGCTGCTGCACAAGCTCCACCTGCACGACACCATGGGCCTGGGGCTCGCCAACGCGCTGGTGGGGCTGCAGGAAGGCATCCGCGAATTCGACGCGTGCATGGGCGGGCTGGGCGGCTGCCCCTTCGCGCCCGGCGCGTCGGGCAACATCGTCACCGAGGACTTGGTCTTCATGCTGGAGAGCATGGGCTTCGCCACGCAGATCGACCTCCCGGCGCTCCTGGCGGCTCGCGCCGCCATCGCGCCGCACCTGCCCGCGCAGGCGCTGCGCGGCAGCGTTCCCATGGCGGGCATCCCGTCCACGTACCAGCCGGCCAGCGGTTGCATGCACTGATATTCTCGGGCGCATGAAGACCGTCCCGCTGCCCCGCCAAGCCCTGTACGAAGAAGTGGCCGAACTGCTGCGCCAGCGCATCTTCCGCCATGAACTGGAGCCCGGGAGTTGGATCGACGAGCTCCGGATTGCCGAGGAAATCGGCATCAGCCGTACGCCTCTGCGCGAGGCGCTGAAGGTGCTCGCGGCCGAAGGCCTAGTCACGATGAAGGTGCGGCGCGGCGCCTACGTGACGGAGATGTCGGACAAGGACCTGCACGACGTCTACCACCTGCTCGCGCTGCTGGAAAGCGACGCCGCTGGCGTGGTGGCGGCTGCGGCCTCACCACAGCAGTTGGGCGAGCTGGAGGCGCTGCACGCCGAGCTGGCTGCTGCTGCGGGCGACCGCGAGCGCTTCTTCACCCTCAACGAGCGTTTCCACATGCGCATGCTGGAGATGGCCGACAACCGCTGGCGCAGCCAGATGGTGGCCGACCTGCGCAAGGTCATGAAGCTCAACCGGCACAACTCCCTGCTCAAGCAGGGGCGCATCGAGGATTCGCTGGCCGAGCACGAGGCTATCCTGGCCGCCCTGCGCGCACGCGACCCGCAGGCCAGCGCGCAGGCCATGCGCGCGCACTTCGCCCACGGGCTGGAAGCGGCCGGCTGATTTTCCGCACGATCGTGCGGAAAACCGCGCGTTCGTCCTATGATGGGTGCTTTTTCGGTGAAGCCGGGCCTGCCTTGCCTGGCCCCACCGACATTGCACGCATGAATCCATCCTCCCCCGACTTGCGCGCCGTGCAGACCCTGCCCGAGCTGCTGGCCTTTCGCGCCGCCCTCACGCCCGACCGCGAAGCCTATCGCCAGTGCGATCCCGCCACCGGCCACTGGACCAGCCTGACCTGGTCCCAGGCGCAAGAGCGCGTGGGTCAGTGGAGCCGTGCGATAGCCGCGTCGGGCCTGCCGCAGGGGGCGCGCATCGCCGTGCTGCTGCCCAACGGGCTGGACGCCATGAGCATCGACCAGGCCGCCATGGCCACGGACTGCGTGCCCGTGCCGCTGCATGCCATCGACAATCCGGGCAGCATCGCCTACATCCTGCAGGATGCGGAGGTTTCGCTGCTCGTCGTGCAGGATACCGAGCAGTGGGAGCGCGTGCGCGACGTGGGCCTGCCGCTGCCGCACCTGATGGGCGTGGTGGCGACGACGCAGGCGCCGGCGCAGGGCGCAGGGCCGCAAGGCGTTCCCGTCGCGCCCCTGTCCGCCTGGCTGCAGCATGCCGCGGCCGACACCCCCCTGCCCCCGCCGCCCGGCCCCGGGGATCTGGCCGCCATCGTCTACACCAGCGGCACCACCGGCAAGCCCAAGGGCGTGATGCTCACGCACGCCAACGTGATCGCCGACGTGAAGGCCGTGCTGCAGCGCATCGTCCCCACGCAGGACGACGTGTTTCTGTCCTTCCTGCCGCTGTCGCACACCTTCGAGCGCACGGGCGGCTATTACCTGCCCATGGCCGCGGGCAGCTGCGTGGCCTATGCGCGCTCGGTGGCGCAGCTGGCCGAAGACATGATGGCCGTGCGCCCGACGGTGCTGGTGTCGGTGCCGCGCATCTACGAGCGCGTGCACGCCAGGCTCATCGAGACCCTGTCGCCTTCGCCCTTGAAGATGCAGCTGTTCCAGGCCGCGCAGGCCGTGGGCTGGAGGCGCTTCTGCGCGGCCCAGCGCCTGCCGGCGCCGCAGGACGACGGCGCCGGCGGCTGGATGCGCGCCCTGCCCTGGCCGCTGCTGCGCACCCTGGTGGCCGCGCCGCTGCTGGCCCGGTTCGGCGGCCGCGTGCGCGTGGCGGTGAGCGGCGGCGCGCCGCTGTCGCCGGCCATCGCCCAGTGCTTCCTGGGCCTGGGCCTGCCGCTGGTGCAGGGCTACGGCATGACCGAGACCACGCCCGTGGTCAGCGTGAACACGCTGGACGACAACGACCCCGCCACCGTGGGCCGCGCGCTGCCCGGCGTGGAGGTGCGCATCGGCGAAAACCGCGAACTGCAGGTGCGCGGCCCCATCGTCATGAAGGGCTACTGGAAGCGTCCGGAGGACACGGCGCGCACCATCTCGCCCGACGGCTGGCTGGGCACGGGCGACCAGGCCGAGATCGTCGATGGCCGCATCCGCATCCTGGGCCGCCTCAAGGAAATCATCGTCACCTCCACCGGCGAGAAGGTGCCGCCGGCCGACCTGGAGCTGGCCATCACCGCCGATGCGCTGTTCGAGCAGGCCCTGGTGATCGGCGAGCAGCGCCCCTTCATCGCCTGCGTGGCCGTGGTGCATGCCGAGGAATGGCGCCAGCTGGCCGCCCAGCTGGGCCTGGACGCGGACGACCCCGCCAGCCTGGCCCACCCCAGCGCCCAGCGCGCGGCGCTGGCGCGCATCGAAAAGCTCGCCGCCGGCTTCCCGCGCTACGCGGTGCCGCGCGCCGTGCATCTGGTGAGCGAGCCGTGGACGATCGAGAACACCTTCATGACGCCCACGCTCAAGCTCAAGCGCAACAACCTCATGGCGCATTACGCGGATGCCATCGAAACCATGTACCAGAAGCGCTGATCAGCCATCGGCCGGCACGCCCTCCACGTCATAGACGCGTCCGAAGCGGTTGGCCAGGAAGTCCGCCAGCGCCATCTGCTCCTGCCGGACGAAGCCCGCCTGCGGCAGCCGCCCGCTGCTCACCAGGTCCAGCGCGGCGCAGATGCCGGCGGCCGTGGTGTGCTGGATGGCGCTGAGCGCCTGCCCGCGCAGGCGCCGGCCCACGATGCGGGCGGCATAGCTCTCTTGCACCAGCCGCCCGCCGCGCAGGCCATGGGCGGTGGCCAGGATGACGATCACGTCCTGCCGTGCCGCGGCGACGGCGCCTTCCAGCAGCTCGCGCAGCAGCGCGCGCCGCTCGCGCAGGCGCAGCTCGTGCAGCAGCAGGTGCATGGCGGCGCGGTGGCCTGGGTAGCGGATGGTCTTGTACTCCAGGTGCCCGATCCGCCCTTCCCAGGTTTGCGGCAGCGTGCCCAGGCCGCCCGAGGTGTGGAAGGCCTCGTACTCCACGCCGTCGATCAGCAGCGTCTCCAGGCCGTCGAGCGCCGGCACCTGGGTGGGCCGGCCGTCGATGATGGCCTCGCAGGGGTTGCAGTACTCGTTGATCAGGCCCTCGGTGCTCCAGGTCAGGCTGTAGCGCAGCGCGCCTTGCGGGTAGCGCGGCAGCGCCCCCACGCGCAGATGCAGGGCCTGCGCGCTGTCCAGGCGCCGCGCCAGGTCGTTGCCCACCACGCCGATGAACCCCGGCGCCAGCCCGCACTGCGGCATGAGCACGCTGCGCGCGCCATCGGCCAGGGCGCGAATCGCCCGGGTGCCGGCCACGTCCTCGGTCAGGTCGAAGTAATGCACGCCGTGCCGCGCACACAGCGTGGCAACCGCCACGGCCTGATGGAATGGCAGGGCATTGAGCACCGCATGGCAGCCGGCGACGGCCGCCTCCAGCGCCGCCGCATCGTGCACATGCACGGTGGCTACGCCCGCCAGGGCCTGCACCCGCTGCAGCGAGGAGAGGTTGCGGTCGGCCACCTGCAGCGCGTAGCCGCCGGCATCGGACAGCAGCAGCGCGATGGCCTGGCCGATCTGGCCCGCGCCCAGGACCAGCACGGGGCGGGCCCCCGTCGGGGTGGCATGGGGTTGAGGGGTGAGCATGGCGCGCCTCCTTCCAAACGACCTGCGTGATGGAGGCATGCTAGGCGCGTTTGCCGGCAGTGTGTAGTTCCGCCCGGTGCGATGCGCGCCCTTGGCGCTCATGTATCAATAGCTGCCAGCGCTTTGCCCATAAGCGTTAGAGGCGGAAAATGTCTCAAATGCCATGCCGCTCCGCGCGGAAGCGGGGACCTGGGACAATACCGCCCCCTATCCCGCTCCGTCCCTGAAGAAACACCGTGCAAGCCGCGCCCTCCTCCTTCCCGCACAACCCCTGGCGCATGAGTGTGGCGCCCATGATGGACTGGACCGACAGGCACTGCCGCCACCTGCACCGCCTGCTGTCGGGCCACGCCCTGCTCTACACAGAGATGGTGACTACCGGCGCGCTGCTGCATGGCGACGTGCCGCGCCACCTGCGCTTCGGCGAGGCCGAGCACCCCGTGGCGCTGCAGCTGGGCGGCAGCGAGCCGGCCGACCTGGCGCACGGCGCCCGCCTGGGCGCGCAGTGGGGCTATGACGAGATCAACCTCAACTGCGGCTGCCCCAGCGAGCGCGTGCAGCGCGGCGCCTTCGGCGCCTGCCTGATGAACGAGCCGCGGCTGGTAGCGGACTGCGTGAAGGCTATGGTGGATGTGGTGGATGTCCCCGTCACCGTCAAGCACCGCATCGGCATTGACCAGGGCGAGGACTATGGCTTCGTGCGCGACTTCGTGGGCACCGTGGCCGAGGCGGGCTGCCGCGTGTTCATCGTGCACGCGCGCAATGCCTGGCTCAAGGGCCTGTCGCCCAAGGAAAACCGCGAGATACCGCCGCTGCGCTACGAGGTCGCCGCGCGCCTGAAAGCGGACTTCCCGCACCTGACCATCGCCATCAACGGGGGCTTTCAGACCGACGCGGCCGTGCTGGAACAGCTGGCGCTGGTCGATGGCGTGATGGTGGGCCGCGAGGCCTACCACAACCCCTGGTGGCTGGCGCGCTGGGACGAGCTGTTCTTCGGCACCGCGCCGTCCGCGCTGACGCGCGAGCAGGTCGAGGAGGACATGGTGGCCTACATGGAGCGCGAGGCCGCCGCGTACGGCACGCACTGGTATGCCGTGGCGCGCCACATGCTGGGCCTGCGCAACGGATTGAGCGGCGCGCGCCGCTGGCGCCAAGTGTGGAGCGACCACCGCCTGAAAGACCTGCCCGCGCGCGAGGTGATGGCGCTGGCGCGCACCAGGTCAGTCAAGGGCTGACGGAGGGGCGCCGGCCCATCCAAACACACGCCGGGCATGCTGCCCTACCATTGGAAAAGCCATCTTGCACCCTCACCGCCCCATGTCTTCAATGTCCCAGCCCGCGCACGAGGAGTCCGTCTTCCACGCCTTCTACGCACAGGAGCTGCCGGCGCTGCAGCAGGCCTGCGCGTTTTTCATGGCGCTGCTGCAGTCCATCCTCTCCCAGGCCCGCCACATCGACATCGCCAAGGTCGAGGGCCGCGTGAAGGACCGCGACGAATGCGTGCACAAGTTCTCCCGCAAATACCGCACGGCGCTGGAGGAAAGCGGCACGCCCTACGAAATCCGCCACTACATCACCGACCTGATCGGCGTGCGCGTGGTCTGCCTCTACGAGGACGAGCTGGAGAAGGTGGCGCAGATCGTGCAGTCGCACTTCGACGTGATCGACGTGACAGACAAGGTCAGCGCCATTGAGGGCACCGAGGCCTCGTTCGGCTACAAGGGCCTGCACCTGGACCTGCGGCTCAACGCCGAGCAGGCGGCGCTGCCCCAGAACGCGGCCTACGCCAACCAGCCATTCGAGCTGCAGGTGCGCACCATCATCCAGGACGCCTGGAGCGTGCTGGACCACAAGATCAAGTACAAGAAATCGATTCCCGCGCAGCTCAAGCGCCGCATCAACGTGCTGTCGGCGCTGTTCGAGCTGGCCGACCGCGAGTTCCGCCAGATCCGCGACGCCACCGCGGCCGAGCTGCAGCGCGCGTCCGACGAGATCACCGAGCCCGAATCCGGCGCCGCGCGGGCGCCCGCGCCCGGCAGCGAGCTCAATGCCTTCACCTTCCTGAAGATCGCCAACCATTTCTTCAAGGACGCGGAGTTCGATGCGCAGAAGGTGGACCAGTTCGTGGACGACATCCGGGCCTGGTCGCCGGGCATCACCCGTGCGCGCTTCAATGCGCTGATGCGCGAGACCCTGGCCACGGTCAAGCGCTACAAGCAGTTCTACGAGGAGCACACCCCCGAGGGCAGCTTCACCCCCTTCACCGTGATCCGCCACTGCCTGTACCTGGGCGACAAACAGCTGTTCCGGCGTGCTTTACGCAACAGTTCCCGCGAGGCCTTCGAAGCATGGCTACAGGGAACTTCATATGCCTAGATACAGGTCAAGAACGGCGAAAGCTCCCGGCCGCAAAGCAGCATGTGCTATCAAAAATTTGTGGAAATAAGTCCAAATTTTGTCGCGTAGGCGACGTTGCTTGAGTGTTTCCCCCTACGCATCGGACCGTGCAGGTACTAATATATTGTGCACTGCAACATAATTTGCACATCCCCATGCTGTACACCATCTACGAAACCCAGCGCACCCTTATGGAGCCCTTCGCCGACTTGGCGCAAGCGGCCGCCAAGTTCTATAGCAATCCGCTGTCTCCCTTCAGCGAAACACAACTGGCGCACCGCATGTCGGCTGGCTACGAGTTGCTGTTCCGACTGGGCAAGGACTACGAAAAACCCCAATTCGGCATCCGCACCATCGATGTGGACGGCGTGAGCTGCGCCATCCACGAGCGCGTGGAGATCGACAAGCCATTTTGCGAGCTGCGCCGGTTCAAGCGCTTCTCAGACGACCCCGACACCCTGCTCAAGCTCAAGGAGCAGCCCGTGGTGCTCGTCGTCGCGCCCCTGTCCGGGCACTACGCCACGCTGCTGCGCGATACCGTGCGCTCCATGCTCGAAGACCACAAGGTCTACATCACCGACTGGAAGAATGCGCGCCTGGTGCCTATGTCCGAGGGGGAGTTCCACCTCGACGACTATGTCAACTATGTGCAGGAATTCGTCCGCCACCTGCAGCTCAAGTATGGCAACTGCCATGTGATGAGCGTGTGCCAGCCTACGGTGCCCGTGCTGGCCGCCGTCTCGCTCATGGCCAGCCGTGGCGAGACCACGCCGCTGTCCATGACCATGATGGGCGGACCGATCGACGCCCGCCGCTCGCCCACGACAGTGAACACCCTGGCCACCAAGCGCAGCTACCAGTGGTTCGAAAACAATGTCATCTACCGCGTGCCCAGCAGCTTCCCGGGCGCGGGGCGCCGCGTCTACCCGGGCTTCATGCAGCACATAGGCTTCGTGGCCATGAACCCGGACCGCCACGCAACCAGCCACTACGACTATTTCAAGAACCTGATCCGGGGCGATGACGCGAGCGCCGAGGCGCACCGCAAGTTCTATGACGAGTACAACGCCGTGCTCGACATGGACGCCAACTATTACCTCGAAACCATCAAGACCGTGTTCCAGGACTACAGCCTGGTCAATGGTACCTGGGACGTGCGCTCGCCCGAAGGCAAGCTCGAGCGCGTGTGTCCGCAGGACATCTCCAACACGGCCCTGCTGACCATCGAGGGCGAACTCGACGACATCTCCGGCAGCGGCCAGACAGAAGCGGCCCAGGGCCTGTGCTCCGGCATCGCGGCCGAGCATCGCATGCACTACGAGGTCAAGGGCGCGGGCCACTACGGCATCTTCAGCGGCCGCCGCTGGCGCAAGCATGTGTATGCCAAGGTGCGTGACTTCATTCGCGCCAATCAGCCCGGTCAGCCCTCCGGCGCGGCGGCACGCGTGCGCCGCGCGCGCACCGGTACCTGAACGGAACGGCATCATGGCCCTGGCGGAGGCCTCGTTGTTACCGGCTGCGACGCTGCGGGCGCTGGCCGAACGCATAGACGCGGCCCTGCCCCAGACCCAGTGCACGCGCTGCGGCTACCCTGACTGCGCGGCCTACGCGCGCGCTGTGGCCAGCGGCGAGGCCGGCATCAACCAATGCCCTCCGGGCGGGGCCCAGGGCGTGGCGCGACTGGCGGCAATCACCGGCCGGCCCGAGCTGCCGCTGAGCGCCGCCCATGGCCAGGAGGCGCCCCGCGCCGTGGCCGTCATCGACGAGAACTGGTGCATAGGCTGCACGCTGTGCATCAAGGCCTGCCCCACGGATGCCATCCTGGGCCTGAACAAGCGCATGCATACCGTGATCGCTCCCCATTGCACGGGGTGCGAGCTGTGCCTGCCCGCGTGCCCGGTGGACTGCATCCGCATGGAAAACGCCAGCGGCCAGGCCACCGGCTGGGCCGCCTGGTCCGCACAGCAGGCCGAACAGGCGCGCGTGCGCTATGGAGCGCGGCAGGAACGCCTGCGGCACGAGGAACAGGAAACCCAGGCAGCACTGGCGCAGGCCAGTGCGGCGCCGGGCGAGGGCCGGCCCGGGGCCGACGCCCATGCCGTGCCCATGCCGCACGGCTCCAAGCATGCCGCGATCGCCGCCGCACTGGCGCGCGCCCGGGCACAACGCGCCGAGCACGGCTGAAGCCCAAGCGGCTTGGCCGCGCCTCCCCCTTTCCCCACGCTGCGCGCAAGGGGCGCGATGCGCGATTGGAAAACCGATACGGCCCGGGTGTCTTCCGCGCCGGGCCTGCAGCGCGCGCGGCCGCCCTCCCCGATAATCACCCTCCTATGAATCCCCTGCTCTCCTTATTGCAGCCCTACCCGTTCGAGCGGCTGCGACAGCTTTTCGCGGGGGTCACGCCCTCGGCCCAGCACAGTCCCATCAGCCTGGGCATCGGCGAGCCGCGCCACGCCACGCCGCAGTTCATCAAGGATGCGCTGGCCGAGGGGCTGGCGGGCCTGGCGAGCTACCCGTCCACCCTGGGCGAGCCGCGCCTGCGCGAGGCCTGCGCGGGCTGGATGCAGCGGCGCTACGGCGTCGCCGTGGACCCGGCCACGCAGGTGCTGCCCGTCAACGGCTCGCGCGAGGCGCTGTTCGCCTTTGCCCAGACGGTAGTGGATGCGTCCCGCCCCGGCGCGACCGTGGTCTGCCCCAACCCCTTCTACCAGATCTACGAGGGCGCCGCGCTGCTGGCGGGCGCCACGCCGCACTACACGCCCAGCGACCCGGCGCGCAACTTCGCCGTGGACTGGGACAGCGTGCCCGAGAGCGTGTGGCAGCGCACGCAGCTGCTGTTCACCTGCTCGCCGGGCAACCCCACGGGCGCCGTGATGCCGCTCACGGAGTGGGAAAAACTGTTCGCGCTGAGCGACCGCTACGGCTTCGTGATCGCCTCGGACGAGTGCTACAGCGAGATCTATTTCCAGGGCGAGCCCCCGCTCGGCGGCCTGGAGGCCGCGCACCGCCTGGGCCGCACGGACTACCGCAACCTGCTCGCCTTCACCAGCCTGTCCAAGCGCAGCAACGTGCCGGGCCTGCGCAGCGGCTTCGTGGCCGGCGATGCCACGCTCGTCAAGGCCTTCCTGCTCTACCGCACCTACCACGGCAGCGCCATGGGGCCGGCCGTGCAGGCCGCGAGCATCGCCGCCTGGAACGACGAGGCGCATGTGCAGGAAAACCGCGACCTGTACCGCCGCAAGTTCGCCCAGGTCACGCCCATGCTGGCCCAGGTCATGCAGGTGGGCCTGCCCGACGCGGGCTTCTACCTCTGGGCCAGGGTGCCCGACGCCCTGGGCATGAGCGACACCGAGTTCGCCCGGGCACTGCTGGCTCAATACAATGTGACGGTACTGCCGGGCAGCTATCTGGCGCGCGACGTGAACGGCGCCAACCCCGGCGCCCAGCGCGTGCGCATGGCCCTCGTGGCCGAGGCCGAGGAATGCGAGCAGGCCGCCCGGCGCATCGTGCAATTCATCCAATCCCGTATCTGAGCTCACCATGAGTCAACAACTGCAGACCCTGATCGACAACGCCTGGGACAACCGCGCAAGCCTTTCCCCCGCCTCCGCACCGAAGGAGGTCGTGGACGCCGTGGAACACGTGATCTCCGAGCTCGACAACGGCCGGCTGCGCGTGGCCACGCGCGAAGGCGTGGGCCGCTGGACCGTGCACCAGTGGATCAAGAAGGCCGTGCTGCTGTCCTTCCGCCTGAAGGACAACGCCCTCATGAAGGCCGGCGACCTGGCCTTCTTCGACAAGGTGCCGACGAAGTTCTCCCACCTCACGCCCGACGAAATGGCCGCCACCGGTGTGCGCGTGGTGCCGCCGGCCGTGGCCCGCCGCGGCAGCTTCATCGCCAAGGGCGCGATCCTGATGCCCAGCTACGTGAACATCGGCGCCTACGTGGACGAGGGCACCATGGTCGACACCTGGGCCACCGTCGGCTCGTGCGCGCAGGTGGGCAAGAACGTGCACCTGTCGGGCGGCGTGGGCCTGGGCGGGGTGCTCGAGCCGCTGCAGGCCGGCCCCACCATCATCGAGGACAACTGCTTCATCGGCGCGCGCTCCGAGATCGTGGAGGGCGTGGTCGTCGAGGAGAACTCCGTCATCTCCATGGGCGTGTACATCGGCCAGAGCACTCCCATCTACGACCGCGCCACGGGCGAGACGATCTACGGCCGCGTGCCCGCGGGCTCGGTGGTGGTCAGCGGCAACCTGCCCAAGGACGGCGGCCGCTACAGCATGTACGCCGCCATCATCGTCAAGAAGGTGGACGCCAAGACGCGTTCCACCACCAGCCTGAACGACCTGCTGCGCGACTGACGCGCACGGGCCAGCCGATCGGCGGCCGCGCACGACAACGACCACGAGAGAGGGAGCGAGCATGAGCACGATGGAGCGGATCTTGCGCCTCATGGGCGAGAAAAGGGCTTCCGACGTCTACCTGTCGGCCAACGCACCGGCGCTGATCAAGATCAACGGCGAGTGCGTGCCCATCAACAGCCAGATCCTGCCGCCCGACGCGCCCAGGAACCTGCTGGCCGAGGTCGTGCCGCCCGAGCGCATCGAGGAACTGGAGGAGACGGGCGAGCTCAACATGGGCGTGCCGCTCCCGGGCGTGGGGCGCTTTCGTATCAGCGCCATGCGCCAGCGCGGCACCTACGCGGTGGTGATCCGCTTCATCGCGCAGGAGATCCCGAAGCTGTCCTCGCTGAACCTGCCGCCGGTGCTCAGCGCGCTCATCATGGAAAAGCGCGGCCTGATCCTGGTCGTGGGCGCCACGGGCTCGGGCAAGAGCACGACGCTCGCCGCCATGATCGACGAGCGCAACGAGGCCATGACCGGCCACATCCTCACCGTGGAGGATCCGGTCGAGTACCAGTTCAAGAACAAGCGCTCCATCGTCAACCAGCGCGAGATCGGCGGCGACACGCAGTCGCTGCAGACGGCGCTGAAGAACGCGCTGCGCCAGGCGCCCGACGTGATCCTGATCGGCGAGATCCGCGACCGCGAGACCATGTCGTCCGCCATCGCCTACGCCCAGTCGGGCCACCTGTGCCTGGCCACGCTGCACGGCAACAACAGCTACCACGCGCTCAACCGCATCCTGTCGTTCTACCCCGTCGAGGTGCGCTCCACCATGCTGGGCGACCTGGCCTCGGCGCTCAAGGCCATCGTCTCGCAGCGCCTGGTGCGCACCAAGACGGGCGAGCGCCTGCCGGCCACGGAGGTCATGCTCAACACCAAGCTGGTGGCCGACCTGGTCGAGCAGGGCAACTTCTCCGGCGTGCGCGACGCCATGGAAAAATCCATGGCCGAAGGCTCGCAGACCTTCGAGGAGGCACTGGCGCACCTGATCCTCAGCGACAAGATCGACCGCAAGGAAGGCATGGCCTACGCCGACTCGCCCACCAACCTCATGTGGCGCCTGCAAAACGACTTCTCCATCGCCGCCAAGGCCGCGCAGGCCCAACAGGAGGCGAGCCAGCCGCCCGAGGACGACGAACCCTCGTTCACCGAGATCGTGCTGGACGTCAAGCCCGTTTGAAGCGCCACCCATTGACCTGTCCGATGTCCCCCACCCTGCTGCTGACCGAACAACTCATCGCCCGCCCCTCCGTCACGCCCGAGGACGCAGGCTGCCTCGACCTGCTGGCCGGGCGCCTCGCGCCCCTGGGCTTCGCCTGCGAGCGGCTGGACAGCGGGCCGCCCTCCTTCCACGTCAGCAATCTATGGGCAAAACGGGCTGTGGCGCCCGTCAGCCAAGGGAAAGCAGCTATCAAAACGGTAGTTTTCGCCGGCCATACCGACGTCGTGCCCACGGGCCCCGTGGAGCAGTGGAGCAGCGCGCCGTTCACGCCCACGCAGCGCGACGGCCGCCTGTACGGGCGCGGCGCCAGCGACATGAAGACCTCCATCGCCGCCTTCGTCGTGGCCGTGGAGGAGTTCCTGGCCGCCACGCCCACGCCGGCCATCGCCATCGCCTTCCTGCTCACCAGCGACGAGGAAGGCCCGTCGGTGGACGGCACCAAGGTGGTCGTCGAGCAGCTGCGCGCGCGCGGCGAGCGCCTGGACTGGTGCATCGTGGGCGAGCCCACCTCCGTGCAGAGCACGGGCGACATGATCAAGAACGGCCGCCGCGGCACGCTGTCGGGCAGGCTCACCGTCCGCGGCGTGCAGGGCCACATCGCCTACCCGCAGCTCGCGCGCAACCCCATCCACCAGGCCGTGCCCGCGCTGGCCGAACTGGCCGCCACCGTCTGGGACCAGGGCAACGCCTTCTTTCCGCCGACCAGCTGGCAGATGAGCAACATCCACGGCGGCACGGGCGCGACCAACGTCATCCCGGGCCAGGTGGTCATCGATTTCAACTTCCGCTTCTGCACCGAATCCACGGCCGAGAGCCTGCAGAAGCGCGTGCACGCGGTGCTCGACCGCCACGGCCTGGAATACGACCTGGCCTGGACGCTGGGCGGCCAGCCCTTCCTGACCACGCCGGGCGAGCTGGTCGGCGCCGTGCAGCAGGCCATCCATGCCGAGACGGGCCTCACGACCGAGCTGTCCACCACCGGCGGCACCAGCGACGGGCGCTTCATCGCGCAGATCTGCCCGCAGGTGGTCGAGCTCGGCCCGCCCAACGACAGCATCCACAAGATCGACGAGAACATCCGCCTGACGGACATCGAGCCGCTCAAGAACATCTACCGCCGCACGCTCGAAAACCTCAACGCGCAGGCAGCGGCATGACGTCGGCCGTGCACGGCGCCACCGTGGGCGCGCTGATCGCCAGCGGCGCGCAGCAGCTGGCCCGGGCCGGCGTGGCCTTCGGCCACGGCACCGCCAATGCGCACGACGAGGCCGCCTGGCTGGTGCTGTGGCGCCTGGGCCTGCCACTGGACAGCGCGCTCGACGAGGACGCGCCGGATTCTGTGGCAAATCAGCCCGTAACGCCCGCCAACCAAGCGCTGGTAGCTACGCTTTTCGAAGAACGCATCGCCACGCGCAAGCCCGCCGCCTACCTCACGCGCGAAGCCTGGCTGGTGGGCGTGCCGTTCTACGTGGACGAGCGCGCCATCGTGCCGCGCAGCTTCATCGCCGAGATCCTGGCCGACGGCAGCATCGACGACTGGCTGACCGACCGCACGACGAACGTGCTGGACCTGTGCAGCGGCAACGGCAGCCTGGCCGTGCTCGCGGCGCTGGCCTGGCCCGAGGTGCGGGTGACCGGCGCCGACCTCTCGCCCGACGCGCTCGCCGTGGCGCGCATCAACGTCGAGCGGCACGGCCTGCAGGGGCGCATCACTCTCGTGCAGTCGGACGGCCTGGCCGCCGTGCCCGGCCCCTGGGACCTGATCCTGTGCAACCCGCCCTACGTGAACGCGCAGAGCATGTCCGAGCTGCCCGCCGAATACCGCGCCGAACCCGAGCTGGCGCTGGCCGGCGGCAGCGACGGCATGGACTTCATCCGCCGCCTGCTGCGCGAAGCCCCCGCCTGCATGACGGAGGACGCCGTGCTGGTGCTGGAGATCGGCAACGAGCACGCCAACTTCGAGGCGGCCTTTCCGCAATTGCCCGTGTTCTGGCTGCCAACCAGCGCGGGAGACGAACAGGTGCTGCTCATCACGCGTGCGGCCCTGCTTGATTTCAAACCATGATTTCCTTGAAAAACGTCACCTTGCGCCGCGGCAGCAAGGTGCTGCTCGACGGCGTTTCCGCCACCATCAACCCCGGCGAGAAAGTCGGCCTCGTGGGGCGCAACGGCGCCGGCAAGTCCACCCTCTTCGCACTCCTCAACGGCACGCTGCACGAGGACGGCGGCGACTTCTCCATGCCCCCGCAGTGGCGCATGGCGCAGGTGGCGCAGCACATGCCCGAGACTGGCCAGCCGGCCACGGATTTCGTGCTCGATGGCGATACGCGCTTGTCCCAGCTGCGTGAGCAGCTTCAAAAAGCGGAGCAGTCGGGCGACGGCATGGCCATTGCCCAGGCGCACGCCGACCTGGCGGACGCCGGCGCGCACGACGCGCCGGCGCGCGCCCAGGCGCTGATCCAGGGCCTGGGCTTCCAGGTGGCCGAACTCGACAGGCCCGTCAACAGCTTCTCCGGCGGCTGGCGCATGCGCCTGCAGCTGGCGCGCGCCCTCATGTGCCCCAGCGACCTGCTGCTGCTCGACGAGCCCACCAACCACCTGGACCTGGATGCGCTGGTCTGGCTCGAAGCCTGGCTCAAGCGCTACGAGGGCACGCTCATCGTCATCAGCCACGACCGCGAATTCCTCGACGCCGTGACCCAGGTCACGCTGCACATCGACAACGCCCAGCTCACGCGCTACGGCGGCAACTACAGCCAGTTCGAGGAACTGCGCGCTCAGCAGCTCACGCTGCAGCAGGCCGCGTTCGAGCGCCAGCAGACCAAGATCGCCCACCTGCAGAAGTTCATCGACCGCTTCAAGGCCAAGGCCACCAAGGCGCGCCAGGCGCAAAGCCGCGTGAAGGCACTGGAGCGCATGGAAAGGATCGCCCCCGTGCTGGCGAGCGCCGAATTCACCTTCGAATTCCAGGAACCCGCCAACCTGCCCAACCCCATGCTGGCGCTGACCGACGCGGCCTTCGGCTACCGCGCCGAGGACGGCAGCGAGAAAACCATTCTGAGCGGCGTCAGCCGCACCGTGCTGGCGGGCCAGCGCATAGGCATCCTGGGCGCCAACGGCCAGGGCAAGTCCACCCTGGTCAAGACCATCGCCCGGACCCTGGCGCCCCTGGGCGGCAAGGTTACCGAGGGCAAGGGCCTCGCCATCGGCTACTTCGCCCAGCAGGAGCTGGACGTGCTGCACCCCGGCGACCACCCGCTGGCGCACATGGTCCGCCTGGCGCGCGAGCTGCAGCAGGACGCGCGCGAGCAGGACCTGCGCAACTTCCTGGGCAGCTTCAACTTCAGCGGCGACATGGTGCTGCAGAGCGTGGGCAGCATGAGCGGCGGCGAGAAGGCGCGCCTGGTGCTGGCCATGATCGTCTGGCAGCGCCCCAACCTGCTGCTGCTGGACGAGCCCACCAACCACCTGGACCTGGCCACGCGCGAGGCGCTGGCCATGGCGCTCAACGAGTTCGAGGGCACGGTGATGCTGGTCAGCCACGACCGCGCCCTGCTGCGCTCCGTGTGCGACGAATTCTGGCTCGTGGGCCGCGGGCAGGTCGGGCCGTTCGACGGCGACCTGGACGACTACCAGCGCTACCTGCTCGACGAATCCAGGCGCCTGCGCGAGCAGGCCCGCGCCGCCGCCCCGGCGCCCGCGGCCGCGCCCGCTCCCGACGCGCGCGAGCAGCGCCGCCAGGAGGCCCAGGCGCGGCAGCAGCTGGCCGAAAAGACCCGCCCCTTGAAGCGCGAACGGGAGGCCATAGACCAGCGCCTGGAACTGCTGGCCCAGGAGAAGGCGCAACTGGAAGAGCGTCTGATGCAGCAACTGCCCCCCGCCGAGATCGCGGAATGCGGCCGGCGCCTGAAAACCTGCATCGAAGAGGTCGAACACCTCGAGGAAAGGTGGCTGGATGTGTCCGCCGCGCTGGAGGAATTGGGGCAATGAGCGATCCGCGCGCCTTCCCATGCCAGGTGCGATTCGCCCTTAGCGCTTGCCCATAAAGCGCTTTTTGCTCTCCTATCAGGAGCAATTGCGACCACCCTTCGGGGGTTGCATTTTTTTGCGAGTGCATGTCAACGCCGCGCCAGGAGACCGCG
The DNA here is from genome assembly GCF_054512775.1 of Alicycliphilus sp. T452. Classification (NCBI taxonomy): domain Bacteria; kingdom Pseudomonadati; phylum Pseudomonadota; class Betaproteobacteria; order Burkholderiales; family Comamonadaceae; genus Alicycliphilus; species Alicycliphilus sp. T452. The sequence continues at coordinate 52,864 of NZ_JBTNEH010000010.1, forward strand.
TTGTGGATACATCTAAGGAGTTATCCCTATGACCATGACCGCAATGCTCTCTGCCTGGCCCGAAGACGAACGCGACCGCAAGCGCGCCCCGAGCCGTCTGTAAGAGCGTGGGCAGGCCCGCCGGCGGGCTTATTTGAGCGCCCCTCTTCGATAGGCATTATTCAGGACCCCGAACCAGCGCCCCGCGCCTCGGTTCTCCATAAAAAAAGGAACGTGCCGGCACGTTCCTTTTTGCTTTGCGCATGCCCGCACGAAGCAGCGGGCATGCCTGGGCCGTCAGCGCATGTGCAGGCCGCCGTTGACGGAGAAATCGGCGCCGGTGGCATAGCCGCCCTCATCCGAGGCCAGCCAGGCAACGATGGAGGCGATTTCGCTGGGCTCGCCCAGGCGCTTGACGGGCACGGTGCCGACGATCTTCTCCAGCACCTCGGGACGGATGGCCTTGACCATGTCCGTGCCGATGTAGCCCGGGCTCACGGTGTTCACCGTCACGCCCTTGGTCGCGAGCTCCTGCGCCAGCGCCATGGAAAAGCCGTGCATGCCGGCCTTGGCGGCCGAGTAGTTGGTCTGGCCGGCCTGGCCCTTTTCGCCGTTCACGCTGGAGATGTTGATGATGCGGCCCCAGCCCTTTTCCACCATGTCGCCCACGACCTGCTTGGTCACGTTGAACATGCTGTTGAGGTTGGTCTCGATGACGGCGTCCCAGTCCTCCCGCGTCATCTTCACGAACATGCGGTCGCGCGTGATGCCGGCGTTGTTGACCAGCACGTCGATGCTGCCGTGCTCGGCCTTGGCCTTGGCGAAGGCTTGCACCGTGGAATCCCATTCGCCCACGTTGCCGGCCGAGGCGTAGAAGGTATAGCCCAGCGCCTTTTGTTCGTTCAGCCACTTTTCATAGTCGCGGGTAGGGCCGCAGCCCGCGATGACCTTCATCCCTTCCCGGTGCAGGCGTTGGCAAATGGCAGTGCCAATCCCACCCATGCCTCCCGTTACGTATGCGACTTTCTGGCTCATTATGTGCTCCTGTTTTGTGGATGAAACGGTTATCACTCTACCCAAAAATCAGACCCGTTCCTAAGGGAAAAACGCGCACAAAGGAATTTCCATCCCGGCGCAAGGATCGGGCATGATGTGCGGCTCGGCGCGGGCTTCGAACAGGTTCTTGCGCCAAGCCCACGCCGAGATAGGGCGGCGTTTCTCAGCGCTCCAGGGCCATGGAGACACCCATGCCGCCGCCGATGCACAGGGCGGCCAGCCCCTTGGCGGCGTTGCGGCGCTGCATCTCGTGCAGCAGGGTGACCAGTACGCGGCAGCCCGAGGCCCCGATGGGGTGGCCGATGGCGATAGCACCGCCGTTGACGTTGACGCGTGCCGGGTCGATCGCCAGCTCCTTGTTCACCGCGCAGGCCTGGGCGGCGAAGGCCTCGTTGAGCTCGAACAGGTCCACGTCGGCCGCGTTCCAGCCGGCGCGCTGCAAGGCCTTGCGCGATGCGGGCACGGGCCCCATGCCCATGGTGGCGGGGTCCAGGCCCGCCGTGCCGTAGGCGGCGATGCGCGCCAGCGGCTTCAGGCCCAGGGCGGCGGCCTTCTTGGCGCTCATCACCACCACGGCGGCGGCGCCGTCGTTGATGCCCGAGGCATTGCCCGCCGTCACCGTGCCTGCCTTGTCGAATGCCGGGCGCAGGCCCGCCAGCGCATCGGCGCTGGTCTTGCGGTTGAGGTATTCGTCGGCATTGAACAGGATGGGGTCGCCCTTTTTCTGCGGCAGCGAGACGCCGACGATCTCGTCGGCGAAGCGGCCGGCGTCCTGGGCGGCGGCGGCCTTCTGCTGGCTGGCCAGGGCCAGCGCGTCCTGCATCTCGCGCGTGATGCCGTAGGCCTTGGCCACGTTCTCGGCCGTGATGCCCATGTGGTACTGGTTGTAGACGTCCCACAGGCCGTCCACGATCATGGTGTCGGTCAGCTTCCAGTCGCCCATGCGCTGGCCCTCGCGAGAGCCATTGAGCACGTGGGGCGCCAGGCTCATGTTCTCCTGGCCGCCGGCCACCGCGATCTCGCTGTCGCCCGTGGCGACGGCCTGGGCGGCGAGCATGACGGCCTTCAGGCCCGAGCCGCACACCGCGTTGATCGTGAGCGCGGGGGTTTCCTTGGCCACGCCGGCCTTGATCATGGCCTGGCGCGCGGGGTTCTGGCCGCAGCCCGCGGCGAGCACCTGGCCCATGATGACCTCGCCCACCTGGTCCGGCGCGACGCGCGCGCGCGCCAGGGCCTCGCGAATCACAAGGGCGCCCAGATCCGTGGCCGCGGTCTTGGCGAGTGCGCCGCCAAACTTGCCCACGGGTGTGCGCACGGCGGAAACGATGACGATGTCTTCCATGGTGAGTCCTCTTTGCAGTGATGCCTGCAGGCGCCGCGCCGCAGGCGAATAAAAAATGCTACCGGTGGCAGGTCAGGCCTTTTGCCTGACGTAGCGTCCCGGCGCCGGTTCTATGGCCTTGAAATGCGGCGCCTTGCCATAGCTCTTGGGTGCGGCGATCTGCTTTCCCGCGTGGCCCTTGAGCCAGTCGCACCAATCGTCCCACCAGCTGCCGGGCAGCTCGGTCGCGCCGGACAGCCATTCGTTCAGGGTGGGAGGCAGCTTGCCGTCCTCGCGCACCCAGTGGCTGCGCTTTTTCTTCGCCGGCGGGTTGATCACGCCCGCGATATGGCCCGAGGCGCCCATGACGAAGCGCTTCTTGCCGGGCAGCACCTGGGTGGATGCGTAGGCCGCGGAGACAGGCACGATGTGGTCTTCGCGCGAACCGTAGAAGTACACGGGCAGCTTGACCTTGGACATATCCAGGCTTTCGCCGGACACGGTCAGCACGCCGGGCTTGACGAGGTTGTTTTCCAGGTAGAAGTTGCGCAGGTACCAGGCGTAGTACGGCCCGGGCAGGTTGGTGCTGTCGCTGTTCCAGTACAGCAGGTCGAAGGGCGGCGGCGTCTGGCCCTTGAGGTAGTTGTCGACCACGTAGTTCCACACCAGCTCGTTGGGGCGCAGGAAGCTGAAGGTGGAGGCCAGGTCCTGGCCCTTCATGAGCCCGCCCTGCCCCATCTGCATCTCGCGCAGGCGCACGAAGTTCTCGTCGATGAACACGTCGAGGATGCCGGTGTCGCCGAAGTCGATGAGCGTGGTGAGGAAGGTGGCGCTGGCCACGCTGTCCTGGCCGCGCGCGGCCAGCACCGCCAGCCCGTTGGCCAGCATGGTGCCGCCCACGCAGAAGCCCAGGGTGTTGATCTGCTCGACCCCGGCAATCTTCTGCACGGTGGCGATGGCCGTGAGCACGGCGTCCTCGATGTAGTTGTCCCAGGTCTTTTGCGCGAGCGATGCGTCCGGGTTGCGCCAGCTCACCACGAAGGTGCGGTGGCCCTGGGCCACGGCGTGGCGGATCAGCGAGTTCTCGGGCTGCAGGTCGAGGATGTAGTACTTGTTGATGCACGGCGGCACCATGAGGAAGGGCCGCTCGTACACCTTGGGCGTGAGCGGCTTGTATTCGAGAAGCTGGAACAGGTCGTTCTCGAACACCACCGCGCCTTCGGTGGTGGCCACGTTGCGGCCCACCTCGAACCGGCTCTCGTCGGTCATGGAGATATGGCCCTGGCGCATGTCGTGCAGCAGGTTGGCCACGCCCTTGGCGATGCTCTCGCCATGGGTTTCCAGCGCTTTCTTCTGCGCGTCGGCATTGAGGGCCAGGAAGTTGCTGGGCGCCATGGCGGCCAGCCATTGCTCCACGCTGAAGCGGATGCGCGCACGGGTCTTTTCGTCGGCTTCCACGGCATCGGCCAGCCCCATGAGGGCGCGGGCCTGCAGCTGGTAGGCCGCCACGGAGAAGGCCGACAGCGGGTTGTGCGCCCAGTTCTCCCCGGCGAAGCGCCGGTCGCTGGTCTTCGACGGCTGGGAATGCAGGCCCTGGCCCCACAGCGCGCGCGCATCTTCCATGTACTGCTGCTGCAGCGCGGCGAGCTTGTCGGCCGCGAAGCTCACCGCGGTGGAGGGCGGCATGGACATGGCCTTGCCCAGTTCCCCTGGCTGCAGCATCTGTACTGCCTTGCCCCAGCTCTCGCCGAGTATCTGCTGGAACTGCCGGGCGCTTTCGGTCCAGTCTGTTTGGTCATTCATGCTGCTGCTGTCTCCATTAAATATGCCCGGTACGGGCAAGGCTCTCGATTGTTGCCGAGCCACCCCCGGCTCGGCAATCCGCGGCAGTGCCGCGGGGCTTTGGGTTCACGGTGCAGTCGCCTGCCGGTCACAATCCGTGCGTTCTCAGGATTTAAACATGTACTTGGTGCTTATCGGGTGGTTGTATGTGACCGTTTTGATGGCCGTGGCCGAAGGCCTGTCCACGCAGGGCACGGTACTGGGCGCCATCGTCACCTTTGTGCTCTACGGGCTTCTACCCATTTCCATCGTGCTCTACATCCTGGGTACGCCGGCGCGCAAGCGTGCCATCCGGGCACGCGAGCGGGCCGAGGCAGCGGAATCAGCCGGCCAGCCAGATGCAGGCGGCCATGCGTCCGCTGGTGCCGAGCGCGGGAGTGTCGCGCCGGTGCGAAAAGAACCGTGAGGGGTTGCCCACGGTGCACCAGGCGGGCGAGCCGTCGTTGCCGTAGAGCGCCGTCACGCCCTGCTCGCGCAGGCGCTGGCGCGCCAGCCCCGCCAGATCGGCCAGCAGCTTGCCCTCGCCGCCATGGGGCCTGAAATGCCGGGCGGCCTGCGGGTCCTGCGCGCAGAAGGCCTCGCGCACCTCGGGGCCGACCTCGAAGGCCTGCGGGCCTATGCAGGGGCCCAGCCAGGCGATCACGTCGCCGGGCAATCGCGGTGCTTCATCTTCGATAGCTGCCGGCGCTTGCCCCGCATGGCCTGGGGCGAGAAAATGCTCCAAGGTCTTTTCCAGCACCCCCGCGGCCAGGCCGCGCCAGCCCGCATGGGCGGCCGCCACGCGCGTGCCCGCGCGGTCGGTGAAGAGCACGGGCAGGCAGTCCGCCGCCATGACGATGCAGGCCACGCCCCGCGCCCGGGTGGTGCAGGCGTCGGCGTCGGCGCCCTCGGGCGTGTCCTCGTCGAGCGGCAGCACGTCCGTGCCGTGCACCTGGCGCAGGTACACCGGCCGCACGGGCCGCCCCCCGGCGCCCAGGGCCGCCTGCAGCGCGGCCCAGTTGGCCTGCACGGCCTCGGGGGCGTCGCCCACGTAGCGGCCCAGGTTGAAGCTGTCGTACGGCGGCGCGCTCACGCCGCCGTTGCGCGTGGTGCACAGCGCACGCACGTGGGCGGGGGCCGGCCAGTCGGGCTGCAGCCAGTCGTGGGGAACGGGGTGCGCCACGGGCTCACTCATGGTCCGGGCAGGCGCTGGGCTGGGCGCGCTGGAAGGCCGGCAGCTGCATGCAGGCCTCGAACGCGGCCATGGTGCGCGGCAGGCCGCCCAGGTCCACGCCGAAGCGCTGGCCGTTGAAGATCTGCGGCACCAGGCAGCAGTCGGCCAGCGTGGGCGCGTCGCCCCAGCACAGGCGCGAGGGCGCCAGGCCCGCGGCGGCGCGCTCCCGGTCCAGCAGCGCCAGCTGGCGCTCGAAGGCCTCCAGGCCCTGGCGCACCCAGTGGTGGTACCAGTCGTCCTTGGCCGCGTCCGGCACCTTCAGCTGGTGCTTGAGGTACTTGAGCACGCGCAGGTTGTTCAGCGGGTGGATCTCGCAGGCCACCATCTGCGCCAGCGCCCGCACGTGGGCGCGCGCCAGGGCGTCGCCGGGCAGCAGCGGCGGCTCGGGGTGGGTTTCGTCCAGGTATTCGATGATGGCCATGGACTGCGCGAGCAGGTGCCCGTCATCGGTCTGCAGCGCCGGCACCAGCGCGTCGCCCAGGCGGCCGGCATAGGCCGGGGCCCGCTGCTCGCCCTTCTGCAGGTGCACGGGCACGTAGTCATAGGGCAGGCCCTTGAGCTCCAGCGCGATGCGCACGCGAAACGATGCCGAGGAGCGGAAATAGTTGTAGAGCTTCATGTGGCCGCAGCATAAGCCAGCAGGGCGAAATGCGCCCAGCCGCCCATGGGAAGGCCCGCACCGTGGCACACTGCATCCGTCCTCCACACGTCCCGAAAAAAGCGTCAGAAAACCATGAGCTATGTGATTCCCGCCCCCGTCCAGGCCAGCGTTCCCGTGCTGGGATCGGCCGATCGCTTTCCCGTGCACCGCATCTACTGCGTGGGCCGCAACTATGCCGAGCATGCCAAGGAGATGGGCTTCACCGGCCGCGAGCCGCCCTTCTTTTTCATGAAGCCGGCCGACGCCGTGCTGCCCGTGAACGCGGGCGAGACGGGCAGCATGCCCTACCCCTCGCTCACCAAGGACCTGCACCACGAGATCGAGCTGGTGGTGGCCATCGGCAAGGGCGGCAGGAACATCGCGGCGGCCGATGCGCGCCAGCACATCTGGGGCTACGCCGTGGGCCTGGACATGACGCGCCGCGACCTGCAGGGCGAGATGAAGAAGCAGGGCCGCCCCTGGTGCATCGGCAAGGGCTTCGACGCCGGCGCGCCCATCGGCCCCATCACGCCCGCCGCGCAGGCGGGCGACGTGGAGCGCGCCGCGATCTGGCTGCAGGTCAACGGCGCCGACCGCCAACGCAGCACGGTCGATCAGCTGATCTGGAACATTGCCGAGACCATCGAGCACCTGTCGGCCGCCTGGGAGCTGCAGCCCGGCGACCTGATCTTCACGGGCACGCCCGAGGGCGTGGGCGCCGTGGTGCGCGGCGACGTGCTGGAGGGCGGCATCGATGGCCTGGGCCGGCTGCGCGTGGCGCTGGTCTGATTCAACAAGAATAGCTGCCGGCGCTTGCCACACAAGCGCTTGAAGGCATTTTGACCATAGAAACCCGATGATTTTCCGCCGCCCCATCAAGCACTGCCGCGAATGCGGCGCGGCCGTGGCCTACCGCCTGCCCGGCGACGGCGACACGCGCGAGCGCGCCGTCTGCCCGGTCTGCGGCACCATCCACTACGAGAACCCGCTGATGGTGGTGGGCACGGTGCCGGTGCTGGGCGAGCGCGTGCTGCTGTGCAAGCGCAACATCGAGCCGCGCTGGGGCAAGTGGACGCTGCCCGCCGGCTTCATGGAGCTCGACGAGACCACGGAGCAAGGCGCGGCGCGCGAGACCGACGAGGAGGCCGGCGCCCAGATCGAGCTGGGACCGCTGTTCTCGCTGCTGAACGTGCCGCAGGTGGGCCAGGTCCACATCTTCTACCTGGCCACGCTGCTGAGCGACCGCTTCGACCCCGGCCACGAGACCATCGAGGCGCGCCTGTTCACCGAGGACGAGATCCCCTGGGACGAGATCTCGTTCCGCACGGTCAAGAAGACGCTGGAGCGCTTCTTCGCCGACCGCCGCGCGGGGCGCTTCGGCGTGCACTGCGTGGACATCACCTGAGAGCGCCGCTCCCGCGCCGGCGGCCCAGCCCGGCCAGGCACAGCGCCGCGAACGCGCCGCCGGCCCAGAAGGTCGCAGCCGGCCCCATCGTCTCCCACAGCAGCCCGGCGATCACGCTGGCCGCCAGCATGGCCAGGCCGCTGGCCAGGTTGAACACGCCATAGGCCGTGCCGCGCAGGTCCGCCGGCGCCGCGTTGGCCACCATGGTGGCCAGCAGGCCCTGCGTCATGCCCATGTGGATGCCCCACGCCGCCACGCCCGCGATCACCATGCTCCAATGCTGGGCCGTGGCCAGAAGCGCGTCCGCCACGATCAGCACGACCAGGCCCCAGGCCAGCAGGCGCGTGTGGCCGACGCGGTCCGACAGCCAGCCGAACGGATAGGCCGCGGCCGCGTAGACCAGGTTCATGGCCGCCATCACCAGCGGCACCAGCGCCATGGCAATGCCGGCCTGCTGCGCGCGCAGCACCAGAAAGGCCTCGCTGAACCGCGCCAGCGTGAACAGGGCCCCCACGGCCACCACCCACCAGTAGGCGGGCCCCAGGCGGCGCATGTTCCCGCGCCGTATCGGGTTGGTGCGGCGCGCGCCCTCGTGCCGTTCGGGCTCGCGCACGCCCAGCGCCAGCACGGCCACCGCCAGCAGGCCCGGCACCACGGCCACCCAGAACACGGCGCGGAAGTCGTCCGCCCACAGCAGCATCAGGCCGGTGGCCAGCAGGGGGCCGACGAAGGCGCCCACCGTGTCCAGCGACTGGCGCAGGCCAAAGGCCGCGCCACGGATCTCGGGAGGCGTGATGTCGGCCACCAGCGCGTCGCGCGGCGCGCCGCGCACGCCCTTGCCTACGCGGTCGATCAGGCGCGCGGCCAGGACCAGGCCCGCGCCCGAGGCCATGGCGAACAGCGGCTTGGTGAAGGCGCCCAGGGCGTAGCCCAGCAGCGCCAGGCCCTTGCGCCGTCCGAAATAGTCGCTGAGCGCGCCCGAGAACACCTTGACCATCAGCGCCGTGGCCTCTGCCAGGCCCTCGACGAGGCCGACCGCGAGGGCAGACATGCCCAGCGTGCCCACCATGAACATGGGCAGCAGGCTGTGGATCATCTCGGAGGAGATGTCCATCAGCATGCTGACCAGGCCCAGCGCCCACACGGCGGCGGGGATGCGCGCGCGCGGGGCTTGCCGTGGTGGCTGCATGGGCGAAGGCTCAGCGTGTTTCGGCGAGGAGCGGCGCCGCGCCCTGCGGCCGCGGCACCACTGGCACGATGACCACGCCGGGCGCGGCCGAGGGGGCGGCCGGCTGCGGCTGCGGCGCCTCGGGCGCGGGCTGCTCCACCCACACGGGAGGCTCGGCCGGCGCGTTGGCGCGCGGCGCGACTTCCTGCAGCGGAATGAGCGGCGCCTCGATGATCTCGGGGCGCTCCTCCTGCGGCGGGGCGCTGGCCGCGGGCGCGGGTGCGCGCGGCAGGTCGGGCTGCGGCGCGGGCGGCGCCCCTGCCGGGCCGGCCTGCTCGCCCGTGGGCCGGCCGAACAGGTCGTAGACCCAGTTGCGCAGCGTGCCCGTGGCCGAGGCGATCCAGGAGCTTTCCTCCTCGTCGACGAAGCGCTCGCGCGCGTCGATGATCTTGCCGCGCAGGGCCTGGCGGAACACGTCGCCCACGATGGGCAGCGCGCTGTGCGCGCCCTGCCCCCAGTAGTCGCTGCGCAGCGTGATGCGCCCGTCGTTGAAGCCGGCCCAGGCGCCGGCCACGAGCTGCGGGTGCATGAGGATGAACCAGCCGTCGGTGTTGTCCTGCGTGGTGCCGGTCTTGCCGGCCACGTCGGCCGTGATGCCGTAGCGGCTGCGTACGGCCGCGCCCGTGCCCTTGTCCACCACGCCGCGCATGGCGTCGCGCAGCTCCTGTGCGGCCGTGAGGCCCAGCGCGCGCTCGGGCGATGCAGGCTTGAACGCTTCGAGCAGCTTGCCGTTCTTGTCCTCGATGCGCGTGATCACCTGGGGCGCCATGTAGCGCCCGCCATTGGCGATGGTGCCGTAGGCGGCCACCATTTCCTTGAGGGTGACCGGGCTCGTGCCCAGCGCCAGCGCGGGCACGGCCTCCAGCTTGGATTCGCGCACGCCCATGGCGCGCGCGAGCTGCGCCACGCGCTCGGGCCCCACCTGCTGCATGAGCTGGGCGGTGATGGTGTTCTTGGAGTACGCCAGGCCGTCGCGCAGCTGCATGGGCTCCTCGCTGGGTGGCGTGCGGCCGTCCGTGGGGCGCCAGACCCGCCTGCCGCCCAGGGGGATTTCCACGGCCGTGTCCATGAGCTCGTCCGTGGGCAGCATGCCCTTGGCGAAGGCCGCGCCATAGACGAAGGGCTTGAAGGTGGAGCCGGGCTGGCGCCTGGCGGCCTGCACGTGGTCGAACGGGTCCACGCCGTAGTCGCGGCTGCCCACCCAGGCCAGCACCGCGCCGTTCCTGGGGTCCAGCGCCATGAAGCCGGCCTGCACGCGGGTCTTGGCCTGGCGCAGGCTGCGCAGGAAGCCGGCGTCGTCGAGCAGGCGCCTGGCCGCCTCCTCGGGCGCGGCGCCGGCGGCCACGGCCTTTTCGTACTGGGGCGATTCGCGCACCAGCTGCTGCACCAGGGGGCTCTTGGCGCCCCACGCGCCGCGCGGCGCCCAGGCGGCGTCGGCCACGCCCTGCAGCTGCCGGCCCTGGCGCTGCACGGCCTGGTTGGCGATCTCCTGCAGGCGTCCGTCGATGGTGGTGTGGATCACCAGCCCGTCGGAATACAGGCTGTAGCCGTTGCGGTCCGCCCAGTCGATAAGCTGGCGCCGCAGCTGCTGCGCCAGGTGCGGCGCCAGGCCCGCCACCTCGTTCTGGCGCTCGAAGCGGATGCGCAGCGGGCGCTTGACCAGCTTGTCGTATTCGGCCGCGGAGAGCTTGCCGCGCTTCTTCATCTGCGCGAGCACCGTGTTGCGCCGGGCCTGGGCGCGCTCGGGGTTGAGCACGGGGTTGTAGTAGGCCGTGCCCTTGAGCATGCCGATGAGCGTGGCGCTCTCGAGCACCGTGAGCTTGTCGGCGGATTTGTCGAAATAGGTGCGCGCCGCCATCTCTATGCCGTAGGCGTTGTAGAGGAAGGGCACGGTGTTCAGGTAGGTTTCCAGGATCTCGTCCTTGGAGTACAGCCACTCGATCTTGAGCGCGGTGATCGCCTCCTTGATCTTGCGCGTGAGCGTGGGCGCGCGGCCGATGTCCTCGGGGTAGAGGTTGCGCGCGAGCTGCTGGGTGATGGTGGAGCCGCCCTGCTTGTCGCCGCCCAGCGTGCGCACCAGGGCCGACGCCGTGCGCTGCCAGTCCAGGCCGAAGTGGTCGTAGAAGCGGTGGTCCTCGGTGGCGATCAGGGCATCGACCACCGGCTGGGCGATCGTGGCCAGCGGCACCCACTCGCGGTTCACCCAGCGGTATTCGGCCAGCAGGCGCCCGTCGGCGGACAGCAGTTGCGCGGGCTGGTCGCTCTTGGCCTTGCGGATGTCGCTGATGGCGGGCGTGAACGGGATCAGCGCCAGCACGTACAGGAAGACGGCCAGCGCCAGCGCGGCCAGCAGCCACAGCAGGCCATGCGCGGATGCCCAGCGCTCGGGCCGGCGCGCCAGGCGTGCCAGACGCGGCCACAGCAGGGCCCAGCGCGCGCGCAGGGAGGCGGGAAACGTCATGAATGTCTACAGTGAAAATGGCCTCCAGCGCTTGTGCAGCAAGCACTGGCAGCTATGGAATTGGAAGCTTTCATCCCTGGAGGCCGGACGGCATGGGCCATGGGTGGCACCAGGGGCCGGGCGGAGGAAAGGCCTGCTTTATACCGCCAATCATTTGAAATCAACGGGTTACCGGTTTTTCCAGGCGTTCAGCCCATGAACTGCCGCAGCTGCGGCAGGCTGTCGCGGGCGGCGCGGCGGCCCTCTTCGATGGCCTCCTTCGCGCGGTGGAAGTCCAGCTGGCCCAGGTGCGCCAGGCGCGGCGCGACCACCATCTCGGGCGGGTCGCCCGCCATGCGGCTGCGCGTGATGCGCATCTGCATGATGTTCACGCTGGTCATCATCACGTCCAGCATGGAGGGCTGCCTGGGCGCGGGCGCCTTGCCGTCCGTGCCGGCCCAGAACTTCAGGCGGCGCATCCAGTCGCCGTTGCGCGCCGGCTCGGGCTCGGGCAGCGGCGCGCCGTCCTCCGGCTCGTCGGCATCGGGCGCGCGCACCACGGCCAGCGGGTGCATGTGGCGGTGCAGGATGTCGGCGTTCAGGTCCACGCCGATGACGATGTCGGCCCCCATGGCGCGCGCGAGCGACGTGGGCACGGGATTGACGAGGCCGCCATCGACCAGCAGCCGCCCGTCGGCGCGCACCACCGGCGTGAACAGGCCCGGCAGCGCGATGGAGGCGCGCACCGCGTCGGCGATCGAGCCCTCGCGCAGCCAGACCTCGGCGCCCGAGTGCAGGTCGGTGGCCACGGCGCCGAAGGGCAGCGGCGAGTCCTCGATGGTGAAGTCGGCGAAGTTGCGGCGCCAGAAGGCGATGAGCTTCTCGCCCTTGAGCATGCCGCCCGCGAGGTTGAAGTCCATGAAGCCGAACACGTCGCGCATGCCCAGGCCCTGCACCCATTCGCCGAAGCGCTCCAGCTCCCCTGCCGCATAGGCCGCGCCCACGAGCGCGCCGATGGAGGAGCCGCACACCACGTCGGGCCGGATGCCCTCCTCCTGCAGCACCTGCAGCACGCCGATGTGCGCCCAGCCGCGCGCCGAGCCGCTGCCCAGCGCCAGGCCGAGGCGGGGTGCGCGGCGCGCCAGTGCCATGGCTCAGCCCTCGCCCCGCAGCAGCGCGCGCAGGCCGTCCTCGTCGAGCACGGGGATGTCCAGCGCCTGGGCCTTCTCCAGCTTGCTGCCCGCCTCGGCCCCGGCGACCACATAGTGGGTCTTCTTGCTGACCGAGCCCGCCACCTTCGCTCCGGCAGCTTCGAGCATGTCCTTGGCCTCGTCGCGGCTCAGCGTGGGGAGCGTGCCGGTCAGCACGATGGTCTTGCCCGCGAGCGGCAGCGTGGCGCCCGCCGCGGGCTCGCCCTCTTCCCAGGCGACGCCGCACTCGCGCAGCTGCCCGACCACCTCACGGTTGTGCGGCTGGGCGAAGAAGGTGTGGATGCTTTCCGCCACCACGGGGCCCACGTCGTTGACCTGCAGCAGCTGATCGACGCCCGCGTCCATGATGGCGTCGAGCGCGCCGAAGTGCCGCGCGAGGTCCTTGGCCGTGGCCTCGCCCACGTGGCGTATCCCCAGGCCGAACAGGAAGCGCGGCAGCGTGGTTTGCTTTGATTTTTGTAGCGCATCGAGCACGTTCTGCGCGGACCTCTCGGCCATGCGGTCCAGGCCCGCCAGGGTGGACAGCTCCAGCCGGAACAGGTCGGGCAGCGTGCGGATCACGTGGCCGTCGACGAGCTGGTCCACGAGCTTCTCGCCCAGGCCCTCGATGTCCATCGCGCGGCGCTGGGCGAAGTGCAGCACGGCCTGCTTGCGCTGCGCGGGGCAGAACAGGCCGCCCGAGCAGCGGTGGTTGACCTCGCCCGGCTCGCGCACCACGCTGCTCCCGCAGATCGGGCACTGCGCTGGCATGCGGAAGTTAGGTACGTAGGATGCACGCGGCGCGGGCACCACGCCCACCACCTCGGGAATCACGTCGCCCGCGCGGCGCACGATGACCTGGTCGCCCACGCGCACGCGCTTGCGGCGCAGCTCGAACAGGTTGTGCAGCGTGGCGTTGGTGACGGTGACGCCGCCCACGAACACGGGCGCCAGGCGCGCCACGGGCGTGAGCTTGCCCGTGCGGCCCACCTGCACGTCGATGCCCTCCACGCGCGTCATCATCTCCTGCGCCGGATACTTGTGCGCCACGGCCCAGCGCGGCTCGCGCGTCACGAAGCCAAGCTGCCTTTGCAGCGCCAGGCTGTTGACCTTGTAGACCACGCCGTCGATGTCGTAGGGCAGCTGGTCGCGCTCTGCGCCGACCTGCTGGTGGAATGCGATGAGTCCGGGAGCACCCAGCGCGATCCGCACCTGCGCCGCGACCGGAAAACCCCATGCCTTCAGGCGCTGCAGCAGCTCGTAGTGCGTGGCGAACTCCGGCCCGCCTTCCACCTCGCCCAGGCCGTAGGCGAAGAACGAGAGCGGGCGCTGCGCGGCGATGCCCGAATCGAGCTGGCGCACGGCGCCGGCCGCGGCGTTGCGCGGGTTCACGAAGGTCTTGTCGCCCTTCTCGCGCTGGCGCTCGTTGAGCTGCTCGAAGTCCGCGCGGCGCATGTAGACCTCGCCGCGCACCTCCAGCACGGGCGGCGCGGTTTCGCCGCCGGGCCGCCCCAAGGCGAAACGCGCCCCCTCGGGGGGCAGCGAGGACGCGTCAGCGCCGAGCGTGGGGGCGCTCAACTGCAGCGTGAGGGGGATCTGGCGGATGGTGCGGATGTTGTGCGTCACGTCCTCGCCCACCTCGCCGTCGCCGCGCGTGGCGGCCTGCACGAGGCGGCCGCGTTCGTAGCGCAGGCTCATCGCCAGGCCGTCGAACTTGGGCTCGGCCACGTATTCGACGGGCGGGTCCTCGGGGGCGAGCTTGAGCTCGCGGCGGATGCGCGCGTCGAACGCCTCGGCGCCGCTGGCCTCGGTGTCGGTCTCGGTGCGGATCGAGAGCATGGCCACGCGGTGCCGCACGGACGCGAGGCCGTTCATCACCGCGCCGATCACGCGCTGCGTGGGCGAGTCGGGCGTGACGAGGCCGGGGTACGCGCCCTCCAGCGCCTGCAGCTGCTGGAACACGCGGTCGTACTCGGCATCGGGCACGCTGGGCTCGTCCAGCACGTAGTACTCGTGCGCCCACTGGTTGAGCCGGGTGCGCAGCGCTTCTACTTTGCTAGCTACCAGCGCAGGCACAGCGGGCGCTGGAGCCGAAAAAAGCTCAGGTTGTTCCGTCATGCGGCTAGGGCCTAACTGAACAGGCGCCGCGCGAGCGCCGAGCCGGCCGAGAGCTCGCGGCTGTCGAGCTTGTCGTAGAGCAGCTCCAGGTCGGCGGCGATGGGCTCCATGGTCATGGCGGGCAGCGGCGTGCCGTTCTGGTCGCACAGCACGCCATCCATGGCCTGGCACAGGGCGGCGGCGACCTCGCGCAGGCGCTTGAAGGGCTGCTCGCCGCGGTGCACCTGGGCCACGTCCAGGCTCAGCAGGATGTCGCGCACGGCGGACTGCTCGGGGTCGTCGGACATGGCGGCCTGCGCGTCGTAGGTCAGCGTCAGCATGGGCGGCAGCCCGGCGCCGCTGGCCGGCAGCACCAGGCGCCCCGGTATGGCGCCGGCCACCAGCCCCAGGCGCGCGGCGTTCTGCTGCACGTAGCCGGGGCTCCATGCCGCCTGGCGCGCGCGCAGCATGAAGGCGAGTTGCGCGTCATGGTCGCTGGCGAACTGGTCGAGCTCGCGCGCGCGTGCCACCTCCTGCAGCATGTCGGGGAAGTCGGGCGTGGCGTTGATGGCGTCCGCGAAGCCCTGGGTCTTCATCACGAACTCGGAAAACTCGATCTCGTTGAGCGCGCCCAGGCGGTTGGCCAGCTGCACTCCGGCCTGGAAGTGCAGGTAGCGCTGGCCCGGCTGGGGCGTTTCCCACTGCTGGGCGGCCTCGTTGAAGCCCTCGATGGCGAAGGGCTTGCTGCCGGCGCGGCGCGTGGGCGGCATGGCGGCGAGGGCCGCGTCGCCCGAAACCTGCTGCTCGGCCACGATGGGGGCGATGGCGTCGATCAGCGGGTCCAGCCCGCTGCGGCGCTCGGCGGGCGGCACGGGCAGGTCGATCGCGTCGCCCGGGTCCACGGCATGGCCTTCGAAGTGGGGCTCGGGGCCGGCCGCGGCGGGGCTGCCCAGGCCGGCGCCGTCGAACGCGGGCTCCTGGCGCACCGCGGGCTCCTGCGCGCCTTCGCCCTCGGGCGGGCGGGCGCGCTTGGGCGCGTTGCGATAGGTGGTCCAGGCGTTGTAGGCGACGACGGCGACGAGTACTAGCGCGCCGGCGAGGATGAGTCCGAGTTGGAAGTTGCTCATGATGGGATTTTCAAGCCTCTGCCATCGACAGGGCGGACTCCATGTCCACCGCCACGATGCGCGAGACGCCCTGCTCCTGCATGGTCACGCCGATCAGTTGCTCGGCCATTTCCATGGCGATCTTGTTGTGGCTGATGAATAGGAACTGCGTGCCCTTGGACATGCTGGTGACCAGCTTGGCATAGCGCTCGGTGTTGGCGTCGTCCAGCGGCGCGTCCACCTCGTCGAGCAGGCAGAACGGCGCGGGGTTGAGCTGGAAGATGGCGAACACGAGGGCGATGGCCGTGAGCGCCTTCTCGCCGCCCGAGAGCAGGTGGATGGTCTGGTTCTTCTTGCCCGGCGGCTGGGCCATGACCTGCACGCCGGAGTCGAGAATCTCGTCGCCCGTCATGATCAGGCGCGCCTGGCCGCCGCCGAACAGCTCGGGGAACATGCGCCCGAAATGGTCGTTGACGGTCTCGAAGGTGCCCGACAGCAGGGTGCGCGTCTCGCCGTCGATCTTGCGGATCGCGTCCTCCAGCGTGGTCATGGCGAGCTGCAGGTCCTCGGTCTGCGCGTCGAGGAAGGTCTTGCGCTCGCGCGCGAGGGTCAGCTCGTCGAGCGCCGCCAGGTTCACGGCGCCCAGGGCGGCGATCTCGCGGTGCAGGCGGTCGATCTCGCCCGAGAGGCCCGCGGCGCGCACGCCGCCCTCCTCGATCGAGCGGGCCACCGCCGCGAGGTCGGCCTGCGCGTCCTGCAGCAGCTGGCTGTACTGCTCCAGCCCCAGGCGCGCGGCCTGCTCCTTGAGCTGGAATTCCGTGATGCGCGCGCGCAGCGGGTCGAGCTGGCGTTCGTGCTGCATGCGCCGCTCGTCGCTGGCGCGCAGCCGGGCCGTGAGCTCGTCGTACTGGCTGCGCTGCGCGCCGAGCTGCTTTTCGCGCTCCATCTTCAGCTCCAGCGCCTGCTGCAGCCCGCCCTGGGCCGCGGCGTCGGACAGCCGCGCGAGCTCGTCCTGCGCGCGCTGGCGCTCGTCGTGCAGCGTGCGGGCCTGCGTGGCCGCCGTGTCCACGGTGCGCGCGAGCTCGGCGCGGCGCGCCTGCAGGCTGCGGTGGGAGAACTGGGCCTCCTGCACGCGCCGCTCCAGCTGGCGCTGCTGCTCGCGGCATTCGGCCAGGCGCCGCTCGGCCTCGATCACGCGGTCACCCAGCTGGGCGTGGCGCTCCTGGCTGTCGGCGAGCTGCATGTCGAGCTCCTCGAAACGCGCCTCCGATGCCACGCGGCGCTCCTGCAGGTCGGCGAGCTGCGCCTCGACCTCGGCCAGGTCGGCGCCGATCTGCTCGCTGCGCGCGCGGGTCTGCTCGGCCAGCTGGGCCAGGCGCAGGGTCTCCACCTGCAGCTCGTGCGCGCGGCCCTGGGCCTCGGTGGCCTCGCGGCGCGCGGCGACGAGGCGCTGCGAGGCGTCGGCGTACGCGGCCTCGGCGCGCACCAGGGCCGTGCGCGCCTCCTCGGCGATCAGGGCCTGGGCGCGCAGCTCTTTCTCCAGGTGCTCGATCTCCTGCGCGCGCGCGAGCAGGCCCGACTGCTCCGAGTCCTGCGCGTAGAAGCTCAGGCTGTGCGCGCCCACGGCGTGGCCGCCGGCCACGTAGAAGGCCTCGCCCGGCTGCAGCTGCGCGCGCTGGGCCAGCGCCTCGTCGAGCGACGGCGCGGTGTAGCAGCCCTGCAGCCAGTCCACGAGCACGGCGCGCAGGCCCGCGTCGTGCACGCGCAGCAGGTCGGACAGGCGTGGCTGGCGCGCGCTCGCGTCGGGCGCGGGGGCGGCCGGCGCGCTGTAGAAGGCCAGGCGTGCGGGCGGCGCGTCCTGCCCGCCCGCGCCGAGAAAGCCGCGCACCATGTCCAGCCGGCCCACGGGCAGCGCGGACAGGCGCTCGCGCAGCGCGGCCTCCAGCGCGTTCTCCCAGCCGGGCTCGATGTGGATGCGGCTCCACAGGCCCTGCAGCCCGTCCAGCCCATGCCTGGCGAGCCAGGGCTGGAGCTTGCCATCCACTTTCACCTTTTCCTGCAGCGCCTTGAGCGCCTCCAGGCGCGCCGACAGGTCGGCCTGGCGCGCGGTCTCCTGGTTCACGGCCTGCTGGCGCGCGCGGCGCTCCTCGTCGAGCTGGGGCACGCTGTCCTGCAGCTCGGCCAGGCGCGCCTCGGCCATCTCGGCGGCTTCCTGCGCCTCGTCCCATTGCTGGCGCAGCTGGGCCAGGCGCGCCTCGTCGGGCGCGGCCAGCGCGTTCCTGTCGGCGCGCAGGCGCTCGAAGCGCGCGTCGAGCTGGCGGCTTTGCTCGTCCAGGCTGCGCTGCTCGGCGGCCAGCACCTGGATCTGCTGCTGGACCTGCACCACGGCGGCGCGCTGCTCCTCGCTGCGCTGCTGGCTCTGGCGCAGGGCGTCCTCCAGCTCGGGAAGCTGGGCGGCCTGTTCCTCCACCTGGGCGGCGAGCAGCTCGGCCTGCTCCTCGGCATTCATGCCCGCGCCTTCGAGGGTTTCCAGCTCGGCCTCGGCCTCCTCCTTGCGCGCGGACCAGTCCTGGATCTGCGCGGCCAGCTGCACCAGGCGCTGCTCCACGCGCTGGCGGCCCTCGACCACGTAGCGGATCTCGGCCTCCAGCTTGCCCACTTCGGCCGTGGCCTCGTACAGCTTGCCCTGGGCCTGGTTGACCTGGTCGCCGGCCTCGTAGTGCGCCTGGCGTATGGTCTCCAGGTCCGCCTCCACGCTGCGCAGGTCGGCCATGCGCGATTCCAGGTCGTTCACGGCCTGCAGGCCCTCGGTGCGCACGCGGGCCTGCTCGGCCTCGGCGTCGGCGCGCTTCAAGTACCACAGCTGGTGCTGCTTGAGCGTCACGTCCTGCTGCAGGGCGTTGTATTTGGCCGCCACCTCGGCCTGCTTCTCCAGCTTCTCGAGGTTGGCGTTGAGCTCGCGCAGGATGTCCTCCACGCGCGTGAGGTTCTCGCGCGTGTCGGCCAGGCGGTTCTCGGTCTCGCGCCGACGCTCCTTGTACTTGGAGACGCCCGCGGCTTCCTCCAGGAACAGGCGCAGCTCCTCGGGGCGGCTCTCGATGATGCGGCTGATCGTGCCCTGGCCGATGATGGCGTAGGCGCGCGGGCCCAGGCCCGTGCCCAGGAACACGTCCTGCACGTCGCGCCGGCGCACCGGCTGGTTGTTGATGTAGTAGCTGCTCGTGCCGTCGCGCGTGAGCACGCGCTTGACGGCGATCTCGGTGAACTGGTTCCACTGGCCGCCGGCGCGGTGGTCGGCGTTGTCGAAGATCAGCTCCACGCTGGCGCGGCTGGCGGGCTTGCGGCTCGTGGTGCCGTTGAAGATCACGTCCTGCATGGACTCGCCGCGCAGCTCGCTGGCCTTGGACTCGCCCAGCACCCAGCGCACGGCGTCCATGATGTTGGACTTGCCGCAGCCGTTGGGGCCCACCACGCCCACCAGCTGGCCCGGAAGCATGAAGTTGGTGGGCTCGGCGAACGACTTGAAGCCGGCGAGTTTGATCGAGTTGAGACGCACGAATTACTGTAACACCGCGCCGCTGGCGTACCCGGCGGTTCAAAGGGTGGATGTTAACTGAGCCGATGGCGCCGCTGCGCGGCATGCGCATGCCCGCCCGCCCCTGCCCCACAGCGATCTGACCCGTGACTGTCGGTTTTCTTTACACCGCGGCGGCCATCACGCTTGCCTCCCGGGCCAAGCCATTGAATCGAATACGCTTTTTATTTTGGCATGGATCATGCTTGTAACTGCACATACATACATGAACCCCGGAGGGCCCCACCATGAAACTCAAGAAAGCTCTGCAAGCCGTCGCCCTGTGCTGTGGCCTGGCGGGAGTCGGCAGCGCCAATGCCTCGGTCATGCTTTTCGACAACGCAGGGGACATCAGCTCCATCCTGTATTCGACGACCTACCAGGGCGCCACGCTGTCCGCGACGGTGCAGTTCACCCTCACCTCGCTGACCGCCACGCAAGCGGTCTTCGGGGTGCAGATCTCGAACGACTCCTCCGGCCCGGGGAATAACCGGCTGACGTCGTTCGGGATCGACATCGTGAGCCCCACATTGATATCCGCCGCAGCCAACGGAGGCTGGGGGGCTTCGCGGAACGTCAACTTCCCGTCCTTCCAATCGGTGGACCTGTGCCTCTGGGATGGGAACAACTGCTCCGGCGGTGGCAACCAGGGCGTTGGCGAAGGGTTGATCGAGTCCTTCACCCTGACGCTGGGCACCTCGGGGAACTTCCTCACGAACGGGATCGAGTTCACGAGCCCCTACAGCGTGAAGTTCCAAAGCGTTGGCACCGGTGGCGGGTCGCGTGAATTCGCGGGCTGCATCGTGGGCACGGCCGGTTGCGGCGGCTCGCAGGTTCCCGAGCCCGCCTCGCTCGCGCTGGTGGGCCTGGGCCTGCTCGGTGCCGGGCTGGCACGCCGCCGCAAGGCTTGAGACAGCGGGCGATTTGCTCGCCCTGCCCCCCGCAAGAAGCGCCCGCCGGGCGCTTCTTCGTTTTTGGGCAGCCCGCCGTGCATTTATGGCAAAAAATGCCTCCAGCGCCCATCCAGCAAGCGGCGGCAGCTATGGATTGAAGAGCGAGAAACTCAGCCGCGCGGCGCGAACGCGATGATGGCCATGCCGCACAGCGTGACGGCCACGCCCAGCCAGTCCCAGGGGCCGGGGCGTATGCCGTCCACGGCCCACAGCCAGGCCAGCGCCACGGCCACGTAGACGCCGCCGTAGGCCGCGTACACGCGGCCCGCCGCCGCCGGGTGCAGCGTGAGCAGCCAGGCGAACAGCGCCAGGCTGGCGGCGGCCGGCAGCAGCAGCCAGGCGCTGCGCCCCTGGCGCAGCCACAGCCAGGGCAGGTAGCAGCCCACGATTTCCGCCAGGGCCGTGGCGAAGAAAAGGCCGAGGGTCGCGAGCGCCTGCATATGCCAGGGAATATTCAGGCGGTGGCGCCGGCGCTGGCGGCATGTTCGAGCACCAGGTCCTCGAAGGCCAGCCCGGGCAGCGGCCGGCTCAGCAGATAGCCCTGCCAGGCGTGGCAGCCGCTGCGTTCCAGGAAGACGCGCTGTGCCTCGGTTTCCACGCCCTCGGCCACGACCTGCAGGCCCAGGCTGGTGCCCAGCGCGACGATGGTGCGCGCGATGGCGGCGTCGTTGGGGTCGGTGAGCACGTCGCGCACGAAGCTCTGGTCGATCTTGAGCTCATGCAGCGGCAGGCGCTTCAGGTAGGCCAGCGAGGAATAGCCCGTGCCGAAGTCGTCCAGCGAGAAGCCCACGCCATAGCCGCGCAGTTGCACCATCTTGGCGACGGTGTCCTCCACGTCCTGCAGCAGCAGGCCCTCGGTCAGCTCCAGCCGCAGCCGGCGCGCGTCGGCCCCGGTACCGGCCAGCGCCTCCAGCACCTCGGGCACGAAGCTCGCCTCGTGGAACTGGCGCGGACTCACGTTGACGGCCACCGACAGCTGGCCCAGCACCGGATGGCTGCTCCACAGTGCCAGCCGCTCGCAGGCCGCGTGCATCACCCACTGCCCCAGGCGCAGGATGAGCCCGGACTGCTCGGCCAGGGGGATGAATTCCGACGGCGGGATGTAGCCCTTGGCCGGATGCTTCCAGCGCAGCAGGGCCTCGGCGCCCGTGATGCGCCCGCGAACCATCTTGGGCTGGTAGAACAGTTCGAACTCGCCGGCCTCCAGGCCGGAGCGCATGTCCGCCTCCAGCGCCACGCGCGCCGTCATCTGGGCCTGCACCTGCGGGTCGAAGAAACGCAGGGCGTCGCGGCCCGCGGCCTTGGCCTCGTACATGGCCATGTCGCTGCGCTTGAGCAGCTCGTCGGCCGATTCGCGCAGGCCCTGGAAGATGGTGATGCCCACGCTCAGCGTGGTGTGGCGCGGCTCGCCGGCGCCGATCGCGAAGGGCTCGCGCATGGCGTCCAGGATCTGCAGGCCCATGGCCTCGGCATGGGTCGCGGCCTCCTGCGGGCTGCCCCCCAGGTCCTTGAGCACGACGACGAACTCGTCGCCGCCATGGCGCGCCAGCGTGTCGTCCTCGGGTATGCAGCCGCGCAGCCGCAGGGCCACGGCGTGCAGCAGGCGGTCGCCCATGTCGTGGCCCTGGGTCTCGTTGATGTGCTTGAAGTTGTCCAGGTCCAGCATCAGCACCGCGCCGCACAGCTGGTGGCGCGCGCTCACCGCCAGGGCCTGCTGCAGGCGGTCGAGCAGCAGGCGCCGGTTGGGCAGCCCGGTGAGCGGGTCGTTGTAGGCCAGGTAGCGCACCTCTTCCTCGGCCTGCCTGCGCTGGCTCTGGTCCACCATGGTCACGATATGGCTGTCTTCGAGCATCACGCCCGATATCTCCACGGTGCGCGGCAGCCCCGCCTTGGAGGTGATCCGGCACTCCACCGGACGGATGGAGCCATCCGCAGCGTGCCGCGCCGCCGCGCAGGCGGCCTTCCATGCCTCGCGCGCCTGCTGGCGCTCGGCGGCGTCGGGCATGACCAGGCGCCACCAGCTGTCCACGTCGGGCGCCTCCTGCGCGCCATAGCCGCAGATCTGCACGTGGCGGTCGTTGCGGAACACGATGGCCCTGTCCCGCACCAGGTTCACCCCCACGGGCATGTGGTTGAGGATGCCGAGCAGGCGCTGCTCGCTGTCGCTCAGGGCCTGCTCCATCTGCTTGCGCTCGCCGATGTCCTGCACCACGGCCAGGTGGCTGTCGGGCCTGCCCGCCAGGCACAGGCGCGAAACCATGAGCTCCGCCCACACGATCTCCCCGTCCTTGCGGTGGTAGCGCTTTTCCATGCGAAATTCACTGATCTCGCCCGAGCGCATGCGCTCCATGAAGGCCAGGCCCGCGTCCAGGTCCCGCCGGTCGCTGATGTCCTGGAAGCGCAGCTGCTGCAGTTCGGCCTCGGTGTAGCCCAGCAGGTCGCAGAGCTTGCGGTTCACGCGCACCATGCGGTCGCTGTGCAGGTCGATCTGCGCCATGCCCACGGCGGCCTGGCTGAACACGGCGCGAAAACGCTCCTCGCTCTCGCGCAGCGCCACGCCCGCCTGCCGCACGTCGCCCAGGGCCCGGACGCGGCGCAGCACCAGCATGCTGACCATGGCCGTGAGCAGCGCCGTGACCAACAGGCCTCCCAGGCCCAGCAGCCAGGGCAGGCGTGCCTCCTGGGCCGACAGGAAGGCGCCCGTCGGCTGGAACTGCAGGCGCCAGCGCCGCCCGCCTACCTGCACCTCCTGCACGCGCTTCATGTCGGAATGGGCGGGCGTGGCCGCGGAATCGAACAGCACGGCGGCGGCGCCCGCCGCTGCGCCGACCGGGCCGATGTCGGACATGGCCAGCGCCAGCCCCTGGAGGTAGCCTTCACCGCGCAACGCCTGCACGATATCGTCCATGCGCATGCTCACGCCCACGGTGCCCAGGAAACGCGCGGCCTCGCGCCGGCCCGGCGGCGCGCCATGGGCAAACACCGGGATGCGGATGGTGATGCCGGTGCGGCGTTCGGTCTCCTGGTGCAGGTCGAAGGGCGCCGATGCCACCAGCTCGCCGCCAGCGCGCGCGCGCAGCATGGCTTCCAGGTTGTCTGGCTGCGAATGGATTTCCAGCCCCTGGACATCGGCGTTGCCCTCTTGGGGCCAGAGAAAATCGACGACATAGTATTCGGGCCGCTCCTGCCCGGGGTGGACGGCGAAGTCCCCGGGCAGGCTGCCGTCCATGTGGGCGTCGCCGCGGGCCTGCGCCTCGAAGGCGGCGCGCTGCTCCCCGGGCACTTAGCGGGTGAAGTTGATGTTCTTCACGCCGGGGTGGTTGCGCTCCAGCGACAGTTCGCTGGCCACGCGCTCGAACTCGGCGCGTCGCAACTGCGGGTCCACGGTGAGCAGGCCGCGCATGCCCTGCAGCAGATCGGTATGCGACTCCATGCGCCGCTGCAGCGCGCCGGCAAACAGGCGCGTCTCCTGCTCGAAGCGCAGTTGTGCGATGGCGTCCATGGACGCCTGCTGCTGCCGCCACAGCGCATGGCTCGCCGCGCAGCCTGCAAGTGCCACTGCCATGCCCGGTAGCCAGAGTCGGGGCGAAAAGCGTGCGGCGGTGAAAAAAGACATGGTCAAGGCAAACAACGGTGGCAGCACGCGGGCCGCACATGCGCCGTGCAGCATAGCGGCATTTGTCGGCGGTTTTTTCCGGCGAGGCTCCTACCGTGCGCAAAATCCCGGCACGGCACATGCCCGGCGGCGGCAAAGCAACATCCGGGAAAACACGGTTTGACCCATGACCAGGATCAAGGTTTCGCGAGGCAATACAGGTCCTGTCTTCAGCCCTGCTCCTCCGGCACCTGGGGGTGCGGGCGCGGCGGCTCGTGGGCCGGCAGCTGCAGGAACAGCGCCGTGGCCGCGAGCGTCAGCAGCCCCATGCAGGCGAAGGTGGCGCGAAAGGCGTTGAGCGCGTGCTGGTCGGGGCCAAAGTAGCCCTCGAAGCTCGCCAGCACCGCGCCCGCCGCCGCCACGCCCATGCCCAGGGCCAGCATCTGCACCATGGACAGCAGGCTGTTGCCGCTGCTCGCGTCCGGCCCTTCCAGGTCCTTGAGCGTGACCGTGTTCATGGCCGAGAACTGCATGGAGTTCACCGCGCCGAACAGGGCCAGCTGCGCGAGCAGCAGCGCGAACGGCGGGCTGGGCGACAGCAGGGAGAAGCTGGCGATCAGCAGCGCCAGCGCGCAGGTGTTGGCCACCAGCACCTCGCGGTAGCCCCAGCGCCGCACGATGCGGGTGACCAGGGGCTTGACGGCCATGCTGCCCAGCACCGTGGGCAGCATCATCATGCCGGCCTGCATGGGCGTGTAGCCCAGGCTGACCTGCAGCACCAGCGGAATCATGAAGGGCATGCAGGAGCTGCCCAGGCGCGAAAACAGATTGCCCAGCAGGCCCACGCGCAGCGTGCGCACCTCGAACAATCCGGGCACGAACAGCGGGTTCGGGCTGCGCAGCGCATGCAGCCAGTAGGCGGCCAGGCTGGCCAGGCCGAAGACCATCATCACCAGCGCCGACGCGCCGCGCACGCCGCCGCCGGCCATGCCCTCCACCGCCAGCGAAACGGCCGCCATGCCGAAGGCCAGAAGGCCGTAGCCCACGGCGTCGAAGCCTCGGCTGGACTGCGCCTCCCCGCCCGCCATGAAGCGCCGCGCGGCCACCAGCCCCGCCAGGCCCACCGGCACGTTGACCCAGAAGATCCAGTGCCACGAGGCGTACTCCACGATCCAGCCGCCCAGCGTGGGCCCGATCAGCGGCCCCACCAGGCCGGGAATGGCCACCAGGCTCATGGCGCCGATGAACTCCTCGCGCGGGAAGGCCCGCAGCACCGCCAGCCGCCCCACGGGCAGCAGCAGCGCGCCGCCCAGGCCCTGCACCACGCGCGCACCCGACAGCATGCCCAGCGTGGGCGCCAGCGCGCACAGCACCGAGCCGGTCACGAACAGCGCGATGGCCGACATGAACACGCGCCGCGTGCCGAAGCGGTCCGCCAGCCAGCCCGAGGCGGGAATCAGGACCGCCATGGCCAGCGAATACGCCACGATCACCGAATGCATCTGCAGCGGGCTCTCGTTGAGGTCGCGCGCCATGGCCGGCAGGGCCGTGTTGACGATGGTGGCGTCCAGCGTCTGCATGAAAAAGCCCAGGGCCACGAGCCACAACAGGGCCGGGCGCGAGGCCGGAGCGGCGGGGGCAGGCGTCATGGATTGCAAGGTGCAGAGGCGTTGAGGGCGTCCGAGTGTGCCACCGGCCCGCCCGCGGGCGGGGCTTGCGACCGAAGCGAAGGCATCAGGTCCGCACCGGGACCTGGCCCGCCGCCCCGCCCTGGCGGCGCAGCATGGCCCGGTACGCCAGCCCCAGCAGCGCGAACCACAGCGGCGTGACGGCGAGCGCCTGGCGCGTATCCGCCTCCAGGCACAGCAGGACCAGGATGGCGGCAAAGAACGCCAGGCAGGCCCAGCACATGGCCACGCCGCCCGGCATCCTGTATTTGGAGGCCGCATGCAGCCCCGGGCGCCGGCGCCGGTAGGCGATGTAGGACAGCAGGATCAGCGACCACACGAACATGAACAGGATGGCCGACACCGTGGTCACCAGCGTGAAGGCCTGCACCAGGTCGGGAACGACCCACATCAGGAAGGCGCCGGCGAGCAGGCACGCGCAGGAGAACAGCAGGCCGCGCGCAGGCACGCCGGCGCGCGACAGCCGGTGGAACGCCCGCGGCGCGTCGCCCTTGAGCGCCAGCCCGTAGAGCATGCGGCTGGTGGAGAACACCCCGCCGTTGGCCGACGACGCGGCCGACGTCAGCACCACGAAATTGACCACCCCGGCCGCGGCGGGCAGGCCGGCCAGCACGAACAGCTCGACGAAGGGGCTCTTGCCCGGCACCACGTCGCGCCAGGGCGTCACGGCCATGATGGCGATCAGCGCGCAGACGTAGAACACGATGATGCGCACCGGGATCGAGTTGATCGCGCGCGGCAGCGTGCGCTCGGGGTCCTCCGCCTCGGCCGCCGTGGTGCCCACCAGCTCGATGCCCACGAAGGCGAAGACCGCGATCTGGAAGCCCGCGAAGAAGCCCATGGCCCCATGCGGGAACATGCCGCCGTCGTTCCACAGGTTGGCCAAGCTGGCGGCGCGCCCCGCGGGCGAGACGAAGCCGCCGGCCACCATGGCCAGGCCCGTGCCCACCAGCGCGACGATGGCCACGATCTTGATCATGGCGAACCAGAACTCGATCTCGCCGAACAGCTTCACCGTCAGCAGGTTCAGGCCCAGCAGCAGGCCCACGCACAACAGGGCCGGCGCCCATTGCGGCAGGCCGGGGAACCAGAACTGGGCATAGGACGAGATGGCGATCACGTCGGCGATGCCGGTGACGATCCAGCAGAACCAGTAGGTCCACCCCGTGAAGAAGCCGGCCCAGGGCCCCAGCAGGTCGGACGCGAAGTCGATGAACGACTTGTAGCGCAGGTTGGACAGCAGCAACTCCCCCATCGCGCGCATCACGAAGAACAGCATCGTGCCGATGATCGCGTACACGAACACGATCGACGGCCCCGCCAGGCTGATCGTCTTGCCCGAGCCCATGAACAGGCCCGTGCCTATGGCGCCGCCGATGGCGATGAGCTGGATATGGCGATGGGTGAGATGGCGCTGCAGGCCAGCGTGGCCGTGCCGGTCCTGGCCCGGTGGCGGGGTTTCGTGGGTCATCGGGAAGCAGTTCCGCGGCGGAGGAGCGATAGCACATGAAAAACAACCATGCGCACAGCACCCAAATGCCTTTTGTTTATTGCCGTAAAAACATCGAGACAGCAATTAAACACCGACATGAGCCGAAAAAAGGCCCAACACCCCCACGGACGGGCAACGCCTTCCATCCCACTTGCGAGCATTTCGCCGTGGCCCGGCACCGCTTGCAAGGTAATGCCTATGGGGTGGCGCACCTCATTGAAATTCAAGCAAATCAACAATCTGCGACATTCCGGGGGGCGCCGCCGGCCATTCCCGTGGTACCCTCGCGCTCCATGTTCCGCCGGTTCTTCTTTTTGTTACTATTTTGCGCGAATGCTTACGCAGCTCCTGCGGACGAGATGGAGCGCATGCTGGCCGAACGTGGCCTGGTCGTGCAGCTGCAGGAAATGCGCCACAACGTCGCCGACCGCACCTCCGACCTGATCTCCACCGCCATGGGTTTCATCGGCGTGCCCTACCGCCGCGGCGGCAGCAGCGCGGAAACGGGGTTCGACTGCAGCGGCTTCGTGCGCACCATCTACGAGCAGGCCAAGGGCATGGTGCTGCCGCGCCGCGCCAACGAGCAGGCCGCGGCCACCGAAGTCATTGACAAGAAAGACCTGCAGCCGGGCGACCTGGTGTTCTTCAACACCATGCGCCGGGCCTTCAGCCACGTCGGCATCTACGTGGGCGATGGCAAGTTCATCCATGCCCCGCGCTCGGGCGCCAAGGTCCGCGTGGAGGACATGGGCGCGTCCTACTGGCAGCGCCGCTTCAATGGCGCCCGCCGGGTCACGCAGGACGATGCCGACGCGGCCGCCGCCGCCATCACGGCCTCGGTGCCGCGCTGACGGGCAGCGAACATCCCAGCCACCGGCCGCCCTGTCGCGGCCGGTTTTCATTGGAAAACTCCATTCAGATCTCCGCTTGTCCGACATGCGGGCGCCGCGGCCGGGCCTAGAGTGGAGCCTTCTTCCACCCCCGCCAGGGTTTCCCCATTCCTCCTGCGAAGGCATCCACCACCATGATGAATTTTCTCGGTATCGTGCTGATCGGTCTGGTCGTCGGCCTGCTGGCCCGCGCCATCAAGCCGGGCGACGACAAGCTCGGCTGGCTCATGACCATCCTGCTGGGCGTCGCCGGCTCCTTCGTCGCCACCTACGTGGGTGTCGCCATGCACTGGTACCAGCAGGGCGAGACCGCCGGCTGGATCGCCTCCGTCATCGGCGCCATCGTGCTGCTGGTGCTCTACGACCTGCTGCGCCGCAAGCCATGATCGCGCCCGGCCGGCCGGCCGGCTACTGGCTCATGAAGTCCGAGCCCGCCGAGTGCTCCATCGACGACGCCCTGGCCGCCCCGCAGGCCACCGTGCCCTGGACCGGCGTGCGCAACTACCAGGCGCGCAACTTCATGCGCGACGAGATGCGGGTAGGCGACGGCGTGCTGTTCTACCACTCCAGCTGCCCCGAGCCCGGCATCGCCGGCATCGCGCGCGTGGCCTCGGGGGTGCGCGCGGACCCCACGCAGTTCGACCCCGCATCGCCCTATTACGACCCCAAGGCCACGCCCGGCAAGCCGCGCTGGCTGCTGCTGGACGTGCAGGCGCTCCGCAAGACGCGGCTCGTCGGGCTGGCCGAGCTGCGCGCGCATCCGGCGCTCGGTGAGATGCGCGTGCTCCAGCGCGGCAACCGCCTGTCGATCACGCCGGTGCAGGCGCAGGAATGGGATGCCATCCTGCGCGACTGCCTTGCCGTGGAAGTATCAATTCGATAGCTGCCAGCACTTGCAGGGCAGGCGTTAGACGGATTTTTTGCCCAAAATTGCAACCAGCTCCGGCACCAGCTGCTGCGGCCCGCCCTCGGCCACGGCACCGGCGAAGGTGTCATGCACGGCCTGGGCGATGCCATGCGCGGCGGCGCCGTCCTGCGCCATGGTGGTGTAGTAGCCCATGTCCTTGAGCGCGTTGGACATGGAAAAGCGCAGCCCGGACGGGTCCTGCTGCAGCAGGTAGGGCCGCAGGCGCTCCAGCGCCACGCCGCCGCCGCCGCCCTTGGCGAGCACGTCCACGAACACCTGCGGCGACACCTGCGCGGCCAGCGCGCAGGCGGCGGCCTCGGCGATCAGCGCCACGCTGCCCAGCGACACGTAGTTGTGCAGCAGCTTCATGCGGTGGCCGCTGCCCACGGCGCCGGTGTGGGTGATGTTCTCGGCGAAGCACTGCAGCAGGGGCAAGCATTCCTGCAGCAACTGGGCGTCGCCGCCGACGAGCAGGTTAAGACGGCCCTCGGCGGCCTCCCTGGGCGTGCGCGTCATGGGCGCGTCCAGGAAGCGGCCCCCGGCCGCCGCCACGGCGCGGGCCACCGATTCGGTGGACGCGGGGATGGCCGTGGAACAGTCGATCACCACCGTGCCCGGCTGCAGCGCGGCCAGTGCGCCCTGTTCTCCCAGCAGCACGGCCTCGACCTGCGGCGAGCCTGTCACGCACAGGATCAGCACCTGCACCTGCCGCGCCAGGTCCTGCACCGTCGCGGCGCTGGCCACGCCCAGGGCGCGCAGCTCGTCCAGCGGCTGGTTGCCGGGGTGCTCCAGCACCGTCAGGGCATGGCCCTTGCGCGCGATGTTCAGTGCGATGCCGTGGCCCATCAGGCCTACGCCGACCAGGCCAATGCGGGGAGTGTTCATGTATTGCTCGCTTGAAGACAGGGAATGCCACGATTGTGGCCCGGCCGGCCTGCGGCGCGCATCCTGGCCAGCCCTGCGTCCGCTACGATGGCGCGATGACGGAAGCCGGCTGCCCATCGCGCCGGTGGCGCCGGCGCAGCGGGACGCGGCCCTGCGCATGGCGCTACCGGATCAATAGCTGCCAGCGCTTGATGGACAAGCGCTGGCAGGTTTTTTGACGTATAAACCACGACGATCCCATGCGCTCCGTGATCGACTTCAGTTCCTGGCCCTCGGCCCTCGCCACCCTGCTCGGGCTGCTGCTGGCCACGCTGCTGATGGTGGGCATCCGGCTGCTGTTCATGCAGACCATGCAAAAGCGCCGCGAGCGCGAGAACCGGCAGATCAACGAGCGTCTGAAGACGCTGATCGCGGCCTACAAGACGCTGGGCGGCTCGTTCACCGGGTCGCTGCACGTGCGCCCTACGCACCTGCACGAGCTGCGGCAGGCCGGGCCCGCAGAGGCCGCCGCCAGCTCCGAGCGCCAGCGCCGCACGCGCGACGCGGTGGAGGCCGCCCTGTCCGACGTCATCCTGCTGGGCACGCCCGAGCAGGTGGCGCTGGCCGCCGCCGCCGCGCGCGACCTGGCGGCGGGCCGCAGCGTGGAGACGGCGGCGCTCGTCGTGTCGCTGCGCCAATTCATCCGCGAAGCGCTGGACCTGGAGCCTATCGCCCCCAGCACCGAGATTCCCCCGCAAGGCCCGCTGCGCCCCGGCTCCGGCCAGGGCGGCGGGCGCCGCGCGGGCGCCGGGGAAGAAGGTGGCGCCCGGCGTGGAGCGGGAGGCGGTGGCGGCGGCGGTGGCGGCGGCGCAGCAGGCGCCGGCGGCGCGGGCATGGGCGGCATGGCCATGGGCGCCGGCCTGCACCGGGCCGCGAGCGGCAGCCCGGACGATCCCGCCGCATCCGATTAAATGGAATGGGCCATCAAGCCCTGAACGCCAGCACCTTCAGCGCGCGCTCCCCGTCCACGTCGGCGAACGCGGCCGGGTTCGGCACGCGCCCCGCGAAAGCCAGCGTCGGCGCCAGGTCGCCCACCAGGCCGCGCACGAAGCCCTCGCCCAGCTCGGGCGCGTTCAGGCACAGCAGCGCATGGCCGCCGGGCGCCAGCAGGCCGGGCAGGCGGCGCACCACGCGCGCATAGTCCTTGGCGGCGACGAAGCTGCCCTTCTGGTAGCTGGGCGGGTCTGCGATCACCAGGTCGTACGGCCCGCCGCGCGCGATCCTGCCCCACGACGCGAAGATGTCGTGCGCCAGGAAGCTCGCGCCGTCCAGGCCGTTGAGCCGGTGGTTCTGCTGCCCCGTGGCGATCGCGCCGCGCCCCATGTCCACGTTCACCACCTGGGCCGCGCCGCCCGCCAGCGCGGCGACCGAGAAGGCGCAGGTGTAGGCGAACAGGTTGAGCACGCGCGCGCCCCGCCCCCCGCCCGCTTCGCGCGCCTTGAAGTCCGCAGCCCATTCGCGCACCCAGCGGCGGCCCTCGGCCATGTCGAGGAACAGCCCGTGGTTCTGCCCGCGCAGCACATGCACGCGAAAGCGCAGCCCGCCTTCGGCGACGACGTGCGGATCGGGCACGCCGCCCGCCATCAGCCGCGTATCGCTGCGCCCTTGCAGGCGCAGCGCCTCGCCCCGGTGCTGGAACACCCAGTCGAGCGGCTCGCCCGGCGCCAGCTGCGCCCAGCGCGCCCGCAGCGCATCGCCGACCGCGGCCAGCGACCCTTCGTCTACCGGCGCGAAGCTGGTGAGCACGAAGACGGGCGGGTAGGCGTCGAGCGTCCACTGCTCGCAGCCCGGGTGGAGCCCGCCCCGGCCGTGGAAGATGCGCCGCGCATCGCCCGGCAGGGGCATGGCGGCAATGGCGTCGAGCAGGGCTTGCATAAGGGGAAATTTTCAGATCATTTTGGCCCGCAGCGCTTGTACAGCAGACCCTGGAAGCTATCAGATCAATAGCCGCCTTGCGCCGCGATCCACTCCCGCCACTGCCCGGGCCGCAGGCGGTAGCGGGCCAGCACGCCTTCGTGCAGGCGGCGCAGCTCGTCGAGGATGAGGGCCTGCACGGCGGCGCGCTCGGGTCCGGGCACGTGAGCGGCCACGGCCTGCTCCACCAGGCCCACGGCGTCGGCACCGGGTTGGGTGACGACGGCGTGCACCGTGTCCTTGATGAGCTGGCGCCACGCCAGGCGCAGCGGGTCGGGCTCGGCCAGGGTCTGGCGGATGGCGACATATTCCTGCGTGCTGCGCTCGTAGGCCCAGACCAGCAGGTCGCGCAGCAGTTCCACACGGCCCATCTCGTACACGCCGAGCATGGCACGCGCGTAGATCCCGGGCGGCACGTCCACGAAGGTCAGCGGGCACAGGTTGGCGCGGAACAGCGGCAGGTTGGCCGCCAGGCGCGAGGTGCGCTTGTTGATGTCGGCGAAGGGCTGCAGGTACGGCAGGTGCACCATCATGAAGAAGGCCTGTTCGAACGGGTCGGCGATGGCGTTGGCCTTGGCGATGAGCACGTCGACCAGTTCGTCGAGCACCTGCGGCGCGTCGAGCGGGCGGAACACGCTCTGGCCGATGTCCACCGCATGCTGGCGCACCCGGCCCTCGTCGGCCGGGTTGGGCAGCAGGTTCTCGGCCAGGGTGGCGTGCAGGTTCATCAGCAGGTAGCGGCTGAACGGCGGGCCGGGCTGGGCCGACGCGTCCACCAGCAGCTCGATCGCGGCCTTGTGGTTCAGGATCATCTGCGTCTCGACGCGCGCCTTGCCCTCGGCCGCCGTGCCATGGCGGATCAGCTCGCGCGTGTCCAGGCGCGAATAGGTGTTGCCCTCCAGGTGGCTCGACGCCCAGGACAGGTCGATCAGCAGCCGGTCGAGGACCGCGCGGCTGTACGTGCCCGCCGGGGCCTGCTCGTCGGGCGTGCGCCCCATGGCGTGCAGCTGGCGCCGCACGGGCTCGGGCAGGTAGAAGGTGCGCCCGGGTACGTAGCCGTCGATCCAGTCGCGCTGGTAGCCCACGGGCGCGCGGGCCGTGAGCGGCTGGCTTACGTAGGCCCAGACCTCGCGCCCCTCGGGCGAGAGCGCGAGGCTGCCGGGCAGGTCGTCGGTGCTCCAAGGGGGCGCGGCGCTCTCGCGCACCTGGTGCACGGCGGCAGGCAACGGCATGGCGCGCACGGCCACGTAGCGCCGCCCCCGCCCTGCCCCGATGGCGCGGGCCTGCCCTGCCTCCACGCATTGCGCCAGCCAGCGCTGGGCCGTGCGGCGCGGTATGCCGGGTAATTGCGCCAATAATTGCGCCACGGAGGCGCCCTGCAGACCCGCACCGCGCAATGCCCGCAGCAGGAGATGCGGCGAAGCAGGCGGATTGGCGGTATCGGCGGGGGGACTCATGATGGCGCGATTATGGCGCAATTGGAGAAATGCGCCACAACCCGCCATTCCAGAAGATTCGCGTTCAGTCCACCGAAGCCCCGGACTGCTTCACCGCCTTGCCCCACTCCACGATCTCGCTGGCGACGAACTGGTCCATCTCCTGCGGCGTGGTGGGCGCGGGCTCGGAGCCGCGGTCGCGGATGAACTTCTGCATCTCCGCGCTGCGCAGAATGCCCACCGCCTCGCGGTTGAGCGTGTCGATGATGGCCTGCGGCGTGCCCTTGGGCGCCATCAGGCCCAGCCAGCCGACGGCCTCGAAGCCCTTGAACTCGGGCAGGCCCGATTCGGCGATGGTGGGCACGTCGGGCAGCTGGGACGAGCGCGTGCTGGAGGTGACGCCCAGCGGCACGGCCTTGCCCGCCTGGATGTTGGCGAGCCCCGCCGTGACCGAATCCACCATCAGCGGCACCTGCCCGCCGATGAAATCGGCCTGCGCCGGGCCGCTGCCCTTGTAGGGGATGTGCTCGATCTCGATCTTCGCGCGGGCCTTGACCATCTCGGCGCTCAGGTGCTGCGTGCCGCCGATGCCGGCGCTCGCGTAGCTCAGCTTGCCGGGCTCGGCGCGGGCCCTGGCCACCAGGCCCTGCATGGACTTGATGCCGCTGCCCGGATGCGCCAGGAACACCAGCGGCACCTTGGCCACGAGCGTGATGCCCTGCAGGTCCTTGCGCGGGTCGAAGTTCACCTTGCGGTAGAGCGTCTGGTTCACCGCCATGGCGCTGCCGGCCACCAGCAGCGTGTAGCCGTCCGGCTTGGCACGCACCACCTGCTCGGAGCCGATGTTGCTGCCCGCGCCCGCCTTGTTCTCCACCACGATGGCCTGCCCCAGCCGGGGGCCCAGCCTTTCCGCCAGCGCGCGGGCGAAGATGTCCGTGGCCTGCCCCGGCGGGAACGGCACGACGAGCGTGACGGGCCGCTCGGGCCATGCCGCGAGCGCGGCGCCCGAAAAAGCCAGAGCGGCGGTCATCGCCACGGCGATCTTCTTGAACATGGGTCCATCTCCTTGTGTTTTATAGATAAAAAGCCGCGCAGCCCTTTTGGTAACTGCGCGGGGCGCTATTGATTTGACAGCGCTGCCACGATTGTAGGTGTGCCGCTTGCGCTGCGGGGGCACAGCATCCCCGGATATTCGTGTTCTTGCCGGCAGGGTCAGGCCGCGTTGCGCTGTCTGGACGCGATGACGACGCTGCCCACGACGGCACAGGCGAGCCACCCCATGCCGAAGCTGAATACCGCATCGCTCCAGACCGAACGGTGAATCAGGGACCACCCCGCCAGGAAGGCGGCCCACAACGAAAACACTTCGAGCTGGTACGACAGATGGCGCGCCTGCCGGGCCAAGGCAAGTACCAGGGACACGAGGGCCAGCAGTGCCAGAGAAGCGATCGCCTCATAGTGGACAGGGCCGGGGAGCCAATTGCGCACGCCCCGGCTGACGGCGCCCAGGAAGACCCCTGTTGCGATGACCGCCGCGGCCCGCCCGAGAAGCAGGCCAAGCGGGCGCCGGGGAACTGCGGGGGGCTCGCCCTTGCGAGCCGGGGCCAGGGGCGATGGCGATGGCGTATTGGCAGGCTTGGAATCGCGACTCTCAAGATGGTGTTTCAGCCACACCGAGCCAAGCGCCGTTGCCAGTGAGAACACACCGGCGATGAGGGAGGTGATGACAGCCGTTTCCATGGTGCGGTGGATCCACGGTTCTCACCTCAGGTATTGCCGCCTCCTGACCCACCTGGCCTGGCATCCTTTCCCAGGAGATAACCTGCGATGGCGCCAAAAAGGCCTACTATCGGCGTGAGTTGCTCGTTGCTGAAGCCGGTGATCAATAGCAGGGCCGAAAGTCCCACGATACTCAGGATTCCGAATGTCCTCAGGATTTCCGACGCCTCCGCATTGCGCCTCCACAGCAAGGTGGTGCAAAGAATCAGCGAGACCATCATGAAACCGAGAACCGATATTGAAAGATATTTCACCAAGGACTCGGACCAAGGCTGGACCGACGATCCAGATGCCGATGCAACGGTCTGGTTGAAGGCGTTCTGGGCCTTGTCCATGGCGGCTAGCGCGTCTTCAATGGCCATTTGACGCCCCCTTGTCTTCCAGTTTCTTGACTCTTTGCTCGAGCAGCTTCATTTGCTGCGCCAGTTCCTTGATGGCCTCCGTCTGGCTGTTTATCAGCAGCCTCTGCTGCATGAGCGCCTCCTGGTCCGATCCGAAAGTTCCGGGGGGATTTCTGGGAATATCGGGCCTTTGTGCGCTAGGGCCGGGGTCTCTGGGAAGTCCTCCCGGTATCGCAGGCACCTGCTGCGCATTACACAGGGCGGGCAGGCCCGCCAGCAGAATCAGTGCAAGGTTTGATTTCATCGAGCCTGCCTCCTTGGTTTTCAATGTTTAGGCAATGAATCGCACGCAAACTGCTGAAATCAACGGCAGTTTAAACCTGTAGGCAGGAATGGAATAAAAAAGCCGCGCGGCCCTTGCGGAGCCTGCGCGGCCAGCTACGAGAAAAGTAGCGTTACTTGCGCTGCGGCGGCACGTCCGTGCAGCTGCCGTGGGCGATCTCGGCGGCCATGCCGATGCTCTCGCCCAGCGTGGGGTGCGGGTGGATGGTCTTGCCGATGTCCACGGCGTCCGCGCCCATCTCGATGGCCAGGGCGATCTCGCCGATCATGTCGCCCGCGTGCGTGCCGACGATGCCGCCGCCAAGGATACGGCCGTGGCCGTGCGCCTCGGGGCTGTCGTCGAACAGCAGCTTGGTGTAGCCCTCGTCGCGGCCGTTGGCGATCGCGCGGCCCGAGGCCGTCCAGGGGAACAGGCCCTTCCTGACCTTGATGCCCTGGGCCTTGGCCTGGTCTTCGGTCAGGCCCACCCAGGCGACCTCGGGGTCGGTGTAGGCCACGCTCGGGATCACGCGGGCGTTGAACGCGGCGGATGCCAGCGCCTTGTCGCCCTGCAGTTCGCCGGCGATGACCTCCGCCGCCACGTGCGCCTCGTGCACCGCCTTGTGCGCCAGCATGGGCTGGCCCACGATGTCGCCGATGGCGAAGACGTGCGGCACGTTGGTGCGCATCTGGATGTCCACGTTGATGAAGCCGCGGTCGGTCACGGCCACGCCGGCCTTCTCGGCGCCGATCTTCCTGCCGTTGGGCGTGCGGCCCACGGCCTGCAGCACGAGGTCGTAGGTCTGCGGCCCGGGGGCGGTACCGCCCTCCTCGGCCGGGGCGAACGTGACCTTGATGCCCTCGGGCGTGGCCTCGGCGCCCACGGTCTTCGTCTTCAGCATGATGTTGTCGAAGCGGTGGGCATTCATCTTCTGCCAGACCTTGACGAGGTCGCGGTCGGCGCCCTGCATCAGGCCGTCCAGCATCTCCACCACGTCCAGGCGCGCGCCCAGCGTGGAGTACACCGTGCCCATCTCCAGGCCGATGATGCCGCCGCCGAGGATGAGCATGCGCTTCGGCACGCCCGCCAGCGCAAGCGCGCCGGTGGAATCGACCACGCGCGGATCGTCGGGCATGAAGGGCAGGCGCACGGCCTGCGAGCCCGCGGCGATGATGGCCTTCTTGAACGCCACGACCTTCTTGCCGCCGGTCTTGTCCTGGCCGGTGCCCGAGGTTTCCTCCACCTCGACGTGGTTCGCGCCGACGAAGCTGCCGTAGCCGCGCACCACGGTCACCTTGCGCATCCTGGCCATGGCGGCAAGGCCCCCGGTCAGCTTGCCGATGACCTTTTCCTTGTGGCCGCGCAGGCCGTCCACGTTGACCTGCGGCGCGCCGAAGTCGATGCCCGCGCTCTTCAGGTGGCTCACCTCGTCCATCACGGCCGCGACGTGCAGCAGCGCCTTGGACGGGATGCAGCCCACGTTGAGGCACACGCCGCCCAGCGTCGCGTAGCGCTCGACGATCACGACCTTCAGGCCCAGGTCGGCCGCGCGGAACGCGGCGGAGTAGCCGCCGGGGCCGCCGCCCAGGACGAGCACGTCGCACTCCAGGTCCGCCGTGCCGCCGAAGCTGCTTGCTATCGCGACAGGAGCTGCCGGCGCTTGGCTGGCGGGCGCCGGAGCCGGTTTTTCCTGTGCCGGTGCGGCCGCGGGCGCGGCCGCGCCCTCGGTCACCTCCAGCGTCAGCAGCACCGAGCCCTCGGCCACCTTGTCGCCCAGCTTGACCTTGAGCTCCTTGACCACCCCGGCATGGCTGCTGGGGATTTCCATGGAGGCCTTGTCGCTCTCCACCGTGACCAGGCTTTGCTCGGCCTTGATGGTGTCGCCCACCTGCACCAGCACTTCGATCACGCCGACCTCGGCGAAGTCGCCGATGTCCGGCACCTTGATGTCAATCACTGCCATGACGATGTCTCCTTCACAGCAGGATGCGGCGGTAGTCCGCCAGCACTTGGCCGAGGTAGGCGTTGAAGCGCGCGGCCGCGGCGCCGTCGATCACGCGGTGGTCGTACGACAGCGACAGCGGCAGCATGAGGCGCGGAACGAACTGCTTGCCGTCCCACACGGGCCTCATCTGGCCCTTGGACAGGCCCAGGATCGCGACCTCGGGCGCGTTGATGATGGGCGTGAAGTGCGTGCCGCCGATGCCGCCGAGCGACGAGATGGACATGCATCCGCCCTGCATGTCGGCCGCGCCCAGCTTGCCGTCGCGCGCCTTCCTGGCCAGCTCGCTCATCTCCTGGCTGATCTGCAGGATGCCCTTCTTGTCGGCGTCCTTGAGCACGGGAACCACCAGGCCGTTGGGCGTGTCGGCCGCGAAGCCGATGTGGTAGTAGCTCTTGTAGACCAGGGTGTCGCCGTCCAGGCTGGTGTTGAACTCGGGGAATTTCTTGAGCGCGGCGACGACGGCCTTGATGACGAAGGCCAGCATGGTGACCTTGACGCCGCTCTTCTCGTTCTCCTTGTTGGTGGAGACGCGGAAGGCTTCGAGCTCGGTGATGTCGGCCTCGTCGTTGTTGGTGACGTGCGGGATCATCACCCAGTTGCGGTGCAGGTTGGCGCCGCTGATCTTCTTGATGCGCGAAAGATCCTTGCACTCGATCGCGCCGAACTTGCTGAAGTCCACCTTGGGCCAGGGCAGCAGGTCCATGCCCACCCCGCTGCCGCCGCCGGCCGGGGCCCTGGCGGCCTGGGCCTGGGTCTGCACGGCGCCGCTCATGACGGCGCGGGTGAAGGACTGCACGTCCTCGGCCGTGATGCGGCCCTTGGGGCCCGTGCCCTTGAGCTCGGCCAGCGGCACGCCCAGTTCGCGGGCGAACTTGCGCACCGAGGGGCTGGCGTGCGGCAGCTGGCCCGACGGCGCCGCCGTGGGGTCGTGCGCGGGCGCGGACTGCGCGGGCGCCGGTGCTGCAGCTGCGGCAGC
Organism: Alicycliphilus sp. T452; assembly: GCF_054512775.1. Lineage (NCBI taxonomy): Bacteria > Pseudomonadati > Pseudomonadota > Betaproteobacteria > Burkholderiales > Comamonadaceae > Alicycliphilus > Alicycliphilus sp. T452. The sequence continues at coordinate 91,177 of NZ_JBTNEH010000010.1, forward strand.
CACGGGCGCGGCTGGTGCCGCCGCGGGGGCAGGCGCCGGCGCGGCGGGCGCTGCCGCCTGGGCCGCGGGGGCGGCGCCTTCGAGTACCGCCACCAGGTCCCCGATGTTGACCTTGTCGCCCAGCTGGACCTTGAGCTCCTTGAGCACGCCGGCCGCAGGCGACGGGATCTCCATCGAGGCCTTGTCGGATTCGACGGTGAACAGCGACTGTTCGACGCGGATGCTGTCGCCGGGCTTGACCAGCAGCTCGATCACGGCCACGTCCTTGAAGTCGCCGATGTCGGGCACGCGCACCTCGATGGGGCCGCCTGCCGCGGGCGCTGCGGGCGCCGCTGCGGGCGCTACGGATTCCGCAGCTGCTGGCGCTTGGCTGGCGGGCGCTGGAGCCGGTTTCGGCTCGGAAGCGGCCGCGTCGGCCGTTTCCAGTTCGGCGATCACGCTGCCCTGCTTGACCTTGTCGCCCAGCTTCACTGTGAGCGCCTTCACGACGCCCGCGTGGCTGGACGGGATTTCCATCGAAGCCTTGTCGGACTCGACGGTGATCAGCGATTGCTCGGCCGCGACCTGGTCGCCGGGCTTGACCAGCAGCTCGATCACGCCCACTTCGTCAAAGTCCCCGATGTCGGGTACCTGGATCTGAATCAATGCCATGGTTCTCTCCCTCGGTCCTCAAGCGTGCAGCGGGTTGATCTTGTCGGCGTCGATGCCGTACTTGGCAATGGCCTCGGCCACCTTGGCGGCGGGCAGCCGGCCCTCGTCGGCCAGCGATTTGAGCGCGGCCACGGCGATGTAGTGGCGGTTGACCTCGAAATGCTCGCGCAGGCGGTAGCGGAAGTCCGAGCGGCCGAAGCCGTCCGTGCCCAGCACGGTGTAGGAGCGGCCGGTCGGAACGAAGGCGCGGATCTGCTCGGCGAAGGCCTTCATGTAGTCGGTCGATGCGATGACAGGGCCGCCGTGGTCCGCGAGCTGCTGGGCCACGAAGGACGCACGCGGCGCCTCCAGCGGGTGCAGCAGGTTCCAGCGCGCCGTGTCCTGGCCCTCGCGGGCGAGTTCGGTGAAGCTTGTGCAGCTCCACACGTCGGACTGCACGCCCCAGTCGGTGGCCAGGAGCTTCTGCGCCTCCAGCGACTCGCGCAGGATGGAGCCCGAGCCCAGCAGTTGCACGCGCAGCTCGCCTTGCGCGCCGGCCTTGCACAGGTACATGCCCTTGAGAATCTGCTCCTCGGTGCCGGCGACGAGGCCCGGCATGGGGTAGTTCTCGTTGAGCAGCGTGATGTAGTAGAAGACGTTCTCCTGCTTCTCCACCATGCGCTTGAGGCCATGCTGCATGATCACCCCCACCTCGTGCGCGAAGGTCGGGTCGTAGCTCACGCAGTTGGGAATGGTGGACGACAGGATGTGGCTGTGCCCGTCCTCGTGCTGCAGGCCCTCGCCGTTGAGCGTGGTGCGCCCGCTGGTGCCGCCCAGGATGAAGCCGCGCGCCTGCATGTCGCCCGCGGCCCAGGCGAAGTCGCCGAAGCGCTGGAAGCCGAACATCGAGTAGTACACGAAGAACGGAATCATGATGCGGTTGTTCGTCGAGTACGACGTGGCCGCCGCGATCCACGAGCACATGCCGCCCGCCTCGTTGATGCCCTCCTGCAGGATCTGGCCGTTCTCCTGCTCCTTGTAATACATGACCTGGTCGCGGTCGACCGGGGTGTAGCGCTGGCCCAGGGGGTTGTAGATGCCGATCTGGCGGAACAGGCCCTCCATGCCGAAGGTGCGTGCCTCGTCCACCAGGATGGGCACGACGCGCGGCCCCAGCGCCTTGTCGCGCAAGAGCTGCGTGAGGAAGCGCACGTAGGCCTGCGTGGTGCTGATCTCGCGCCCCTCGGTCGTGGGGTCCAGGATGGCCTTGAAGGTCTCGAGCGCGGGCACGGTGAAGCTCTCGTCCGCATGGGTGCGGCGGTGCGGCAGGTAGCCGCCCAGTGCCTTGCGGCGCTCGTGCAGGTACTTCATCTCCGGCGTGTCGTCGGCCGGCTTGTAGTAGGGCAGCTTGTCGAGCTCGCTGTCGGGGATCGGGATGTTGAAGCGGTCGCGGATGTAGCGGATGTCCTCGTCGTCCAGCTTCTTGGTCTGGTGCACGGTGTTCTTGGCCTCGCCGGCCTTGCCCATGCCGTAGCCCTTGACGGTCTTGACCAGCAGCACCGTGGGCTGGCCATGGTGTTCATTGGCCGCATGGAAGGCCGCATAGACCTTCTCGGGCTCGTGGCCGCCGCGGCGCAGCTCCCAGATGTCGTCGTCGGAGAGATGCTCGACGAGCTTGAGCGTCTCGGGGTACTTGCCGAAGAAATGCTTGCGGATGTAGGCGCCGTCCATGGCGCGGTAGGTCTGGTAGTCGCCGTCGAGCGTCTCCATCATCACCTGCTTGAGCTTGCCGCTCTTGTCGCGCGCCAGCAGCTCGTCCCAGCCCTTGCCCCACAGCAGCTTGATCACATGCCAGCCGGCGCCGCGGAAGTCGCCCTCGAGCTCCTGGATGATCTTGCCGTTGCCGCGCACCGGGCCGTCCAGGCGCTGCAGATTGCAGTTGATGACGAAGATCAGGTTGTCCAGGTTCTCGCGCGCGGCCAGGCTGATCGCGCCCTTGCTCTCGGGCTCGTCCATCTCGCCGTCGCCCAGGAACACCCAGACCCTGCGGTTGTCGGTCTTGGCGATGCCGCGCGCGTGCAGGTACTTCAGGAAGCGCGCCTGGTAGATGGCCATCATCGGGCCCAGGCCCATGCTCACCGTGGGGAACTGCCAGAAGCCCGGCATGAGCTTGGGGTGGGGGTAGCTCGACAGCCCCTTGCCGCCCACTTCCTGGCGGAAGTTCTCCAGCTGCTCCTCGGTGATGCGGCCTTCCAGGTAGGCGCGCGCGTAGATGCCGGGCGCGCTGTGGCCCTGGAAGTAGATGCAGTCGCCGCCGTGGCCTTCGCTCTCGGCGTGCCAGAAATGGTTGAAGCCCGCGCCCCACATGGAAGCGAGCGAGGCGAACGAGCCGATGTGCCCGCCCAGGTCACCGCCGTCCTCGGGATGCAGGCGGTTGGCGCGCACCACCATGGCCATGGCGTTCCAGCGCATGTAGGCGCGCAGGCGTTTCTCGATCGCGATGTTGCCGGGGCAGCGCGCCTCCTGCTCGGGCTCGATGGTGTTCACGTAGCCCGTGTTGGCCGAGAACGGCAGGTCGATGCTGCTCTGGCGCGCCTGCTCGAGCAACTGCTCCAGCAGGAAGTGGGCACGCTCCGGTCCCTCCTTCTCGATCACCGCGGAGAGCGCTTCCAGCCATTCGCGTGTCTCTTGTTGATCGATGTCGCTTGCGCTCAGGCCTTTGGTTGTATCGGACATAGCCGGTGGTCTCCTTGTGAATCCATGGTGGCGGGTGGAATATTGCCCCAAGTTTCTCATAGTTTTTTAAAATTTCAAATGGTGCCCATTGATTTCTTAATATGAAATATTGCTGCGGACGCACATTATTTCTTCAGATGAAATCGCATCCAGCCAGGCCCTGGAGCGTGCCGTGACTCTGCCCTGCCCGCAAAAGTGCCATGGCACGCTCTAAACTGACACCCATGGACTCTGCCGACGCGCCTGCCACCCCGACCGCCTCCGCCGTGAGAGCACCGGCCCGCTGGTGGCGTGCCTGGTGGCGCAGCCTCTCGCCCGGGCGCCAGGACCGCTTTGCCGCGCTGGCGCCCCTGGCGTCCGTGCTGATGTTCATGGCCGCCATCGCGGTGTCCTTCTGGTATTTGCGCACGGAAGAAGTCGAGCGCGAAAAGGAAGCCCTCAAGCGCGACGTGGAATACGCCCAGCAGCGCGTGCGCCTGCGCCTGCTCGAACGCCAGGAGCAGGTCATGCGCATCGCGCGCGACCTCTCCAACGAGGAACTCACGCGCGCCGACTTCGTGGGCCGCGCCGAGGCGCTCATCAGCCAATACCCCGAGCTGCAGGCCATCACCTGGATCGACGAGCGCCGGCGCATCCGCGCGAGCCACGCCGCCCCCACGGTGACGAGCAACCAGCTGCGCGTGAACGGCGAAGTGCTCAAGACCGGCGAGGCGGCAGACCTCTTCAGGCTGGCGCGCGACATGCAGCAGCCCATGTACTCCCAGCCCGAGGCCGGCGGCACCGACGACGCCACGCCCCTGCTGCAGCTGCAGGTGCCGCTGTCGCCGCAGGGCAAGTTTGGCGGCGTGGTGCTGGCCGAATACTCGATCGACAGCCTGCTGCGCTACGCCACGCCCACGGAGGTGCTGGCGCGCTATGCCGTCACGCTCGTCGACGGCCAGGGGCGCATACTGGCCGGCACGCCGCTCGCCCCCCGGCACAACGCCCTGCTGCCCTGGACCACCAAGGCCAACGAGTACGAGATACCGGTATCCCCCGTGGGCAATGGCCTGGTGCTGCGCGCCCAGGCCTATCGCACCTCGCTGGGCATGGTGGGCAGCGGCCTGTTCTGGCTGGTGGGCACGCTGAGCGCCATGACCACGTGGATGCTGATCGCCACCTGGCGCCATACGCGCCGGCGCATGCAGGCCCAGCAGGCGCTGGTGGCGGAAACCAATTTCCGCCGCGCCATGGAAAACTCCATCCTCACCGGCATGCGCGCGCTGGACCTGGAGGGCCGCATCACCTACGTGAACGCCGCCTTCTGCCAGATGACGGGATGGACCCAGGCCGAATTGATCGGCCAGACCCCGCCCTACAGCTACTGGCCCGAGGCCGAGTACGAGAGGCTGCACGCCAACCTGCGCGAGGAGCTTGCCGGCAAAACCGTGCCCGGGGGCTTCCAGGTGCGCGTGCGGCGCAAGAGCGGCACGCTGTTCGACGCGCGCCTGTACGTCTCGCCGCTGATCGATGCCCGCGGCCAGCAGACCGGCTGGATGACGTCGATGACGGACATCACCGAGCCCAACCGCGTGCGCGAGCAGCTCACGGCCTCGCACGAGCGCTTCACCATCGTGCTCGAGGCGCTGGACGCCTCGGTGTCCGTCGCTCCCCTGGGCAGCCAGGAGCTGCTGTTCGCCAACCGCCTGTACCGCCAGTGGTTCGGCTCGCAAACCGGCGGCCACCTGGAAATGGTCGCGCAGGCGGGCGTGCTGCCCGCGCACGGCGGCGGCGGCGGGGTGGACGAAGGCGGGGACGACAGCCTCATGGGCCTGCTGTCCATCGATCCCCTGGCCCATGCCCGCTCGGAGAACGCCGAGATCTACCGGCCCGACCTGGGCAAGTGGCTGGAGGTGCGCTCGCGCTACCTGAACTGGGTGGACGGGCGCTTGGCGCAGATGGTGATCGCCACCGACATCACGCCGCGCCGCCAGGCCGAGGAGCAGGCGGCGCGCCAGGCAGAGCGCGCCGAATCGGTGAGCCGCCTCATCACCATGGGCGAGATGGCGTCCAGCGTGGCGCACGAGCTCAACCAGCCGCTCACCGCCATCAGCAACTACTGCAGCGGCATGGTCTCGCGCATCAAGGGCGGCCAGCTCAGCGAGGAGGCCCTGCTCGCGGCGCTGCAGAAGACCGCCCACCAGGCCCAGCGCGCGGGCCAGATCATCCAGCGCATCCGCGCCTTCGTGAAGAAGAGCGAACCCAACCGCACGCTGGCCGACGTACACGAGATGGTCGGCGAGGCGCTGGAGCTGGCCAGCATCGAACTGCGCCGCCACAACGTGCGCCTGACGCACTACGTGGCGGCCCGCCTGCCCCAGGTCATGGCCGACACCATCCTGATCGAGCAGGTGCTGATCAACCTGATGAAGAACGGCGCCGAATCCATCGCCCAGGCCCAGCGCCCGCCGGCGCTGCGCAGCGTGGAGCTGCGCGTGGTGCCGCGCCAGGTGGACGGCTGCGACGTGATCGAGTTCTCGGTGCAGGACACCGGCAGGGGCCTGGCGCCCGAGGTGCTGGCCCACCTGTTCGAGGCCTTCTTCTCCACCAAGAGCGAGGGCATGGGCATCGGCCTGAACCTGTGCCGCAGCATCGTCGAATCGCACCACGGACGCATGCATGCCGAGAACCTCTACAATGCCGGCGAGGTCACCGGTTGCCGGTTCTCTTTCTGGCTGCCGCTCGCCAACACGGCCGAGACCACTATCAATTCCGCAGCAACGCCAACCCCTGGGACTATTGCATGAGCTTGATTCCGAAAAAAGGCACCGTCTATGTCGTCGATGACGACGAAGCCGTCCGCGATTCACTTCAGTGGCTGCTCGAAGGCAAGGACTACCGCGTGCGCTGCTTTGATTCGGCCGAGTCCTTCCTCACCCGCTACGACCCGCGCGAGGTGGCCTGCCTGATCGTGGACATCCGCATGGGCGGCATGACCGGCCTGGAGCTGCAGGACCGGCTGGTGGAGCGCAAGTCGCCCCTGCCCATCGTGTTCATCACCGGCCATGGCGACGTGCCCATGGCCGTCAACACCATGAAGAAGGGCGCGCTGGACTTCATCCAGAAGCCCTTCGACGAGGAAGAGCTGCTCGGCCTGGTCGAGCGCATGCTGGACCACGCCCGCGAGGCCTTCGCCGGCCACCAGCAGGCCGCCAGCCGCGACGCGCTGCTGTCCAAGCTCACCGGCCGCGAGGCCCAGGTGCTCGAGCGCATCGTCGCCGGCCGCCTGAACAAGCAGATCGCCGACGACCTGGGAATCAGCATCAAGACCGTGGAGGCGCACCGCGCCAACATCATGGAAAAGCTCAACGCCAACACCGTGGCGGACCTGCTCAAGATCGCCCTGGGGCAGCAAGCAGCCAAGGCCTGATCGCTATTATTTCCGCAGCTGCCGGCGCGCACCTATCAAGCGCTAGGCAGCTTTTTCATTTGTATCTCTCGAAAATCCAGACATGACTGCCCAACTGATTGACGGCAACGCCCTCTCGCGCCAGCTGCGCGCGCAAGTCGCCCAGCGCACCCAAGCACTGAAGGCGCGCGGCATCACCCCGGGCCTGGCCGTCGTGCTGGTGGGCGAGAACCCGGCCAGCCAGGTCTACGTGCGCAACAAGGTCAAGGCCTGCGAGGACGTGGGCTTCCACTCGGTGCTGGAGAAGTACGACGCCGGCATGACAGAAGCCGAGCTGCTCGCGCGCGTCGAGGCGCTGAACAACGACCCGGCCATCCACGGCATCCTGGTGCAGCTGCCATTGCCCAAGCACATCGACGACCACAAGGTCATCGAAGCCATCTCGCCCCTGAAGGACGTGGACGGCTTCCACGTCGCGAGCGCCGGCGCGCTCATGGTGGGCGAGGTCGGCTTCAAGGCCTGCACGCCCTATGGCTGCATGAAGATGCTCGAATCCATCGGCATGAAGGACCTGCGCGGCAAGCACGCCGTGGTCATCGGCCGCAGCAACATCGTCGGCAAGCCCATGGCCATGATGCTGCTGGCGGCCAACGCCACGGTCACCGTCTGCCACAGCGGCACGGCGGACCTGGCCGCCATGACGCGCCAGGCCGACATCGTGGTCGCCGCCGTGGGCAAACGCAACGTGCTCACGGCTGGCATGGTCAAGCCCGGCGCCGTGGTCATCGACGTGGGCATGAACCGCAACGACGAGGGCAAGCTCTGCGGCGACGTGGACTTCGACGGCGTGAAGGAAGTGGCCGGCTACATCACCCCGGTGCCCGGCGGCGTCGGCCCCATGACCATCACCATGCTGCTGGTCAACACGCTGGAAGCGGCAGAGCGCCTCCGAGCTTGAACCCCTGCATGGCGACGCCATCTAAACCCGCATGAACAACCCCCTCCTCGACTTCTCCGGCCACATCCCGTTCGATCGCATCACGCCGGCCGACGTGGCTCCGGCCGTGGACCGGCTGCTAGCACGCGCCGACGCCGCGCTGGAAACCGTCACCCAGACGGACTTCCCGGCGCGCTGGGACTCGGTCGCCCGCGTGCTCGACGTGGCCACCGAGGAGCTGGGCCGCTCCTTCGGCGCCGTGAGCCACCTGAGCAGCGTGGCCGACACGCCCGAGCTGCGCGCCGCCTACAACGCCGCCCTGCCCCGGGTCACCGAGTTCTGGACCCGCCTGGGCGCCGACGAGCGCCTGTACGCCAAGTACAAGGCCATCGACCCGGCCACGCTCAACGCCGAGCAGCGCCAGGCCCTCAGCAACGCCATGCGCAACTTCCGGCTCTCGGGCGCCGAGCTGCAGGGCGCGGCCAAGCAGCGCTTCGCGGCCATCCAGGAACGCCAGGCCGAGCTGCAGCAGAAGTTCAGCGAAAACGTGCTCGACGCCACCGACACCTTCGCCTGCTACGCGAGCGCCGATGCGCTCGAAGGCGTGCCCGCCGACGTCGTCCAGGCCGCGCGCGCCGCGGCCGAAGGAGAGGGCAAGGAGGGCTACAAGCTCACGCTGAAGATGCCCTGCTACCTGCCGGTGATGCAGTTCGCCAGGAGCAGCGCGCTGCGCGAGACGCTCTACCACGCCTACGTCACGCGCGCCTCCGACCAGGCCGCGGGCGACGCCGTGCGCTTCGACAACAGCGCCGTCATGGCCGAGATCCTGGCGCTGCGCCAGGAAGAGGCGCGGCTGCTGGGCTACGGCAACTTCGGCCAGGTGTCGCTGGTGCCCAAGATGGCCCACACGCCGGAGCAGGTCACGCACTTCCTGCGCGACCTCTCGCGCCGCGCGCGCCCTTTCGCTGAGAAGGACGTGGCCGACCTGCGCGCCTTCGCCGCCGGGCAGCTGAACCTGCCCGACCCGCAGCCCTGGGACTGGCCCTACGTCTCCGAAAAGCTCAAGGAGGCGCGCTACGCCTTCAGCGAGCAGGAGGTCAAGCAGTACTTCCCGGCGCCCAAGGTGCTGGCCGGCCTGTTCAAGATCGTCGAGACGCTGTTCGAGGTCGCCATCCGCCCCGACCAGGCCCCCGTGTGGAACCCCGCCGTGGAGTTCTACCGCATCGAGCGGGGCGGCCAGTTGGTAGGCCAGTTCTACCTGGACCAGCCCGCCCGCCAGGGCAAGCGCGGCGGCGCCTGGATGGACGACGCCCGCGCGCGCTGGCTGCGCCCCGACACGGGCCAGCTGCAGACGCCCGTGGCGCACCTGGTGTGCAACTTCGCCGAGGGCGTGCAGGGCCGCCCGCCGCTGCTCACGCACGACGACGTGATCACCCTGTTCCACGAGTTCGGCCACGGCCTGCACCACATGCTCACGCAGGTGAACGAGCGCGACGTCTCGGGCATCAGCGGCGTGGAATGGGATGCCGTGGAGCTGCCCAGCCAGTTCATGGAGAACTTCTGCTGGGAGTGGGAGGTGCTCAGGCACATGACCGCCCACGTGGAGACGGGCGAGCCCCTGCCGCGCGCGCTCTACGACAAGATGATCGCGGCCAAGAACTTCCAGGCCGGCATGCAGACGCTGCGCCAGATCGAGTTCGCGCTGTTCGACATGCTGCTGCACACCGAGCACGACCCGAAGGACGACCCGCGGCCCCTGCTCGAACGCGTGCGCGACGAGGTCGCGGTGCTCAGGCCCCCGGCCTTCAGCCGCACGGCCCACAGCTTCAGCCACATCTTCGCGGGCGGCTACGCGGCCGGCTACTACAGCTACAAGTGGGCCGAGGTGCTCTCGGCCGACGCCTACGCCGCCTTCGAGGAAACCACCGGCGAGGACGGCATGCCCGACATCGGGACCGGCCGGCGCTACCGCCAGAGCATCCTGGAGGCCGGCGGCAGCCGCCCCGCGATGGAGTCCTTCAAGGCCTTCCGCGGCCGCGAGCCCACGCTGGACGCGCTGCTGCGCCACCAGGGCATGGCATCATGAAAAAGTGAGCTGCCAGCGCTTTCCAGTCAATGGTTCAAGATTGTTTTCCATCTGAAACCAATGCATGCCAAGCGCCAGCAGCTATGATTTTTGAAATCGGGCAAGACACGAGGAGCACCTGCATGACCGTCATCCGCCATGCCGCCGCGGCGGCCGCCTGCACGCTGCTGGCACTGGCCGCGCAGGCCCAGCAGGTCTACCGCATCGTCGGGCCGGATGGCAGGGTCACGTTCTCCGACCGCCCGCCCGCCGCCAGCGCCGAAACCGCGCCGGTCGGCGCCGGCCCGCACGGCAGCGGCGGCGGCAGCGACGCCCTGCCCTACCAGCTGCGCCAGATCGCCGCGCGCTTTCCCGTGACGCTGTACACCGGCAGCGACTGCGCGCCCTGCGACAGCGCGCGCAACCTGCTCGTCAACCGCGGCGTCCCGTTCACGGAGCGCACCGTGGGCAGCAACGAGGACATCGACGCGCTCAGGCGGCTCAGCGGCGAATCCAGCCTGCCGTTCGGCACCATAGGCGGGCAGCAGCTCAAGGGCTTTTCCGACAGCGAGTGGAGCCAGTACCTGGACGCGGCCGGCTATCCCCGCCAGTCGCAGCTGCCCGCCGGCTACCGCCGCCCCGCGGCAACCCCGCTCGTCGCCGTGCAGGCCAGGCCCGCGGCACCGGCTGCAGAGAACGCGCCGGCACCCGCGGCGCGCACCCCGGCGCCTGCCAAGCCGGCCACCGGCCGCACGCCCGCCAACCCGGCGGGCATCGTCTTCTGATCTTCAGAACTTGAGCGTGCGCACGCCCTGGGCGGTGCCCAGCAGGCACACATGGGCCTTCTGGTGCGCGAACACGCCCACGGTGACCACGCCGGGCCACTGGTTCACCTCGCTCTCGAACGCCAGCGGGTCGCCGATCGCCAGGCCTCGCACGTCCAGGATGTGCTGGCCGTTGTCGGTCACGAGCGGCTGGCCGTCCCTGAGGCGCAGCGTGGCCTGCCCGCCCAGCGATGCGAAGCGCCGCGTGATCTGCGACGCGGCCATGGGAATCACCTCGACCGGCAGCGGGAAGGCGCCCAGCACGCTGACCAGCTTGGACTCGTCCGCGATGCAGACGAAGCGCTGCGCCAGCGCCGCCACGATCTTCTCGCGCGTGAGCGCCGCGCCGCCGCCCTTGACCATGTAGCCGCGGCCGTCGATCTCGTCGGCGCCGTCGATGTAGACCGACAGCGAGGCCACCTCGTTGGCGTCGAGCACCGGGATGCCCAGCGCCTTGAGCCGCGCGGTGCTGGCCTCCGAGCTCGACACCGCGCCGCCGATGCGCTCCTTGACCGCCGCCAGCGCATCGATGAACTTGTTGACCGTGGAGCCTGTGCCCACGCCCACGATCTCGCCGGGCACCACGTAGTCCAGCGCGGCCCGGCCGACCAGGGTCTTGAGTTCGTCTTGGGAGAGGGAGGTGGGTGCAGTCATGGGGGAGAATCGCGAGTGAATCCGCAATTATCCCCATGTCCCTACTTCCCTACGCCCTCGCCCGCCCTTTTCTCTTCGGCATGGATGCCGAAGCCGCCCACGAACTGACCATGGACATGCTGGCGCGCGGCCAGCGCACCCCCCTGCAATGGGCCTGGTGCAATGAAACGGTGAGCGATCCCGTGCAGCTGGCCGGACTCACCTTCCCCAACCGCGTGGGCCTGGCCGCGGGGCTGGACAAGAACGCGCGCTGCATCGACGCCCTGGCCGCCATGGGCTTCGGCTTCGTCGAGGTGGGCACGGTCACCCCGAAGGCGCAGCCGGGCAACCCCAAGCCGCGCATGTTCCGCCTGCCCGAGGCGCGCGCGCTCATCAACCGCCTGGGCTTCAACAACGAGGGGCTGGACGCCTTCATCGCCAACGTGCGCCGCTCGCAGGTGCGCGCCCAGGGCAAGCCCCTGCTGCTGGGCCTGAACATCGGCAAGAACGCCGCCACGCCCATCGAGCAGGCCACGGGCGACTACCTCGCCTGCCTGGAGGGCGTATACCCCCACGCGGACTACGTGACGGTGAACATCAGCTCGCCCAACACCCAGAACCTGCGCGCGCTGCAGAGCGACGAGGCGCTGGACGCGCTGCTGGGCGCGATTGCCGGCCACCGCGAGAAGCTGGCCGCCGCCCAGGGCCGGCGCGTGCCCATCTTCGTGAAGATCGCCCCCGACCTGAACGAGGAGCAGGTCGCCGTGATCGCCGCCACGCTCACGCGCCACGGCATGGACGGCGTGGTCGCCACCAACACCACCATCGCCCGCGACGCCGTGCAGGGCCTGCCTCACGCGGGCGAGGCCGGCGGCCTGAGCGGCGCGCCCGTGCGCGAAGCCAGCAACGCCGTCATCCGCCAGCTGCGCGCCGCGCTGGGCCCGGCCTTCCCCATCGTCGGCGTGGGCGGCATCATGAGCGCCGAAGACGCCGTCGACAAGATCCGCGCGGGCGCCGACGTGGTGCAGATCTACACCGGCCTGATCTACGAGGGCCCTGCCCTCGTGGGCCGCGCCGCGCGCGCCATCCAGGCCATGCGCTGATGCAAGAACAAGGGCCGCACGTGGCGGCCCTTGGCAATGAGGTGCGGTGGCTGGCTCAGCCGCGCCGCATGCGCAGGATGGCAGGCAGCACCACGCCCGCCCAGCGCACCACGCGGCCGGGCCCTGCCAGCGCGGCAACGCCCAGCGCGGCCGCGACCACCAGGGGATGCAGGCGCGCAAAAGTGGCAAGGCGCGCGAGCAGCGGATCCCCGGGGTTCACGCGCCCCGGCGTGGCCGCCGCGGCGCGCGCCTTGCGCATGGCATTGCGGCGCGCGCGCAGGCGCTCGCGCTGCGCCACGATGCGGTCGAGCACCTGTTGCTGCTCCGGTGTGGGTTGAGGTGGGACCATCGGCATCAAAGCTGCTCCTTGATCACATGCCAATCCTGCGCCAGCTCCCGGCGCGTGAGCGCGAAGGCGCTGCGGGCCCGGCGCGCCAGCGACACCAGGGCCACCAGCACGCCGCCGCAAGCCACGCACCACACGCCCGCCAGAACCCAGGCCACCAGCGCGCGCTGGGGCGTATCCCAGAATTGCACCAGAACGGCGGCCGACAGGAACAGCAAAGCCACCACGGCCAGAGCACCGAAGACGACCAGCAGCAACGCCAGCAGCGCCAGGCGGCGCTTGTGCTCGGCCCATTCCAGGCGCGCAAGCGCCATGCGGTCTTCCGCCGCGGCCGCGCCCTCGGAAATGGCGGCGCGCCAGCGCACGGCCAAGCCCTGCAGGTTCAGCAGCGAGGTCCAGTTGATGCGCCCCATCGATCGACTGCCGGCAAGCGGCGCTCAGCGGCGCGCCAGCAGAAAGCCCACCAGGGCGCCCACGGCCAGCGCCGCGCTGGCCACGCGCCAGGGTTCGTCGTGGGCGTAGCGGTCTGCCGCGCGGGCGGCGTCCTTGGCCTGGTCGGCAGCCTGCTGGGCGGCGCGCACGGCGGCGTCGCGCACGGTCTGGACGCCATCGTCGAGGCGCTGGCGCAGCTGCTTGATCTCGGGAATGCCGTCCAGGTCCCTGTTGGCCAGCAGGCCGCGCAGGTCGCCGACCAGCTTCTCGAGCTCGCCCTGGGTCGTGGAGATGGTTTCGGATACGGTGGTCATAGACAAGCCTTTCATAGCAGGAAATAACGGCAAGACGCCATCCATGTCAAACATGTAGGCGGACGCTTCATCTTAGCCCAGCCAGCCCGTTTCCAGAATGACACATGGCCAGGACGTGCTTTTCGTCAAGCGCTTCGGCTGCAGAGCATGTCCGACACATGCGCGCCGATGGCCAGCGCGCTGGTCAACCCGGGCGACTCGATGCCGAACAGGTTGACCAGGCCGGCCACGCCATGCTGGCGCGGCCCCTGGATCACGAAATCGGCCGCGGGCTCCTGCGGCCCGTGGATCTTCGGGCGAATGCCTGCATAGCCCGCGGCCAGGGCCCCATCGCGCAGGCCCGGCCAGTACTTGCGCACCTCGGCATAGAAGCCCTGGGCGCGGCCGGCGTCCACCACCAGGTCGTCCGGGCCATCCACCCATTGCACGTCGGGCCCGAACTTGGCCTGGCCGCCCAGGTCCAGCGTCAGGTGCACGCCCAGCCCGGCGGCCTCGGGCACCGGGTAGATCAGCCGGCTGAACGGTGCGCGGCCGGACAGCGTGAAGTAGTTGCCCTTGGCATACGCCGCCTGCGGCACGTGGGCGGGATCGAGCCCCGCGAAGCGGCGCGCCAGGTCCGGCGCATGCAGGCCGGCCGCGTTCACCACCGTGCGCGCGCTGATGCGGGTGCCGTCCTTTGCTTCCAGATGAATAGCATCTGGAGCACACTGGGCAAGCGCCAGAGGCGAATTCAATGCCAGAAGACCGCCGGCGTTCTCCAGGTCGCCGAGCAGTGCCAGCATGAGCGCGTGGCTGTCAACGATACCCGTGCTGGGCGACAGCAGCGCGGCCACGCATTCGAGCTCGGGCTCCAGCGCCCGGGCCTCTTCGCGCGTGAGCCACTGCAGATCGTCCACGCCGTTGGCGGCCGCGCGCTGCCTGATGCCCTCCAGCTGCGCCTGCTGCCGGGGCGAGGTGGCCACGATGAGCTTGCCGCAGCGGCGGTGCGGCAGGCCGCGCTGCCTGCAGTAGTCGTACAGCATGGCCTTGCCCTGCACGCACAGCCGCGCCTTGAGCGAGCCCTGGGGGTAGTAAATGCCGGCGTGTATCACCTCGCTGTTGCGCGAGCTGGTTTCCGTGCCGATGGCGTTGGCCGCCTCCAGCACCATCACCTCGCGCCCGGCCAGGGCCAGCGCACGCGCCACGGCCAGTCCCACCACTCCCGCGCCGACGACGACGCAATCCACCATCTCGCTCATTGCTTATCCCCTTCGAGGCTTCATACGGGTTTTGGCGATCGAAAAAAGAAAACCCCCTGCAGGCACGCCTTGCAAGGGGTTTGATGTGGTGGGCGATACATGGATCGAACATGTGACCCCTGCCGTGTGAAGGCAGTGCTCTACCGCTGAGCTAATCGCCCAAGGCTTCGACCCGATGGACCGGAGCTTGAAAACTGGTGGGTGATACATGGATCGAACATGTGACCCCTGCCGTGTGAAGGCAGTGCTCTACCGCTGAGCTAATCACCCGTTGCCGCTGTAGCGACAGCCAACGATTATGGCATAGCTTTTTGCGCCTCTGCGCGAGTACGCCAAATTGTTTTGCCCGCGCTCGATTTGTCGATCTGCGCGAGCAGGTCCTCGTGCTCGGCCAGTTCCTGGTCGTTGGCGAGCAGCACCGGCAGCACCAGGCGGCTCAGGTCGACGGCCGCCACCTTCACGCCGCCCTCGCCATCGGCCGTCTCGTCCATGATCAGCAGCGCGTCCTGGCCGCGGGTCAGGTTGATGTAGACGTCGGCCAGCAGCTCGGCGTCGAGCAAGGCGCCGTGCAGCGTGCGGCCCGAGTTGTCCACCTCCAGGCGGTCGCACAGCGCGTCCAGCGAATTGCGCTTGCCCGGGAACATCTCCTTGGCCATGGCCAGGGTGTCGATGACGCCGTCCACGTGCGCGGCCAGCGGCGGCAGGCCCGCGAGCTCGAGCTCCTTGTCCAGGAAGCCGACGTCGAAGCTCGCGTTGTGGATGATGAGCTCGGCACCCCGCAGATACTCCAGAATGTCGTGCACCACCTCGGCGAACTTGGGCTTGTCGCGCAGGAACTCGTTGCTGATGCCGTGCACCTTCAGCGCGTCCTCGTGGCTGTCGCGCTCGGGGTTCAGGTACAGGTGCAGGTTGTTGCCCGTGAGCTTGCGGCTCAGCAGTTCCACGCAGCCCAGTTCGATGATGCGGTCGCCGTTCTCGGCGGACAGGCCGGTGGTTTCCGTGTCCAGGACGATCTGCCGCGACATCAGTGGTTCTCCTTGGCGTGGTTGATGGAGTACCTGGGGATTTCCACCGTCACGTCGCTCTGCGCGAGGATGGCCTGGCACGACAGGCGCGACTGCGGCTCCAGGCCCCAGGCGCGGTCGAGCAGGTCTTCCTCCTCCTCCTCGGCCTCGTTGAGCGACTCGTAGCCCTGGCGCACGATGACGTGGCAGGTGGTGCAGGCGCAGCTCATGTCGCAGGCATGCTCGATCTTGATGTTGTTGTCCAGCAGCGCCTCGCAGATCGAGGTGCCCGCGGGCGCGGTGATCTCGGCCCCCTCGGGGCAGTATTCGTGGTGGGGCAGGATTCTGATGACGGGCATGGCAGCCTAGGTTCCGGTGTCGATGATGGTGTGGGTCAGAGCGTGTCCACGTTCCTGCCGGCCAGCGCCTCGCGGATGCCGCGGTTCATGCGCCGGGCCGCGAAGGCCTCGGTGCCCTTGGCCAGGGCGCTCGTCGCGGCCTCGATGGCGGCCGCGTCCCGGCCCGCCTCGAGCGCCGTGCGCAGCGCCTGCATCAAGGCATCGACGGCCGTGCGCTCGTCGGGCGCGAGCATGCCGCCGTCGGCGTCCAGAGCGCTTTGCGTGGCAACCAGCAGGCGGTCGGCATCGACGCGCGCCTCGACCAGGGCGCGCGCCTGCATGTCCTGCTGCGCCGTGGCGAAGCCGTCCTGCAGCATGCGGGCGATCTGCTCGTCGGAGAGACCGTACGAGGGCTTGACGTCGATGCGCGCCTCCACGCCGCTGGTCTGCTCGCGCGCGCTCACGCTGAGCAGGCCGTCGGCATCGACGGTGAAGGTCACGCGTATGCGCGCCGCGCCGGCGGCCATGGGCGGAATGCCGCGCAGCTCGAAGCGCGCGAGGCTGCGGCAGTCCTGCACCAGGTCGCGCTCGCCCTGCACCACGTGGAGTGCGAGCGCGGTCTGGCCGTCCTTGTAGGTGGTGAAGTCCTGCGCCTTGGCCGTGGGGATGGTCTCGTTGCGGTTCACGATGCGCTCGACCAGGCCGCCCATGGTCTCCAGCCCCAGGGACAGGGGGATCACGTCGAGCAGCAGCAGGTCGCCCGCGGCGTCGTTGCCGGCGAGCTGGTTGGCCTGGATGGCCGCGCCCATGGCGACCACCTCGTCGGGGTTGAGGTTGGTCAGCGGCTCGCGGCCGAAGAACCCGGCCACCGCCTCGCGCACCTGCGGCATGCGCGTGGAGCCGCCCACCAGCACCACGCCCTGCACGTCGTCCCGCCCGATCTGCGCGTCGCGCAGCGCGCGGCGCACGGCCGCGAGCGAGCGCTGGGTGAGCGCGGCAGTGACCGCGTCGAAATCCGAACGCTTTACGTCAAAATGGACTCTTTCGCCCGCCACGTCTGCGCTGAATGCTGCGGTTTCCGTAGCAGTAAGAGCTTCCTTACAGGCCCGCGCCGCCAGGCGCACGGCGGCCTTGTCCTCGGGCCTGCGCGCCTGCAGGCCCAGCTGCTGCAGCACCCAGTCGGCGAGGAGCGCGTCGTAGTCGTCGCCCCCCAGGGCCGAGTCGCCCCCCGTGGCGATGACCTCGAACACGCCCTTGGTGAGGCGCAGCACGGAGATGTCGAAGGTGCCGCCGCCCAGGTCGTACACGGCGTAGATGCCCTCGGCGGCATTGTCGAGGCCGTAGGCAATGGCGGCTGCCGTGGGTTCGTTGATCAGGCGCAGCAGGTTCAGGCCGGCCAGGCGCGCCGCGTCCTTGGTGGCCTGGCGCTGCGCGTCGTCGAAGTAGGCCGGCACGGTGATCACGGCGCCGTAGATGTCGCTGTCGAAGCTGTCCTCGGCGCGAAAGCGCAGCGTGGCCAGGATATCGGCGCTGACCTCGACGGGCGACTTCATGCCCGCGGCCGTGGACAGGCGCAGCATGCCGCCCGTGCCCGGCGCGGCGACGAAGTCGTAGGGTAGTGCCTCGTGCCCGGCGATGTCGGCGAGGTCCCGCCCCATGAAACGCTTGACGGACGCCACCGTGTTCGACGGGTCCAGCGTCTGCGCTGCGGCGGCCTCATGCCCGATATGGCGGGCGCCGCCCGCCAGGTAGCGCACGACCGAGGGCAGCAGCACCCTGCCCTGCGCATCCAGCAGGCATTCGGCCACGCCGCTCTTCACCGCGGCCACCAGCGAATGCGTGGTGCCCAGGTCTATGCCTATGGCGATGCGGCGCTGGTGCGGGTCGGGGGACTGGCCGGGTTCGGATATCTGCAGAAGCGCCATGGAGTGAGTCGAAGGCAAAGGTGTGGAGGCAACCCGCTATTGTCCCAGTTGCTCGCGCCGCGAATCGATGTCCTGCGCAAATCGCGCAATGAACATGAGGGCTCTGACCTCGCGCGCCGCGCCTGCGTAGTCCTGCCGCGCATCGATCAGCTCGCCGCAGCGCGCGAGGGCGGCGCCGCGCGCGGCCCGAGTCTCGTCGTCGAGGGCGTCGAGCTCGGCCATGCCGGTGGCCTCTTCGAGCGCCTCGCGCCACTGCATCTGCTGCATCAGGAAGGCCGCGGGCATGGCCGTGTTGTCCTCGGCGCGTATCGGCGCGCCATGGAGCTCGCACAGGTAGGCGGCGCGCCTGAGCGGGTCCTTCAGGCGCTGGTAGGCCTCGTTGATGCGCACCGACCATTGCATGGCCACGCGCTGCGCGGCCGCGCCCTGCGCGGCGAAGCGGTCGGGATGGGCCTCGCGCTGCAGGTCCTTCCAGCGGGCATCGAGCGTGGCCCGGTCCTGCGCGAAGCGGCGCGGCACGCCGAAGAGTTCGAAGTCGTCGGATTGAAGATTCATAAAAAAAACCGCCAGCGCGGCGGGCGATGGCGGTTGCGGCGCTGGCTCACGGCACGGTCACACGCGGAAGCTCTCTCCGCAGCCGCAGCGGTCGCGCTCGTTGGGATTGATGAAGCGAAAGCCCTCGTTGAGGCCTTCGCGCACGAAGTCGAGCTCCGTCCCGTCGATGTAGGCCAGGCTCTTGGGGTCGATCAGCACCTTGACGCCATGGTTTTCGAAAACGATGTCCTCGGGGGCCTGCTCGTCCACGTATTCGAGCTTGTAGGCCAGGCCCGAGCACCCCGTGGTCTTGACGCCAAGACGCACGCCCAGTCCCTTGCCCCTGCGGGCAAGGTAGCGGGTCACATGCCGGGCGGCGGCTTCGGTCAGCGTGATGGCCATGGTCGTATCAGGCGGCTTCCACGGCCGCTTCGTGCTTGGCCTTGTAGTCGTTCACGGCCGCCTTGATCGCGTCCTCGGCCAGGATGGAGCAGTGGATCTTCACGGGCGGCAGCGCCAGTTCCTCGGCGATCTGGCTGTTCTTGAGCGCAGCCGCCTCGTCCAGCGTCTTGCCCTTGACCCATTCGGTCACGAGCGACGACGACGCGATGGCCGAGCCGCAGCCGTAGGTCTTGAAGCGCGCGTCCTCGATCACGCCGGTGTCGGGGTTCACCTTGATCTGCAGCTTCATCACGTCGCCGCAGGCGGGCGCGCCCACCATGCCGGTTCCCACCGAGTCGTCACCCTTGTCGAACGAGCCCACGTTGCGCGGGTTCTCGTAATGGTCGATCACTTTGTCCGAGTAAGCCATGATGTATCTCTCCTAGTTCAAGCCTGTCGCGCGCTCAATGCGCCGCCCATTGGATGGTGCTCAGGTCCACGCCGTCCTGGTACATCTCCCACAGGGGACTGAGCTCGCGCAGCTTGGCCACGTTGTGGCGGATGGTGCTGATCGCGTAGTCGATTTCTTCCTCGGTCGTGAAGCGGCCGATGGTCATGCGCAGGCTGCTGTGCGCCAGCTCGTCGCTGCGCCCCAGCGCGCGCAGCACGTAGCTGGGCTCCAGGCTGGCCGAGGTGCAGGCCGATCCGCTCGATACCGCCAGGCCCTTGATGCCCATGATCAGCGATTCGCCCTCCACGTAGTTGAAGCTCATGTTCAGGTTGTGGGGCACGCGCTGCTGCAGGTCGCCGTTGATGAACACCTGCTCGATGTCCGAGAGGCCCTCCAGCAGGCGCTGGTGCAGCGCGCGCACCTTGGCCAGGTCCTGGGCCATTTCCAGCCTGGCGAGGCGGAAGGCCTCGCCCATGCCCACGATCTGGTGCGTGGGCAGCGTGCCCGAGCGCATGCCGCGCTCGTGGCCGCCGCCATGCATCTGCGCCTCGATGCGCACGCGGGGCTTGCGGCGCACGTACAGCGCGCCTATGCCCTTGGGGCCGTAGGTCTTGTGCGAGGCCAGGCTCATCAGATCCACGGGCAGCGCACCCAGGTCGATCTCGACCTTGCCGGTGGCCTGGGCGGCGTCCACGTGGAAGATCACGCCCTTCTCGCGGCACAGGGCGCCGATGGCCGGGATGTCCTGCACCACGCCGATCTCGTTGTTCACGAACATGACGCTGGCGAGGATGGTGTCGGGGCGCAGCGCGGCCTTGAACTTCTCGATGTCGAGCAGGCCGTTTTCCTGCACGTCGAGGTAGGTGACCTCGAAGCCCTGGCGTTCGAGTTCGCGCATCACGTCCAGCACGGCCTTGTGCTCGGTCTTGACGGTGATGAGGTGCTTGCCCTTGCCCTTGTAGAAATGGGCCGCGCCCTTGATGGCGAGGTTGTTCGACTCGGTCGCGCCGCTGGTCCAGACGATCTCGCGCGGGTCGGCGCCGATCAGCTCGGCCACATGGCCGCGGGCCTTCTCCACGGCCTCTTCCGCCTCCCAGCCCCAGGCATGGCTGCGCGACGCGGGATTGCCGAAGTGCTCGCGCAGCCAAGGGATCATGGCGTCTACGACGCGGGCATCCACGGGAGTCGTGGCGCCGTAGTCGAGGTAGATGGGGAAATGCGGGGTCATGTCCATGGCTGGCTCAAATAAAAGGCGCTGGCTCGGGGAAGGTCTGGAATCAAACGAAGGCGATTCTGTAGCGGAACACTGCCCGAGCTCTCAGGATTTGGCAAAAACGTTGCCGAGGGCGAACACCGAGTTGGGCGCATTCACGCGGATCGGCTTGACCACCGGCGTGGTCGAGATCGCGCGGCGCGTGACGGGCTTGTCCTCGATCTGCACGCCCTTGGCGAGCTGGTCGTCCACCAGCTTCTGCAGCGTGACGGAGTCCAGGAACTCGACCATGCGCTGGTTCAGCGTGGCCCACAGCTCGTGCGTCATGCAGCGGCCCGCCTCGCCCAGGCAGTTTTCCTTGCCGCCGCATTGCGTGGCGTCGATGGGCTCGTCCACGGAGACGATGATGTCGGCTACGGTAATATCGCCTGCCTTGCGTGCCAGCGTATAGCCGCCGCCGGGGCCGCGCGTGGACTCCACCAGTTCGTGGCGGCGCAGCTTGCCGAACAGCTGCTCCAGATAGGACAGCGAGATCTGCTGGCGCTGGCTGATGGCCGCCAGGGTGACGGGGCCGTTGTTCTGGCGCAGGGCCAGGTCGATCATGGCGGTGACCGCAAAACGGCCTTTGGTAGTGAGACGCATCGCAAGCTCCTTGTCTAGGCTAGATCGTTATCAAAACGCCTTGGGCATGGCCTGAACCGCGCCCTGGCACCGTCTCCGCCCTTTTCACGGAGCATGGCAGCTACCGACCGCTGCCCCGGGGCCCTTCTCTTGCAAAAGGCCCTATTAGTTGAGTAATTGGTGGGAGTATAGCACAAAGTCCCATCAATTTTGTCGGGTAACTAGACTGGCCGGTCGCACTTTCTCCCGATTGGTCACATCACGCCGCGACATGGTCGCCGCCATGGGCGCCAAATACCCGGTCCTTCAGGCGGGCCAGTTCGTCGCGCACGCGCGCGGCCTGCTCGAATTCCAGGTTGCGCGCATGCTCCAGCATGCGTTTTTCCAGCCGCTTGATCTCGCGCGCGATGTCCTTTTCGGACATCTCGTCGAGCTCGGCGTGGCGCGCGGCCTCCTGCTCCAGACGCAGCGCCTCCTGGCCCGCCTTTTCGCTGTAGACGCCGTCAATCAGGTCTCTTACCTGCTTGACAATGCTGCGCGGCGTGATCCCCATTTCCTCGTTGTGTGCGATCTGTCTGGCGCGCCGGCGTTCCGTCTCGCCGATGGCTTTTTTCATCGAGTCGGTCACGCGGTCGGCGTACAGGATGGCCTTGCCGTGCAGGTTGCGCGCCGCGCGGCCTATGGTCTGGATCAGGCTGCGCTCGGCGCGCAGGAAGCCTTCCTTGTCGGCGTCCAGGATTGCGACCAGCGACACCTCGGGAATGTCCAGGCCCTCGCGCAGCAGGTTGATGCCCACCAGCACGTCGAACGCGCCCAGGCGCAGGTCGCGGATGATCTCCACGCGCTCCACGGTGTCCACGTCGGAGTGCAGGTAGCGCACCTTCACGCCGTTGTCGGCGAGGTAGTCGGTCAGCTGCTCGGCCATGCGCTTGGTCAGCGTGGTGATGAGCACGCGCTCGTTCTTCTCCACGCGCAGGCGGATTTCCTGCAGCACGTCGTCGACCTGGGTGCTGGCCGGGCGCACCTCCACCTCGGGATCGACCAGGCCCGTGGGGCGCACCACCTGGTCCACGATCTGGCCCGAGTGTTCCTTCTCGTAGTCCGCCGGCGTGGCCGAGACGAAGACCACCTGGCGCATGCGCTGCTCGAACTCCTCGAACTTGAGCGGGCGGTTGTCCAGCGCCGATGGCAGGCGAAAGCCGTATTCCACCAGCGTGGTCTTGCGCGAGCGGTCGCCGTTGTACATGGCGTTGAGCTGGCCGATCATCTGGTGGCTCTCGTCGAGGAACATCAGCGCATCGGGCGGCAGGTAGTCGGTGAGCGTGCTCGGCGGCTCGCCCGGGGCGGCGCCCGAGAGGTGGCGCGTGTAGTTCTCGATGCCCTTGCAGTGCCCCACCTCGCTGAGCATCTCCAGGTCGAAGCGCGTGCGCTGCTCCAGGCGCTGGGCCTCGACCAGCTTGCCCTCCCTGGCGAAGAACTCCAGGCGCTCGCGCAGCTCCTCCTTGATGGTCTCCACGGCGCCCAGCACCACGTCGCGCGGCGTCACGTAGTGGCTGCTGGGGTAGACCGTGAAGCGCGGGATCTTCTGCTGCACGCGCCCGGTGAGCGGGTCGAACAGCTGCAGGCTCTCGACCTCGTCGTCGAAGA
The DNA here is from genome assembly GCF_054512775.1 of Alicycliphilus sp. T452. NCBI lineage: Bacteria > Pseudomonadati > Pseudomonadota > Betaproteobacteria > Burkholderiales > Comamonadaceae > Alicycliphilus > Alicycliphilus sp. T452. The sequence goes on from NZ_JBTNEH010000010.1 coordinate 113,937, forward strand.
GCTCGATGCGCACCGCGAGCTCGGAATGCTCGGCCGGGAACACGTCGATGGTGTCGCCGCGCACGCGGAACTTGCCGCGCGAGAAGTCCTGGTCGTTGCGCTGGTACTGCATGCGGATCAGCTGGGCGATCACCTCGCGCTGGCCCATCCTGTCGCCGGCGCGCAGCGTCATCACCATGCGGTGGTAGCTCTCGGGGTTGCCGATGCCGTAGATGGCCGACACGGTGGCGACGATGACCACGTCGCGGCGCTCCAGCAGGCTCTTGGTGCACGACAGGCGCATCTGCTCGATGTGCTCGTTGATGGCGCTGTCCTTCTCGATGAACAGGTCGCGCTGCGGCACGTAGGCCTCGGGCTGGTAGTAGTCGTAGTAGCTGACGAAATACTCCACCGCGTTCTTGGGGAAGAACTCGCGGAACTCGCTGTAGAGCTGCGCCGCCAGCGTCTTGTTGGGAGCGAACACGATGGCCGGGCGGCCCAGGCGGGCGATCACGTTGGCCATGGTGAAGGTCTTGCCCGAGCCCGTCACGCCCAGCAGGGTCTGGAACACCTCGCCGTCGCGCACGCCCTCCACCAGCTTGGCGATGGCCTCGGGCTGGTCGCCCGCCGGCGGATAGGGCTGGAACAGCTCGAACGGCGAGTCGGGAAAGTGGACGAACTGCCCGGCGGGTGCGGGCGCGGCAGTGGCGGCTGGTTGCATGGCGGCGGTCAACGACACCCGGACGCGCGTCGTTCATTAAAATTGCGGGTTGACCCGAAAGCCTACTGCACCTGGGGTCACGCGCGAGAAATTCCACCCCCCTCAAGGATTCTTCATGTCTCTGTTTTCTGCCGTCGAAATGGCACCCCGCGACCCCATCCTGGGCCTGAACGAACAATTCGCCGCCGACACCAACCCTGCCAAGGTCAACCTGGGCGTGGGCGTGTACTTCGACGACAACGGCAAGCTGCCCCTGCTGCAGTGTGTGCAGGCGGCCGAGAAGGCCATGATGGACAAGCCCGCGGCGCGCGGCTACCTGCCCATCGACGGCATCGCCGCCTACGACAACGCCGTCAAGGCGCTGGTGTTCGGCGCCGACTCCGACGTGGTCAAGTCCGGCCGCGTGGCCACGGTGCAGGCCATCGGCGGCACGGGCGGGCTGAAGATCGGCGCCGACTTCCTGAAAAAGGTCAGCCCGGATGCCAAGGTGCTGATCTCCGACCCGAGTTGGGAGAACCACCGCGCCATCTTCACCAACGCGGGCTTCGAGGTGGGCAGCTACCGCTACTACGACGCCGCCACGCGCTCGGTGGACTTCGACGGCATGCTGGCCGACCTGAACGCCGCGGCGCCCGGCACCATCGCCGTGCTGCACGCCTGCTGCCACAACCCCACGGGCTACGACATCACGCCCGCGCAGTGGGACAAGGTGATCGAGGTGGTCAAGGCCAAGGGCCTCGTGGCCTTCCTCGACATGGCCTACCAGGGCTTCGGCCACGGCATCGCCGAGGACGGCGCCGTCATCGGCAAGTTCGTCGCCGCAGGCCTGAACATCTTCGTCTCCACGTCCTTCAGCAAGAGCTTCAGCCTGTACGGCGAGCGCGTGGGCGCGCTGTCGGTGGTGGCCAACGACAAGGACGAGGCCGCGCGCGTGCTCAGCCAGCTCAAGATCGTGATCCGCACCAACTACAGCAACCCGCCCACGCACGGCGGCGCCGTGGTGGCCGCGGTGCTGAACGACCCCGCGCTGCGCGCCCTGTGGGAAAAGGAACTGGGCGAGATGCGCGTGCGCATCAAGGCCATGCGCCAGAAGCTGGTCGATGGCCTGAAGGCCGCCGGCGTGAAGCAGGACATGGGCTTCATCACCACGCAGATCGGCATGTTCAGCTACTCGGGCCTGTCCAAGGACCAGATGGTGCGCCTGCGCAACGAGTTCGGCGTCTACGGCACCGACACGGGCCGCATGTGCGTGGCCGCGCTCAACAGCAAGAACATCGACTACGTGTGCCAGTCGATCGCCAAGGTGGTCTGAGCGCCCTCATCACACTTGCCCTCAACCGCCTTCGGGCGGTTTTTTACAGATGCACACACAAGGAACCATCCGCCGCTGGGACTCGGGCAAAGGCTTTGGCTTCATCCAGGGGGCGCACAGCAGCAATGTGTTCTTCCACATCCGCGACTTTCGCGGCACCACGCCGCCAATCGAGGGCATGCAGGTCGAATACGAAGAGATTCAGGTAGGCGGCAAAGGCCCGCGCGCCATGGATGTGCGCCCTCGATCGGCGCGAGTCACATCGTCCACGGCCGCCAGTACCGCGCGCCCAGCCGTATCGCAACCGATGGCGTCTGCCTTCAGTCCCCCTGCCGCAGCGCCCTTGCAGCGTTCTCGACCCGCGGCCAGGCGCCGCACCAGAGCGCAGGCCAGGGACGATGCCCCTGCCGGCGCAGGCCTGGCCATGGTGTTGATGCTGGGCTGGCTCGCCCTGCTGGCCTGGGGCGGCTGGGTGCAGCGTTTTCCACTGTGGCTGCTGGGTGCAATGACAGCACTGAATCTGCTCACCTTCCTTAGCTATGCACTGGACAAGAGCGCGGCCCAGCGCGGCACTTGGCGCACCAGCGAAAAGCAGCTGCACCTGCTCGCCTTGCTGGGCGGCTGGCCCGCAGCCTGGTGGGCCCAGCAATGGTTGCGCCACAAGTCCCGCAAGCCAGAGTTCCGCAGCGTGTACTGGGCCACGGTACTGCTCAATTGCGCAGCAGTGGGAGTGGTGGTGCTGCGACCTGAGCTACTTCATTTTCAATAGCTGCCAACGCCCTAGCAGAGGGCGTTAACAGCATTTTCGGTCTGCAGGCTGCTCAGCGCCGCTTGCGCGGCGGCAGGCCCGTGTGCTGGGACAGCATCTGCCCCGGCCGGGGCTGGGCCGTGCGGAAGCGCACGTCGCCCTGGGGCTCCTGCTGCTCCTGCGGGCGGCGGCGCAGCGCGACGGCCTTGCCGTCCTTGTTGATGGCGTAGCCCACGCCGGGCGCGCTGCCCTTGGACGCGGTGCTGTTCTTCCTGCGCGCGCTCTGGTAGCCGCCATCGACCAGCGGCTGGAACGTGGGGATCAGGTGGTGCTTGCCGTTGCCGATGAGGTCGGCGCGGCCCATGCTCTTCAGGGCCTCGCGCAGCAGCGGCCAGTTGTTCGGGTCGTGGTAGCGCAGGAAGGCCTTGTGCAGGCGTCGGCGCTTCTCGCCGCGCACGGTGTCCACCTGCTCCTCGGCGGCGTCGCGCATCTGGCGGCGCACGCGGGTCAGGGTGTTGCGGCCCGTGTGGTACATGGCCGTGGCGCTGGCCATGGGGCTGGGGTAGAAGGCCTGCACCTGGTCGGCGCGAAAGCCGTTCTTCTTGAGCCAGAGGGCCAGGTTCAGCATGTCCTCGTCGGTGGTGCCGGGGTGGGCGGCGATGAAGTACGGGATCAGGTACTGCTTCTTGCCCGCCTCGGCCGTGTACTGCTCGAACATCTGCTTGAAGCGGTCGTAGTTGCCTATGCCGGGCTTCATCATCTTCGACAGCGGCCCGGCCTCGGTGTGCTCGGGCGCGATCTTGAGGTACCCGCCCACGTGGTGCTGGACCAGCTCCTTCACGTACTCGGGCGACTGCACCGCCAGGTCGTAGCGCAGGCCCGAGCCGATGAGGATCTTCTTGATGCCCGGCAGCCTGCGCGCGCGGCGGTAGATGTTGATGAGCGGGCCGTGGTCGGTGGTCAGGTTCTGGCAGATGCCGGGGAACACGCAGCTGGGCTTGCGGCAGGCGGCCTCGATCTCGGGGCTGCGGCAGCCCAGGCGGTACATGTTGGCCGTGGGGCCGCCGAGGTCGGAGATGGTGCCGGTGAAGCCCTTGACCTTGTCGCGGATGTCTTCCACCTCGGCAATGATGGAGTCCTCGGAGCGGCTCTGGATGATGCGCCCCTCGTGCTCGGTGATGGAGCAGAAGGTGCAGCCGCCGAAGCACCCGCGCATGATGTTGATGGAGGCGCGGATCATCTCCCACGCGGGGATCTTGGTGGCCCCCTCGAAGCCGCCCTTCTCATCGGCGTAGCCCGGGTGGGGGTTGCGCGCATAGGGCAGGCCGAAGATCCAGTCCATCTCGGCCGTGGTCAGGGGGATGGGCGGCGGGTTCAGCCACACGTCGCGCGCCGCCCTGCCCTCGCCGTGCGCCTGCACCAGCGCGCGGGCGTTGCCGGGGTTGGTCTCCAGGTGCAGCACGCGGTTGGCGTGGGCGTAGAGCACGGGGTCGGCCTTGACCTGCTCGTAGCCGGGCAGGCGGATCACCGTCCTGCCGCGCGGCGGCAGCACGCGGCCGCTGCGCCCCCGGGCCGGCAGCGCCGGGTTGGGGACGAACTGCACGGGTTTCAGGTCTTTTTGGCCTTCAGCGCCCTCCAGGAAAGCGCTGGCAGCTATGGAAGAAGGAGCATCCTCCTGCGCGCAGGCCTGTCCCTGGGCCGCGGCCTGCTCGCTCGTGGTCATGTAGGGGTTGATGGGCTCGTCGACGCGGCCGGGCTCGTCCACCTCGGTGGAGTCGATCTCGAACCAGCCGGGCTCTGACGCGCGGCGCACGAAGGCCGTGCCGCGCACGTCGGTGATGCTCTCCACCGGCTGGCGCTGGGCGATGCGGTGCGCCACCTCGACCAGGGCGCGCTCGGCGTTGCCGAACAGCAGGATGTCGCACTTGCTGTCCACCACGATGGAGCGGCGCACCTTGTCGCTCCAGTAGTCATAGTGGGCGATGCGGCGCAGGCTCCCCTCGATGCCGCCGAGCACGATGGGCACGTCCTTGTACGCCTCGCGGCAGCGCTGGCTGTAGACGACGGCCGCGCGGTCGGGGCGCTTGCCGCCCACGTCGCCGGGGGTGTAGGCGTCGTCGCTGCGGATCTTGCGGTCCGCCGTGTAGCGGTTGATCATGGAATCCATGTTGCCCGCCGTCACGCCCCAGAACAGGTTGGGCTTGCCCAGCGCCTTGAAGGCGTCGGCGCTGTGCCAGTCGGGCTGGGCGATGATGCCCACGCGAAAGCCCTGCGCCTCCAGCACGCGGCCGATCACGGCCATGCCGAAGCTCGGGTGGTCCACGTAGGCGTCGCCCGTCACCAGCACGACGTCGCAGCTGTCCCAGCCGAGCTGCTCCATCTCGGCGCGGCTCATCGGCAGGTAGGGCGCCGGGCCGAAGCGCCTGGCCCAGTACGGGCGGTAGCTGGTCAGCGGCTTGGCGTGGCGCGGAAAGAAGGAGACATCGATAGGGGCGTTCATCGGGGGGCCTGCGGGACGGGGCCGGGCATTTTAGGAGGCCCGGGCCATTCGCGCCATGGCCGGCCCGCCCCCATCCTCTACCTGGCCAGCGTCAGCGTGCCCTTCATGAGGGCCGAATGCCCCGGAAACGAGCAGAAATAGCTGTACGGCCCGCCGGCCTTGAGCACGCTGGTGGCGAAGGTCACCGCGTCGGACTCGCCGCCGCCCACGACCTTGGTGTGGGCCAGCACGCGCGTGTCGCCGTCCTTGACGTAGTTCTTGGCCAGGCCGGCCGCCGCGCCGTCGGCCACCACGCCCGGCATGTCGGCCGTCTTGGCCAGCACCCAGTTGTGGCCCATGGACGCCTTGGGCAGCTTGCCCGTGTGCTTGAGCGTAACGGTGATCTGCTTGCAGCTGGCGGGCACGCTGATGCTCGTCTTGTCGTACTGCATGGCGTCATTGCCGCCGATCTCGATGGCGCAGTCGGCGGCCCATGCCGCGTGCGCGCCGGCGCCGGCCACGAGGGCCAGGGCCAGGGGCTTCCAGAGCGTGTGCATGCTGATTCCTCCTTGATGCAAGCCACGCCCGGCTGGCCGGATGCATCAGGCAGACATGTGCCCTGGCCGGCCGCAGGCGGGACGTGGCATTCCTGCATTTCGCAGCGGCGGCCGGGGAAATCAAGCCTGCGAAATGTCACGAAATGGCAGAAAACGTGGCTGGGGTAAGCTCGCGGCCCCCATGCCATACACCCTGAGTGCCCCCGTCCACAGCGAACTCGTCATCAAGAAGAGCCGCTTCATAGGCTGCGTGCAGCCCATGGCGGACCGCGCCGGCGCCCAGGCGGTGGTGGACGGGCTGTGGCGCCAGCACCCGGGCGCGGCCCATGTCTGCTGGGCGCTGCTGGCGGGCGGCCAGTCGGCCGCTGTGGACGACGGCGAGCCCGGCGGCACGGCCGGCCGGCCCATGCTGGACGTGCTGCGCCACCAGGACCTGGAGGGCGTCCTGGCCACCGTGGTGCGCTACTTCGGCGGCGTGAAGCTGGGCGCGGGCGGCCTGGTGCGGGCCTACACCGACACCGTGGCCCAGGCCCTGCTGCAGGCCGAGAAGACACCGCTGCGGCGCATGAGCACCTTGCGGTGCAGCGTGCCCTATGCGCTGGAGGGACTGCTGCGCCGCGAGATCGAGGCCGCCGGCGCCGAGCTGCTGGACGTGGCCCACGGCTCGCAGGTGCTGCTGCAGCTGCGCCTGCCCCAGGACCGGGCCGAGGCCTTCATGGCGCGCATGGGCGACCTGGGGCATGGCCGCGTGGCCTGGCTGGCGCCGCAGTGATGCGCCCGGCGGGGCGGGTCAGCGCAGGCGCGCGGGCGACAGCGCGTCGCGCGTGATGCCTTCGTGCGCCAGGCTCGCCTCCAGCGGCTCGCCCAGCGCCAGCTGCCGGGCCAGCAGGGCCGCGCCCGCCGCGCTCTGTATGCCGTAGCCGCCCTGCGCGGCCAGCCAGAAGAAGCCGGGCACGTGGTTGTCCCAGCCGATGACCAGGTCGCCATCGGCCACGAAGGAGCGCAGCCCGGCCCAAGCGCGGGAGGGGCGCCGGATCTCGAAGTCCGCCACCTGCCCGATGCGGTGGATGCCCAGGGCCACGTCCAGCTCCTCGGGCACCACGTCGTGCGGGGCCACGGGGTCGGCGTTGGCCGGCGAGCCCAGCAGCTGGCCCGCGTCGGGCTTGAAGTAATAGCTCTCGTCGATGCCGATGACGGCCGGCCAGCGGGCCGCGTCCATGCCCGCCGGCACCGGGAATGTGAATGCCGTGCGCCGCCGCGGCTCCAGCCCTATGGGCGGCACGCCGGCCAGGCCAGCGACCACGTCGGCCCATGCGCCTGCGGCATTGACCACGGCACCGGCCTCGACAGTCCCGCCGTCGGCCAGCGTGATGCGCCAGCCCGCCCCCGTGCGCCGCAGCCCCGTCACCCCGGCATCGGTGCGGACCTGGCCGCCGCGCCGGCGCAGGCCGCGCAGGTAGCCCTGGTGCAGGCCGTGCACGTCGATGTCGGCGGCGCCGGGCTCGCTCATGCCCGCGGCCACGGCCTCGGGGCGCAGGCAGGGCACGAGCGCCAGCATCTCCTCGCGCGTCAGGCGGCGCACATGGGGATCGCGCGGCAGGGCCTCGGCATGGGCGGCCTCCAGCAGGCCAAGCTGGTGCGGCCCCGCCACGTACATCACGCCGCGTGGCGTGAGGATGGGCGACGTGCCGAACTCGGGCGGCGGCGCATCGTAGAAGGCCCGGCTGGCCCGCGTGAGCGCCTGGATGTTGGGCGTGCCATAGGTGGCCGAATACAGCGCGGCCGACCGGCCCGTGGTGTGGTAGCCGGGCTGGAATTCACGTTCGAGCAGCAGCACGCGCCGCCGGGCGGCCAGTTCCCAGCCGATGGATGCGCCGGCAATGCCCGCGCCGATGACCACGAAGTCGTACGTTTGCATGGGTTCCGTGCCTGCAAGGAAAGGCGGATTGCCGGTGCTTGCACCGGCGCCGACGTTCATGCCTGCGCCCGCCCGCGCTCCACGAAGCGCGCGTAGGCCTCGGGAGGCACGAACAGCCCGCCCGTGGTCCACACCAGGTGCGTGGCCCGCGGCAGGTGGGGCAGCAGGCCCTGCGCGGCCAGCCAGGTGCGGCCGCCATCCGTGCCCGCCAGCAGCCCGGGGCCGCCCAGCCCCGCGGCGGCCGAGGGCTCGATGCGCTCGCCCGTGGCGTCCAGCACCTGCACCAGCTGGCGGAAAAGCGTCTCGTCGCGCACCGTGAAGCAGCCCGAGAGCAGCGGCGCCATGAGCTCGGCCGCGGGCAGCGAGGCGCGCGGCACGGCCAGGCCGTCGGCCTCGGTCCGGTTGGTCAGGCCCCAGTCGTACACCGAAGGGTGAGCGCCCTGCCCGGCCATCATCTGCACCATGAAGCAGGGCGACTGCACCGGCTCCGCGAAGAAGCAGTGCACATGCGGCCCCAGCACCTGCCGCAGGCCGAAGGTGATGCCCGCCGGCGCGCCGCCCACGCCGCAGGGCAGGTACACGAACAGCGGATGCCGCGCATCCACGGCGATGCCCGCGCCCTGCAGCTGCCGGCGCAGGTGCGGCGCGGCAGCGCTGTAGCCCAGCAGCAGGGACAGCGAGCGCTCGTCGTCCACGAAATGGCTGAACGGATCCTGCGCGGCCTGCGCGCGCCCCGCGGCCACGGCGCCCTCGTAGTCGCCCGCGTGCTCCACCACCTGCACGCCGCGCAGGCGCAGGCGCTCTTTCTTCCATTCCTTGGCGTCGGCCGACATGTGCACCACCGCGCGAAAGCCCAGCGCCGATGCGGCCACGCCGATGCCCAGCCCCAGGTTGCCCGTGGAGCCCACGGCCACGGTGTGGCGCGCGAACACGGCGCGCGCGGCCGGGCCGGCCAGGGCGCGGTAGTCGCCGGGGCCGGATTGCGGGGCGAGCAGGCCGTGCCGCAGGGCCAGGCGCTCGGCCAGTTCCAGCACCTCGTGGATGCCGCCCCGGGCCTTGACCGAGCCGGCCACGGGCAGCCCATGGTCGGCCTTGATCCACAGGGCGCCCTGCCCCGGCGCCAGGCCGGCGGCCGGGTGCAGGCCCGGCGCCCGCAGCAGGGGCGATTCGATCACGCCGCCCGCTGCCCGCAGCTCGGGGAACACCTGCGCGAGCAGCGGCGCGCAGCGCGCGAAGCGGGCGGCGGCGGCCTCCACGTCATTCAGGCCGATCTGCGTGCCGGCCACGGGCAGCCGCGCCGCCGTGTCCCGGCGCCGCAGGTTGAACCACAGGCAGGGCTCGGCCCGGCGCAGCCGCGCGGCCGCCGGGTCTTCGTGCGAGGGTGGAGGGGAAGAACGCATGGAGGGCAATGTCAAGCCGCCCGCTCGAACACCGCCATGCTCTCCACATGGGCCGTGTGCGGGAACATGTTGACCACGCCCGCCGCCGCGCAGCGGTAGCCCGCCTGGTGCACCAGCAGGCCCGCGTCGCGCGCCAGCGTGGCGGGGTTGCAGCTCACGTAGACGATGCGCCGGGGCGGCTGCCAGCGCTCGTGCCCCGCTGGCAGCGGCGGCGCCTCCGCGGCGCCCAGGCGCGCCTGGTGGATGTCGGCCAGCGCCTTGGACAGGGCGAATGCGCCCTCGCGCGGCGGATCGACCAGCCATTTGTCGGCCGCGCCGTCGGCGATCAGCACCTCGGGCGTCATCTCGAACAGGTTGCGTGCAACGAAATTGGTAGCTGCCAGCGCTTTACCAGCCTGCCTTTGGGCCTGATTTTTCTGATAATTCTCGCGCGAGCGGGCGACCAGCGCCTCGCTGCCCTCCACGCCCAGCACCTCGCGCGAGCGGGTGGCGATGGGCAGCGTGAAGTTGCCCAGGCCGCAGAACCAGTCGATCACGCGCTCGTCCTCGCGCGCGTCCAGCAGGCGCAGCGCGCGCGTGACCAGCACGCGGTTGATGTGCGGGTTGACCTGGGTGAAGTCCGTGGGCTTGAAGGGCATGGTGATGCCGAAGTCCGGCAGCCCGTAGGCGAGCTGCTCGCCGCCCTCGTCGAGCAGGTGCACCGTGTCCGGCCCCTTGGGCTGCAGCCACCATTGCACGCCATGCTCGGCCGCGAAGGCGCGCAGCCTGGCCTTGTCGGCGTCCGACAGCGGCTCCAGGTGGCGCAGCACCAGGGCCGTGACCGCGTCGCCGCAGGCCAGCTCGATCTGCGGGCAGGTGTCGCGCGCCTGCATGCCGGCGATCAGGGCGCGCAGCGGCATGAGCATGGCGTCCACGTGCGGCGGCAGGATCTTGCAGGTCTGCATGTCGGCGATGTAGCGGCTCTTGCGCTCGTGAAAGCCCACCAGCACCGTGCCTTTCTTGGGCACGTAGCGCACCGACAGGCGCGCGCGGTAGCGGTAGCCCCAGGCCGGCCCCTCGATGGGGCGCAGGATGGTCTCGGCCCTGACCTTGGCCAGGTGCCAGAGGTTGTCCTCCAGCACGCGCTGCTTCATGGCCACCTGCGCCCTGGCGTCCAGGTGCTGCATCTTGCAGCCGCCGCAGGCGCCCGCGTGCAGGCCGAAGTGCGGGCAGCCGGGCCGCACGCGCTGGCTGGATTCGCGGTGGATCTCGGTGAGGCTGGCCTGCTCCCAGTTGTTCTTCTTGCGGTGGGTGTTGGCGCTGACCAGTTCGGTGGGCAGGGCGCCGTCAATGAACACGACCTTGCCATCGCTCTTGCGCGCCACGCCCTGGGCGTCCATGTCCATGGACGTGACTTCGAGCCAGCCGGGCGGCAGATCGTGCGGGGTTTCGGGTGGGAGAAGGGTTGCAGTGGGGTCGCTCATGGCCCCGATTGTCTCAGGCCGCCGCCGCCCCGGCAGGCCACGGATGCCGTTTCAGCGGCTCTCGGCAGGCGGCGTGCGCGCGGGGGCCGCCTGCGCAGCGCCGGCGCGGGCGCCGCCTGCATCGGGCAGGTGGTTGATCTCGAGCTCGCAGCCGTGGTTGTCCAGCGAGAACACCAGCGTGCCGCCCGGCGCGATCCGCGCCACGGTCTCGTGCAGGGGGCGCGACAGGTCCACCGGCGGCGTCTGCGAGCGGTAGACGAGCTGCCTGTCCGCCCCATAGACCACGTAGCACGCGGCGCTGGCGCTCTGCGCAAACAAGCCGGCAGACAGGACGGCCGCGCAGGCCGCGGCAAGGCGAATGGCGGGCATGGTTCCCTTCCTCCTGATGATGTGGATGCGCGGCATTATTGCGAAGCCTGGGTGGCATGCAACATTCAAGAGTCCAGGGGCCACTCGCCCAGCACCTCGTAAGGCCCGCTCGACCCGCGCACGTTGTGCAGCAGCACGAAGCGGCTCACCGTCCAGGCCAGGGGCGGCACGGCCTGCCCGGGCACGGCCTGGCGGCTGTAGCACAGCGTCATGTGCGGCGTGATGCGCGGCGCCTGCGGCACGCCCTGCAGCCCCGGCACCTGGGACCACAGCTGCGCGTGCAGCGCCTCGTACAGGCGCAGGAAGCCGGCGTGCCCGTCGGCAGGCCCGCACAGCACGCAGGGGCGCTTGGCCCGCGGCGCACGCGCAAAGCTCAGCACGCGGTCGAAGCGCAGCCGAAACGACCGCGCCCGCACCCGCGCCGCCGCGGCGCGCGCCCATGCCAGGTGGCGCTCGGACAGCGTGGCCTCCCAGCCCAGCGACAGCAGCGTGGCGTGCAGGCGCTGCGCCCGCACCTGCGCCTGCAGGTCGTGGCGCGCGATGAGCGACTGCGCCAGGCCGGCCGCCGCCTGCGCTGCCGCGGCGTCGGGCAACACGGCGAAGAACAGATGGTGCTGAAGGGGTGGCGCCGCAGGCTCCACGCCTGCGGGCGACCGTTGCGGTGCTTGCATGCACTCCACTGTAGCGCCGCAGTTTCGCCCTGCCGGCAACAGGCTTTATCCACGCCGCATATGCCGCGGCGCATTCGGCATTATCAAGACAGGCACTCCAGTCCGCAGGACTGGCGGCCAAATAATCCAGGAATCGCATTTTCCACGACAGAAACAAAGCCGCCCGCACAGGGTAATGGCGGGATGCCGCTGCCCCGCAATCCTGTACCAGTGCTGCATCCGCAATCGCACAGCAATGCAGTCGGGATTTTTAATATTCCATTAATAATCCTCAAACAAAATAAGGCACTCGCGCGCAAGAAACATCCAAAAATATCGGAAATATTATTTGACGACGATCAAATACATAATCAGCCCATCCATCAAAAAATACCTGCACAAAATAAATATCCCAAGGTATTCATGCCAAACCTCACACCCACCCCCGATCCCCTCGCGCCGGCGCAAGCCGGCAAGCGCGGCTTCCTGCAGGAGCTCATAGGCCTGGCCACGGCCTTCGGCATGGCGGGCGCCAGCCAGGCCGCCACCATCTTCGAGCCCGGCCAGCCCTCGCGCCGCCCCGGCATGCAGGGCAAGCGCTTCGGCATGCTGGTGGACATGCGCAAGTGCATCGGCTGCCAGGCCTGCACGGTGAGCTGCTCGGTGGAGAACCAGCCGCCCATCGGCCAGTTCCGCACCACGGTGCTGCAATACGAGGTGGACAGGCCCGATGGCGGCGCCCCCGCCATGGTCAGCCTGCCGCGCCTGTGCAACCACTGCGAGGAGCCGCCCTGCGTGCCCGTGTGCCCGGTGCAGGCCACGTTCCAGCGCACCGACGGCATCGTGCTGGTGGACAACGAGCGCTGCGTGGGCTGCGGCTACTGCGTGCAGGCCTGCCCGTACGACGCGCGCTTCATCAACCACGAGACGCAGACCGCCGACAAGTGCACCTTCTGCGAGCACCGGCTGGAGGCGGGCCTGCTGCCCGCCTGCGTGGAGAGCTGCGTGGGCGGCGCGCGCGTGATCGGCGACCTTCAAGATCCGGACAGCGAGATCAACCGCCGCATGGCCGGGCACAAGGACGAGATCAAGGTCTTGAAGCCCGGCATGAAGACCGCGCCGCGCGTGTTCTACATCGGCCTGCCCGACGAGTTCGTCAACGGCGTGGACGGCCAGGCCAGCGTGCGACTGGTGTCGGATCACTGAAGAAGCGAGGGACGCCCATCATGCACATCACCGAGCTCCTGACCCCGCAGTACGAAGCCGCCTGGCTGCCCTGGGCCGTGCAGTATTTCTTCCTCGTGGGCGTGGCCACCGGCGCGGCGCTGCTGGCCGCGCTGTGCGCCTGGGCGCCGGCGGGCAGCGCGTTGCGGCGCCTGCTGCCGGCCGCCGTGTTCACGCTGGCCGTGAGCGCCATTGCCGCGCCCGTCTCGCTGCTGGCCGACCTGCACCAGCCGGCGCGCTTCTGGCATTTCTACGCGCATTTCACGCCCTGGTCGTGGATGTCGGTGGGCGCGCTGCTGCTGCCCGCCTTCATTGGCCTGTCGGTGGCCATGTGCGCCAGCTGGTGGCTGGGCCGGCACGGCTGGATGCGGCTGCTGGCGCCGCTGCTGGCCGTGTCGGCCCTCACCATCACCGCCTACACCGGCGCCGAGGTCATGGTGGTGCGCTCGCGCCCGCTGTGGAACACGCTATGGCTGCCGGTGAACCTGGCGCTGACCGGCTGGCTGGCCACCGTGGGCGCGATGCTCCTCGTCGAGCGCTTCCTGCCCGCCCGCCTGCGTCCCGATGCCGGCGCGCTGCAACTGCTGCGCGCCCTGGGCCTGGGGCTGGCCGCGGCCCTGGCGCTGGCCACGCTCAGCTGGCTGACGCTGGGCCTGGTGGCGCGCAGCCCCTCGGTGCAGGCCGCGGCGCGCCTGTGGCATGACTTTCCGGTGTGGCGCCTGGGCATGGTGGCCTCGGCCATCGGCGGCGTGGCCGTGCTCGCGGCACTGGCGCGCGGGCGCCAGCGCCTGGCGGCCCCGGGCTACACCCTGGCGCTGGGCCTGGGCCTGGCGGCCAGCGCCTGGGCATTCCGCTGGGCGCTGTTCATGAGCGTGCAGGGCGTGCCCAAGTACGGCGCCGGCCTGTACCTGTACCGCATGCCGCTGGGCGGCGACGGCCTGATGGGCATGCTGGGCGTGGCCGGCCTGTGCGTGGCGCTGGTGGCGCTGGCGAGCTGGGCGCTGGAGCTGTTTCCCGCGCGCCAGCCCGCCGTGGCGGCCTGGGCAGCGCCAGCCAATTCATAGAAAAATCAGCCTCAACCGCAATATGGTCGGGCGCAAGCAGCTACGTATTCGATAGTAAACAAAGCTGCCAGGCCCGCCCCGAAAGGGCTCACATGAGCGACAAGAAACCCACCCCCTCCAACGCACAACCCGAAGCCAACCGCCGCCGCATGCTGCTGCGCGGCGGCGCCGTGGCCGGCGGCCTGGCGGCGTTTGCCGCCGGCTATGGCGAGACCCTGGCCAAGGGCGCCAAGGGCCTGGTCAAGGGCACATCCGGCACGCCCACGAAGAGCGCCACGCGCGGCAACTCGCTCACGCCCGAATTCCGCATCGACCCCGTGAGCGGCAAGCTCAGCGCCCAGCCGGGCCAGACCGTCAGCCCGTCGAGCTGCCTGGGATGCTGGACGCAGTGCGGCATACGCGTGCGCGTGGACCACGAGCACAACAAGATCCTGCGCATCGCCGGCAACCCCTACCACCCGCTGGCCACCACGCACAACGCCCCCATGGACACGCCGGTGCGCGAGGTCTACGCCATGCTGGGCGGCGACAACGGCCTGGAGGGCCGCGCCACCAGCTGCGCACGCGGCTCGGCCATGCTGGAGCACCAGACGGCGCCGCACCGCGTGCTGGCGCCCCTCAAGCGCGTGGGCCCGCGCGGCTCGGGCCGGTGGCAGACGATTTCCATGGAGCAGCTGGTCAAGGAGGTCTGCCAGGGCGGCGACCTGTTCGGCGAGGGCCACGTGGACGGCCTGGCCGCGATCCGCGACGTGAAGACCCTGATCGATGCCGAGAACCCCGAGTACGGCCCCCGGTCCAACCAGCTTCTGTTCACCGACGCCTCCAACGAAGGGCGCACGCCGCTGATCCGCCGCTTCGCCGGCCCGGCCTTCGGCACCGTCAACTTCGCCAACCACGGCGCCTACTGCGGCCAGACCTACCGCGTGGGCACGGCCGCGGCCCTGGGCAACATCCCCGGCATGCCGCACGGCAAGCCGGACTGGAAGAACTCGCGCTTCGGCCTGTTCCTGGGCACCGCGCCGGCGCAGGCGGGCAACCCCTTCCAGCGCATGGGGCGCGAGCTGGCCGAGGCGCGCTCGCGCGAAGAGAACACCTACCGCTACGTGGTGGTCTCACCCATACTGCCCATGTCGTCCAGCCACGCCGCGGGCGACAACAACCGCTGGCTGCCCATCAAACCCGCCACCGACCTGGCGCTGGCCATGGCGCTGATCCGCTGGATCATCGACAACGAGCGCTACGACGCGCGCTTCCTCACCCAGCCCGGCCCGGCCGCCATGGCCGCGGCGGGCGAGGCGGCATGGAGCAACGCCACCCACCTGCTCGTCAACGACCCCAGGCACCCGCGCTACGGCCAGTTCCTGCGCGGCGCCGACATCGGCCTGCCGATGCCCGAGCCCATCGACGACAAGACCCCGGCCGAGGACGTGTACGTGGTGCAGCTGGCCGACGGCACCCTCGCCCCCCACACCGTGGCCCAGGCGGCCGAGCTGGCGGTGGAGCGCGACTTCGCCCCGCGCAAGGCGGCCGGCGCCGCCGAGGAGCCCGCGCCCATCCCCGTCTGCACCGCCTTCGTCAAGCTGCGCGAAGAGGCGCGGCGCAAGACGCTGCAGGAATACTCCGAGCTGTGCGGCGTGCCGGTGAAAGACATCGAGGAGCTGGCGCGCGAATTCACCAGCCACGGCAAGCAGGCCGTGGCCAACTCGCACGGCGGCACCATGAGCGGCGCGGGCTTCTACACCGCCTACGCCATCGCCATGCTGAACAACCTGATCGGCAACCTGAACGTCAAGGGCGGCTGGGTGCTGGACGCCGGCCCCTTCGGGCCGTTCGGCCCCGGGCCGCGCTACAACCTTGCGCAGTTCGAGGGCGCGGTCAAGCCCACCGGCGTGCCGCTGTCGCGCACGCGCTTTCCCTACGAGAAGACCAGCGAGTTCAGGCGCAAGAAGGAAGCCGGCCAGAACCCCTACCCCGCCCGCGCGCCCTGGTACCCGGCGCCGGGCAACATGAGCAGCGAGATGCTGGCCGCCGGCCTGCTGGGCTACCCCTACCCGGTGAAGGCCTGGATCAACCACATGAGCAACCCGGTGTACGCCATCTGCGGCTTCGAGAACACCCTGGTCGGCGCCATCAAGGACCCGAAGAAGCTGCCGCTGTTCATCTCCGTCGATCCCTTCATCAACGAGACCTCGGCCCTGGCCGACTACATCGTGCCCGACACCGTCACCTATGAAAGCTGGGGCATAGGCGCGCCCTGGGCCGACGTCATCGCAAAGACCAGCACCGTGCGCTGGCCCGTGGTGGAGCCGGCCACGGCGAAGACCGCCGATGGCCGGGCGGTGAGCCTGGAGAGCTTCCTGTTCGCCCTCGCCAAGGAGCTGCAGCTACCCGGCTTCGGCAAGAACGCCATGGCCACCCGCGACGGCGAGCCGCTGGACCTGGAGAGCGCCGAGGACCTGTACATCCGCGCCATTGCCAACATCGCCTACCAGGCCGGCAAGCCCGTGGGCGAGGCCAGCGACGACGACCTGGAGATCACCGGCCTCACGCGCTGGATGCCGGACGTGCAGCAGCGCCTGAAGCCCGAGGAGGTGCGCCGCGTGGCCATGGTCATGAGCCGCGGCGGACGCTTCGACAAGATCGAGGACGCCTGGGCCGGCGAACACGTCAAGGCCGCGCACAAGTTCCCGGTGCAGATCTGGCACGAGGGCCTGGCCAGGATGCGCCACTCCATGACCGGCGAGCGCTACATGGGCTGCCCCACCTGGTTCCCCACGCGCCTTGCCGACGGCAGCAGCATGCGCGCACATTTCCCCGAGAAGGACTGGCCGCTCACCATGAGCTCGTACAAGTCCAATCTGATGAGCAGCATGTCGATCGCCGCCACGCGCCTGCGCCAGGTGCACCCGCACAACCCCATCAGCCTGAACCGGGAGGACGCGCAGCGGCTGGGCATCGCCAACGGCGACCGCATCGAGGTCAGCACCCCGGGCAGCAGCGTGCAGGGCGTGGCCCTGGTGCGCGGCGGCATCGCCCGGGGCGCCGTGGCCATCGAATACGGCTACGGCCACAAGCAGCTGGGCGCAGCGGCGCACCAGGTGGACGGCAAGCCCATGGCGCACAACCCGCAGCACGGCAACGGCGTGAACCTCAACGCCCTGGGCTTCGCCGACCCCACGCGGCCCGCCAGGGACAACGTGTGGATCGACTGGGTGTCGGGCGCCGTGGTGCGCCAGGGGCTGCCGGTCAGGGTGCGCAAGGTGTGAGCGGGCGCTCTTTCTAGAATCGGGCGTTTCACCAACGTTCATGCACATCCTTCTCGTCGAAGACAACCCGCTGGTCGCCAGCGGCATACAGGCCGGCCTGTCATTGCACGGCCTGGGCTGCGACTGGGCCGCGAATGCGGCAGAGGCCGAAAGCCACCTGGCGGCGCGCGGCTACGACGCCTGCGTGCTCGACCTGGGCCTGCCCGACGGGGACGGCATGCAGCTGCTGCGCCGCTGGCGCGCGGCCGGCAAGATGCTGCCGGTGCTGATCCTGAGCGCACGCACCACGCTGCAGGACAAGGTCGAGGGCCTGCAAAGCGGCAGCGACGACTACCTGGCCAAACCCTTCGACCTGCCCGAGCTGGTGGCGCGCCTGCAGGCACTCCTGCGCCGCGCCGGCGGCCGCGCCAGCGACCGCGTGCACCTGGGCCACTGCGAGGTGGACATGCACAGCGGCGAGGTCTGGTGCGCCGGCCGGCGCGTGGAGCTGGGGCGGCGCGAATGGACGCTGCTGCAGGCGCTCATACAGGCCCAGGGGCGCGTGCTCAGCACCACGCAGCTGCACGACAGCCTGTACGGCCTGGAGCAGGACGTGGAAAGCAACACCGTCAACGTGCACGTGCACCACCTGCGCAAGAAACTGGGCCCCGATCTGATCGAAACCGTGCGCGGACAGGGCTTTCGCCTGGGCGCATGCGCATGATGCAACTGCCCAGGAGCCTGCGCCTGCGCCTGGTGCTGTGCCTGGGCCTGGCCAGCTGTCTGCTGTGGGGCGGCGTGGCCCTGTGGCGCAGCTACAGCCTGGAGCGCGAGCTCAACGCCATGTTCGACGAGCGCCTGGTGGCCTCGGCCAAGATGGTGGCCGGCATAGTGCACCAGTTCCAGCCCACGCCCGAGAGCACCGCCGGCACGGCGCAGCAGGCCGGCCTGCAGACCGTGATCGCCCGCGACGGCGTGGCCTGCGAGGTCAGCCTGGTGCGCAGCGAGGTCGGCATCCTGCCCATCGCCCGCACCGGCGGCGCGCCGGAGAATGCCACGCACGGCGCCACCGGCTTTGGCTACGCCACCAAGGGCGGCAAGGCCTGGCGCACCTACGTGCTGGAAGACGGCGGCCTGCGCGTGGCCACGGCCGACCGGCTGGACACGCGCGCGCAGCTGGTGCGCTCGGCCTGGCACGCGCTGGCCCTGCCGTTCGCCCTGGCGCTGGCGGCCCTGGTGCTACTGGTCTGGTGGATCAGCACGCACACCCTGCGCCCGCTGCAAAGGCTGCAGCAGGAACTGCGCGCACGCGCACCGCAGGACCCCACCCCGGTGCACTCCGGGCGAGACACGCAGGAGCTTGCCCCCGTGGTCGCCAGCCTGAACCAGCTGCTGGCGCGCATGGATGCCGCCATCGCCCACGAGCGCCGCTGGACGGCCGACGCCGCGCACGAGCTGCGCACGCCCCTCACCGCCATCAAGACCCACGTGCAGGTGGCGCAGATGGCGCTGGCCGGCAGCGCCCCGCCCAAGGCGGCCGCGCAGGCCCTGGCCCATGCCGGCGAGGGCGTGGCCCACATGCAGCACACGCTGGAGCAACTGCTGCAGCTGGCGCGCGTGGAAAGCGCCAGCAGCGCCGAGGCACCCGTCACCCAAGGCGCCGCCATCGCCCAGGCGGTGCACCTGGCGGCGCAGCAATCGCAGCAGCGCGCCCGGGCGGAACATTGGCCGCACGCCCGGGTGCATCTTGCGCAAACGCCCGCCGGCGCCGGCGCCTGGAACAGCGTCGCCATCGCCCTGCCCCCTGCCCTGCTGACCTGCGCCATCACCAACCTGCTGGACAACGCGCTGCGCCACCACCAGGGCGGCGAGGCGGTGGGCGTCGCGCTGCGGCTGTGCCCGGACGGCAGCGTGGACATCGCCGTGCGCGACCATGGCCCGGGCCTTGCCGAACAGGAATGCACGCAGGCGCTGCAGCGCTTTTGGCGCAAGAGCAGCAGCGGGCCGGGCAGCGGCCTGGGCCTGACCATCGTGCGCCGCATTGCCGAAAGCGCCGGCGGCAGCCTGGTGCTGCAGCCCGCCGACCCCGGCCTGCTGGCGCGGCTGCGCCTGCCGGCACTGGCGCCACCCACCGAACCGGCCCATGGATAACATGCTGCAGCTCGGGCCCCTGGTGCTGCCCTGGGTGCTGATCATCCTCGTGGCCGGCTGGCAGCTGGGCAACTGGGTGCACGAGAGGCTTGCGCGGCGCCGCGCCCTGCCCCCCGGCCCGCATGCCTGGCGGCTCACGCTGGTGGCGGTGCTGGCGGCGCGCCTGGGCTTCGTGCTGCAGTACCCGGCCGAATATGGCGCTGCGCCCTGGTCGGCGCTGGACATACGCGACGGCGGCTGGCAGCCCTGGGCCGGCCTGGCCGCCGCCCTGCTCTACCTAGGCCTGCTGTGGCTGCGCAGCAGCCCCTGGCGCCAGCCGGCGCTGGCCGGCCTGGCCACGTTCACAGCCATCTGGCTGGCGGGCCTGGCCGCCGTGCAGGCCATGGCGCCGCAGCGCACCGCAGAGCTGCCCGACTGGCGCGGCCCGGCGCTGGACGCGCGCAGCGTGGCCCTGCCCGAGCTGCGCGGCCAGCCCATGGTGCTGAACCTATGGGCCAGCTGGTGCCCGCCGTGCCGGCGCGAAATGCCGGTGCTCCTGCAGGGGCGCCAGGCGCACCCTGGCGTGCGCTTCGTCTGGGTCAACCAGGGCGAGCCGCCCGAGACGGCGTTGCGTTATGCCACCCAGCAGGGCCTGCCCATGGCCGATGTGCTGCTGGATACGCAGTCGCAGCTGAGCCGCAGCCTCGGCTACAAGGCCCTGCCCACCACGCTGTTCTACGACGCCCAGGGCCGGCTGCAGGCCGTGCGCGCGGGCGAGCTATCCGCCGCCACGCTGGCCCAGCACCTGGCGCAGATCACCGCCGCCGCAGCCGTTTCGGGGCAGGCACCATGAAAAGAGCACGCTCTCAGGGAGCCGTGCGGCTGTGGGCCACCAGATCGGCGATGGTGAGCACGGGCAGGCCGTGCGCCGCAGCGTAGGCGGCGACCTGTGCGCCGCGCATCATGGTTCCGTCAGGGTTCATGAGTTCGCACAGCACGCCGGCAGGGCGCAGCCCGGCGAGGCTGGACAGGTGCACCGTGCCTTCGGTATGGCCCGGGCGGGCCCGCACGCCGCCCGGGTGCGCACGCAGGGGAAAGACGTGGCCGGGGCGCACCAGGTCCGCGGGGCGGGCGCGGGGATGGATGGCGGCCCGGACCGTCGTCAGCCTGTCGCGCGCGCTGACGCCGGTGGTGACGCCGTGGCGGGCCTCGATCGTCACGGTGAAGGCGGTGCCGTGGGCGCTTTCGTTCTTCTCGACCATAGGGGGCAGCTCCAGGCGGCGCAGGTCCTCGTCGGTCATGCACAGGCAGACGATGCCGCTGCCGTCGCGGATCAACTGGGCCATGGTCTGCTCGGTCAGCCGCTCGGCGGCCACGATGAGGTCGGCCTCGTTCTCGCGGTCGTCGTCGTCCAGCAGGACCACGGGGATGCCCCGGCGCACCGCATCGAGTGCGGCCAGGACGCGCCGTTGCGCCGCATCCGCAGGGGTTTCGGCCGGTGGGTGAAGGCGCTGGGCGCCCAGGGTGGTTTGGGTTTGAGACATTCAAACGCTCCTCGTTGACAGGTTGAGAAGACGTTTTCGGGGCGCGCAGCCGCACGCGCCCCACGCGCACGGCCAAGGCCAGCGCCGCAGGGGCACGCACGGGCTAGCGCATCTTCTTTCATCCGGACTGTGACCGTCGGCTCTGGTGTATGGCCAGATCTGCTGACCCCGCCGCCAAGGGACGCTCGGCGATGGGCGCTCGCGGGCTCGCGAAGACCTGCGGCATTGCGCCGCTCCTTCGCCTACCGCCGGTGGGGAATTCCGCCCCGCCCTGAAGACGCGATGCCGGCCCGGGGGCCGGCCCTGCCATTCTAGGGACACTTTCCAGCGCCCCCCGCACGCGCCGGGGAATTTCGGCAGGAAACGGCGCCAGGGCCTACCTCTTGCCCCCGCCCAGGCGCTCCAGCAGGCCGCCGCGGTTGCTTTCGGTGCTGATCGCCTTGCCGCTGGCCGACTCCACGGCGCGGAGGAAATGGCCCATCGCCTCCACGGCCCTGCCGCGCTGCTCGCCACTGTCGAGCGTCTCGTCCACGCTGCGTCCGTCGGCGGTGTACACGCGCACCCAGCTGCGCGGCATGTACGCGATCTGGTCGATCAGGCCCAGGGGCACATCGAAAGCGGTGGCGGGGAAGCCCAGGGCCTGGGCATCGGCACGCGAGCGCGAGCGCACGTGCACCGTCTGGCTGCCGCCGAAGTGGAAGTCCGCCCCCGTCACCTCGGCCGTCTGATAGGGCAGGCCCACGGTCAGCACCGCCTGGCCTGCCTTGGCGCTGCTCCATGCCGCCGCCAGAACGGGGCACTGCGCCCGCGAACAGGCCGCGCTTTCGGGCGCCACCGTCACCGTCTTGGCCCCGCCTTCCGCCTGCCCCTGCTGGACCTGGGGGACCAGCCCTTGCGGGCCCGCGCAGCCCGCAAGAGCCGATGCAAGCAACACGCCTGGAAGCCACAAGAATTTCATCTTCATCACTTCATTCCATCACGGGCAGCGTGACCTGCACGCACAGGCCATGCTCCGAGGAAGGCAGCAGTTCGAGCAGCCCCCCCGCCCTGGAGGCCCGCAGCCGCATGCCCGCGATGCCATGGCCCGCCTCATGCCCCGCAGGATCGGTCGCAAGGCCCTTGCCATTGTCCGCGACCCGCAGCCGCCAGGCGCCGCCATCGGCCGTCCGGACATGCTCCAACCTGACCGACACGGCCGTAGCCGATGCATGCTGCAGCACATTGCTCAGCGCCTCCTGGACGATGGCGGTGAGTTCCCGCGCGGGCCGGCCCACGGGCATGGGGGTATCGTCGGCCGGCATCACGTCCCAATCGAGCGTGATGCCACGGTGGTCCAGCACCGGCTGGATACGGTGGCGCAGGCGTGCCAGGCGGTCGGACAGAGCGTCGTCGTCACCATCCATGGAGTCGACCAGCAGCCGCAGGTCCAGCAGGCATTGCTCCAGCGCCTGCAGCAGCGGCCGCATGGCCGGCGAGCCGCCGTCCGCCAGGGCCATGGCATGCACGAGCTGCGAGCCGACCTGGTCGTGCAGGTCGCGTGCAATGCGCTGGCGCTCCATCTTGAGTTCGCGGCTTGGACGAATGCTGCGCCGGGGACGCCACTGCAGCGCACGCGGCACCTGCAGCACTATCAGGACCCCCAGTACGGAAGCGATGCCCAGGTTGAGGATCTGCCAGCGCAGGGCGGTTTCATGCGCGAACCGGTCGGCGTAGGCCACCAGCAAGACATTCACCACCAGTTGCATGAGACACAGGGCAGCACAGGCCAATGCATACACTGGTGGGCGCGTGCGAAACATGGTTTCCTTTTGTTATCCGCGGCATACAAGGCCTCCCGCCCTGCGCACTCCAAAGGTTCCGGTCAGAACAGGCCCCGCAGCGACGCGAAGCGCACTGCCTGGGCGCGCGTGCGCACCTGGAGCTTGCGGTAGATGTTCTTGATGTGGGTGTTCACCGTGAGGCTGCTGATGAGCAGGCGGGTGCCGATCTCGGCGCTGGTGTAGCCGCTGGCGACCATGCGCAGCACCTCCTTCTCGCGCTGCGACAGGCGCTCCGTCTCCCGTTCTTCCTGCGGTTTCTCGTGGGCGGCCGGGGCCACCACGCCATGGTCAAACCGCTGCAGCAGCCGCCGGGCCAGATGGGGCGTGATGGACGCGCCGCCGTTGGCCACCTGCAACACGGCCTGCGGATAGCTGCCGAACCAGGAGTTCTTGACGAGGTAGCCCGTGGCGCCCAGTTCGAACGCATGCAGCACCTGGTCATCGTTTTCCATGATGGAAATGATCACGGCCTCGGCCGTGGGCCGGGTGGACTTCATGTAGTCGATGAGCTGAAAACCTTCTCCATCGCCCAGATTCAGGTCCACCAGCATGACGTCGAACTCGTGCTGCTTGATCGCCTTGCGGCCCTCGCGCACGCTGGCGGCCTGCGCCACCAGCAAGGTGCGCTGGTCTGCCATCAGCTCCTGGGCGATCACGCGGCGCATGTGCGCGTCGTCATCCACGAGCAGCACGCGCACCGGCTTCTCGACTTGCCCGGCCATGAAATCCGGCCACATGGATGGTGGATTCTGGAGCATCGCGAACTGTCCCGAGACCGGCGGATCCTCCCCCGCGGCCGAAGGGCTGGTGCCGTTGGCTTCTTTCGAATTCAGCATGCAGACCTCCTTCGGACTGTCGTGTGTGCTGGCACACATTCAAAAACGTAAGGTCCGTAAAGACCCGCCATACACGGTAAGCAAATTACACCGGAACACCCGGATGCAGCATTGGGAACTCTTCCATGTTACCGGGCTGACCTTTGGAAACTACCACAAATGGAAGGCGAAATCCATGGAGCCTCGAACCCAGCGGCACTCCCGCCGTGCCGGCAGCACGAGGCCGGCTCCAAGCCGCTGCCCGCCAGATCCCGCCCTCCCGCCGCCCTGCCGGGGTGGCAATCGCGGAAGATCGCTCTCGAAGAATGGGAGGGAGCGTGGGAACCGGTTCCGAAAGCCCTACCATCGGGCCATTGTTTCATCTGTTGAGCTTTCCTCCATGCGCTTTCTCGTCCCCGTGCTCGCCAGCCTTGCCCTGGCCCCTGCGGCCTTTGCCCAGGCAGTTCCAGTGACCACCAGCAGCGGCCTGGTCTACGAATCACTCAAGGAAGGCAGCGGCACGGCGCCCAGGGCCACCGACACGGTCAGGGTGCACTACCGCGGCACGCTCGCCGACGGCAAGGAGTTCGACAGCTCGTACAAGCGCGGCCAGGCCACGGAGTTTCCGTTGAACCGCGTGATCCCCTGCTGGACCGAGGGGCTGCAGCGCATGAAGCCCGGCGGCAAGGCCCGCCTGACCTGCCCCGCGGCCATCGCCTATGGCGAGCGCGGCGCTGGCGGCGTGATCCCACCCAACGCCACCCTGCATTTCGAGGTGGAGCTGCTTTCGGTACGCTGAGCCGGGCCGCTCTGCCCGTACACTGGCAGACGGCCTGCCGCCCATTTCGCCACCGCCGTCATGAGCCATCCCGACCTGTCCTTTCTCCTGCGCGACGCACAGCCGGCATCCGACCCTCCGCAGCCCCCCGCAGGGCTGTCCGAGCGCCGCGGCCCCGAACGCGCCAGCGGCGCCATTGCCAAGCTCATCGCCGAGCTGCGCGCCTCGCAGGCCGAGCTGGAGGCTCAGAACAAGGTCCTGCGCTACAGCCAGGCGGCGGCGGAAAGCGCCTCCGAACGCTTCGAGGCGCTGTTTTCCAACGTGCCGCTGTCGCTCATGGTGCTCGACGAGCACGACGTGGTGGTACAGGCCAACTCCATGGCGCAGCGCTCGTTCCAGCCCAGCGAGCGCGATCGGCCGCTGGTCGCGCTGATGCCCTTCGTCAGCCCCAGGCACGCGGCGCGCGTGCGCGCCACGTTCGCGGCTGCGCTCGAGCATGGCACGGCCGAGGCCAACGAGGTCGTCTTCGAGATCGACGAGCACAGGCACATCACCGGCGACCTGCATATCGCCCGCATCGAGGCGCACACCGACGACGAGGCGCCGCTCACGCAGTTTCTCTGCGCCGTGATCGACCAGGGCCCGCTGCTGGCCGAGCGCCAGGCCCTTCAGCGCAGCGCCCAGGAACTGCAGGAGCGCAACGCGCAGCTGCACGCAAGCGAGCGCCGGCTGGAAGCCGTGATCAATTCGGCGCTCGACGCCATCATCTGCGTGGACCAGCGCGAGCGCATCACCGTCTTCAATCCCACGGCCGCCATGCTGTTCCAGTGCGCCACGAGCGACGCCCTGGGCAGCCCCCTGAGCCGCTTTCTGCCGCAGGCCCAGCAGGTCATGGCCTTCGCCCAGCTCACCACCCAGGCAGCGCTCGGAGAGATGACGGCGCTCACGGCCTCGGGGCGCGAGCTGGCGGTGGAGATCAGCGTCTCCTTCGAACGCCATGCCGAAGGCGAGACCACCACCGTGTTCGCGCGCGACCTCACGGGCAGGAAGCGCGAGGAGGCGCGCCGCGACGCGCTGGAGGCGCAGTTGCGCGAGTCCCACAAGATGCAGGCCGTGGGCACCATGGCCGGCGGCATCGCGCACGACTTCAACAACATCCTGCATGCCATCCTGGGCAACGTGGAGCTGGCCAAGGCCGACAGCACACCCGGCACGCCGCTGCACGAAAGCCTGCTGGAGATCGGCAAGGCCGGGCGCCGCGCGCGCGACCTGGTGCGCCAGATCCTCACCTTCAGCCGCAACGAGGCGCCCCAGCGCTCGGCCGTCGCCCTGGCCGAGGTGGCCCACGACACGGAGCGCCTGCTGCGCGTCACGCTGCCGCCGGAGATCGAGCTGAGCATGCATATCCCCCCAAAGCTGCCGCCGCTCCTGGCCGACCCCACCCAGGTGGAGCAGGCGCTGCTGAATCTGTGTACCAACGCCATGCATGCCATAGGCAGCGCGCGCGGGCGCATCGAGGTGGATGCGGCCCTGGTGCAGCCCGAGCAGCGCCTGCGCGAGAGCCTGGGCCTGGCCGCGGGCGACTATGTCGCGCTGCGCGTGCAGGACAACGGCCCCGGCATGGACGAGGCCACGCTGTCGCGCATCTTCGAGCCCTTCTTCACCACCAAGCCCGTGGGCCAGGGCACGGGGCTGGGCCTGGCCGTCGTGCACGGCGTGATGCGCACCCACGGCGGCGGCGTCGACGTGCACAGCGCGCCAGGCCAGGGCAGCCGCTTCACGCTGTACTTCCCCGTGGCGGACCAGGAGGCGCATGCGCCCTCGGCAGCCGCCGCGCCCAGGCCCGCCCCCAAGGCGCCGGCGCCGTCCACGGGCGACCGCCAGCGGCATGTGATGTACGTGGACGACGACGCGGCCCTGGTCTTCCTGGTGCAGCGCCTGCTGCGCCGCAGGGGCTACGCGGTCAGCGGCTTCACCGACCCGCACGAGGCCACGGACGCGCTGCGCGCCGCGCCCGGGCGCTACGACCTGCTGGTCACCGACTACAACATGCCGGGCTACTCGGGCCTGGACCTGGTGCGCGCCGCGCGCGCCATCCGGCCCGACCTGCCCGTAGCCCTGGCCTCGGGCTATGTCACCGCCGAGATCGAGCAGGCGGCCCTCGCCGAAGGCGCACGCGCCCTGATCCACAAGCCCAACGACGTGGAGGAGCTGTGCGCCACCGTGGACCGCCTGGCCCATGAGCGCTGACCCGCCCCGCACCGCGCACACCAGCGTCGATTGCGTGCACGCCGACGACACGCTGCTGGTGCTGCGCAAGCCGGCCGGACTGCTGTGCGTGCCCGGGCGCGGGCCGGATAAGCAGGACTCCTTGAGCACGCGCGCGCAGGCTCTGTGGCCCGACGCGCTCATCGTGCACCGGCTGGACCAGCCCACCTCGGGCCTGGTGCTCATGGCCCGGGGCGGCGCGATGCAGCGCGCGCTCAGCCATGCCTTCGCGCAGCGCCTCGTGCACAAGCGCTACCAGGCCGTGGTGGCGGGCCTGCTGCGCCCCGCCGGCGGCAGCGCCGGCGAATGGAGCGAAATTGCCCTGCCCATCGCCGCCGACTGGGAGCGCCGCCCGCTGCGCGTGGTGGACGCCGGACGCGGCCAGGCCAGCCTCACGCGCTGGCGCGTGCTGGCGCACGACGAGGCCGGCGGCACGACGCGCGTGGAGCTCGAACCCGTGACCGGCCGCACGCACCAGCTGCGCGTGCACCTGGCGGCCCTGGGCCATCCCATACTGGGCGACGCGCTGTACGCCGACGCGGCCACCCAGGCCCGCGCACCGCGCCTGCTGCTGCATGCCTGCGCGCTCGGGTTCGGGCATCCGCTGCATGGCGGCTGGTGTGCCTACGCCTCGCAGCCGCCGTTTTGACCCCGGGCGGCTACCATGGCGGCATGACTCAACAGCTTTTCATCCTCACCGGCGCCTCGCGCGGCATGGGACTGGCGATGGGCCAGCAGTTGCTGCAGCCGGGTCACACCCTGGTCTGCATGGCACGCCACGCCCAGCCGGATCTGGCTGCCGGCGCGCCCGCCGGCGCCACGCTGGAGCAATGGACGGTGGACCTGTCGCAGGCGGCGCAGGTGGCGCAGCGGCTGCATGCCTGGCTGGCCGCGCAGCCCGCCGGGCGCTATGCCGGCGCCACGCTGATCAACAACGCGGGCGTGATTCCGCGCATCGCGCCGCTATCGGCATACACCAGCGCGCAGGACATGGCCAGCCTGGCCAACGCCCTGCGCGTGGGGCTTGAGGCGCCGATGCTGCTCACGGCCGCCTTCCTGGGCGCGACCGAGGCCTGGGGCGCCATCCCGCGCAAAGTACTCAACATTTCCTCGGGCCTGGGCCGGCGCGCCATGGCTTCGCAGGCCGGCTACTGCGCGGCCAAGGCGGGCCTGGACCACTTCACGCGCTGCCTGGCGCTGGACGAGGCCGCCAAACCCCATGGCGCCAAGGTATGCTCACTGGCTCCCGGTGTGATCGATACCGACATGCAGGTCCAGTTGCGCAGCGCCAACCCGGCCGATTTTCCGGACGCGCAGAATTTTGCAACCCTCAAGACGGGCGGCGCGCTCACCACGCCGGCCGCGGCCGCCGCCCGGGTGCTGGCGTGGCTGCAGCGCGCGGATTTCGGCAATATCCCCGTGGCCGATGTGCGCGATGCCTGAGTTGCGGCGCATGGATGCATTAACTATATATTTGATAGCTGCTTGCGCTTATCCACCGGGCGTTACAACCCAATTCCACTTTAAACCAACCATCGCAGGAGAAAATCATGTCCCGTGAAGTCGTCGTCGTCAGCGCCGTGCGCACCGCCATTGGCACCTTTGGTGGCAGCCTCAAGGATGTCCCACCCACAGAACTCGGCGCCACCGTGGTGCGCGAATCGCTGGCGCGTGCCAGCGTGCAAGGCCAGGATGTGGGCCACGTGGTCTTCGGCCATGTGGTGAACACCGAGCCCAAGGACATGTACCTCTCGCGCGTGGCGGCCATCAACGGCGGCTGCGCCGAGGGCACGCCCGCCTTCAACGTGAACCGCCTGTGCGGTTCGGGCCTGCAGGCCATCGTGAGCGCCAGCCAGTCCATCCTGCTGGGCGACGCCGACATCGCCATCGGCGGGGGCGCCGAGAACATGAGCCGAGCACCCTACGCCAGCCTTGCCACGCGCTTTGGCGCGCGCATGGGCGACACCAAGATGATCGACATGATGGTCGGCGCCTTGCACGACCCCTTCCACACCATCCACATGGGCGTGACGGCCGAGAACATCGCGGCCAAGTGGGGCATCACGCGCGAGGACCAGGACCGCCTGGCGGTGGAGAGCCACAACCGTGCCGAGCGCGCCATCCAGGCGGGCTACTTCAAGGACCAGATCGTGCCCGTGATGCTCAAGAGCCGCAAGGGCGAGGTGGCCTACGCCACGGACGAGCATTTCCGCGCGGGCGCCACCATGGAGGACATGGCCAAGCTCAAGCCGGTGTTCGCGAAGGAAAACGGCACGGTGACGGCGGGCAACGCCTCGGGCATCAACGACGCGGCCGCGGCCGTGGTGCTGATGGAGGCCAAGACCGCCCAGGCGCGCGGCGCCAAGCCCCTGGCGCGCCTCGTGGCCTATGCCCACGCCGGCGTGGACCCGAAGTACATGGGCATCGGCCCCGTGCCCGCCACGCAGCTGGCGCTCAAGAAGGCGGGCCTCACGGTGAAGGACCTGGACGTGATCGAGGCCAACGAGGCCTTCGCGGCGCAGGCCTGCGCCGTCACGCGCGATCTGGGCCTGGACCCGGCCAAGGTCAACCCCAACGGCTCGGGCATCTCGCTGGGCCACCCCATCGGCGCCACCGGCGCGCTGATCACGGTGAAGGCCCTGTACGAACTGCAGCGCATCCAGGGCCGCTACGCGCTCGTGACCATGTGCATCGGCGGCGGCCAGGGCATCGCTGCGATCTTCGAGCGCCTGTGACCCCAAGCGCCATCGCCGATGGCGATGGCGTGGTCATGCTTGAGCAGGGTGCATCCGCCCATGGCTGGGCCATCATGCGGCAGCGCATGCGCCCGTTGCGCCCTGCCTTTGTCGATACCACCCTCAGGAGAGTTTTTTGATGCTTCTTCGCCGCCATGTCCTCTCGCTTGCCGCCCTCGCCTGCGCACTGGGCGCGCCTGCAGTGCAGGCCCAGAGTGCCGGAGCCGCCACGGCCAGCGCCTATCCCTCCAAGCCCATCCGCATGATCGTGCCCTTCCCGCCCGGAGGCGGCACCGACATCCTGGCGCGGCTGGTGTCCGCCAAGCTCGCCGAGGCCAACAAGTGGACCGTCGTGGCCGACAACAAGCCCGGCGCCGGCGGCACCATCGGCATCACGGAGGCGGTGAAGGCCGCGCCCACGGGCTATGACCTCGTCATGGGCCAGAAGGACAACCTGGTCATCGGCCCCTGGCTGTACAAGAACCTGCCCTGGGACCCGACCAAGGACCTGACGGCCGTGGCCCACGTGGCCTACACGCCCGTGGTGATCGCCACCAGCGCCAACTCCAGGTTCAAGACCCTGGCCGACGTGGTGGCCGCCGCCAAGGCCGCGCCCGGCACCGTCACCTATGGCTCGCCGGGCAATGGCACCTCCATCCACCTCGCGGGCGACCTGTTCGAGAAGGCCGCGGGCATCAAGCTCAGCCACGTGCCCTACAAGGGCTCGAACCCGGCGCTCATGGACGCGCTGGCCGGCAATGTCGACCTGCTGGTGTCGTCCCTGCCATCGGCCATGGGCCAGATCAAGGCCGGCAAACTGCACCCGCTGGCCGTCACGTCCGCCAAGCGCAGCTCCTCGCTGCCCAACGTGCCCACGGTGGCCGAATCCGGCTTCAAGGGCTTCGACGTGAGCACCTGGTACGGCGTCTTCGCTCCGGCTGGCACGCCCGCGACCGTGGTCAAGACACTCAACGCCGAGGTCAACAAACTGCTGGCCACGGCGGACGTGAAGGACGCCATCCATACGCAGGGCGCCGAGCCCCAGGCCATGACGCCGGAGCAGTTCTCCACGCTGCTGAAGACCGAGTACCAGCAGTGGAAGGGCATCGTCGAGGCTTCCGGCGCCAAGATCGAGTGAGTGCACCCCGCGTGCCGGCACATGCCGCCGGCACGCACACATGACTTGTATCAACAAGTAATTTCTTCAGTTCCTTGATACTGCTGCGCAGCAATTTGGACTGGAGAGTGTCATGGCGTTGTTGGTGTGGGTTCCTGAGCTGGATACCGGTATTCCCGAAATCGACCGGCAGCACCGCCGCATCGTCGACTACATCAACAGGCTCTACGAACTGCGCTCCACGCACGACCGCGAGGCCCTGGGCGACGTGATTGGCGAGATGGTGGACTACACCCTCTCGCACTTCGTCTTCGAGGAGAGCCTGATGGAAAGCTCGGGCTATCTGTTCTCCGGCCCGCACAAGAAGGTGCACGATCTGTTCACCCGCAAGGTGGCCGAAATGCAGTCGCGCTTCGACGCCGGCGAGGACGTGACCGACGAACTGCACGGCATGCTGTCGCGCTGGCTGTTCAACCACATCCGCAACGAGGACCACGGCTACGTGGACACGGCCAAGGCCTACCTGCGCATGGCGCGGCAGGGCGGACAGGCCGCCGAGAAGGAGCGGATCAAGGCCGAACTGCTGCAGGAGCTGGAGCAGCGCCAGAAGAAAAAAGGCCTGCTGGCCCGCCTGTTCGGCAACTGACGGCGCGCCAACGAAAACGGCTCCCGCGGGAGCCGTTTTCCATTCTCTATTTCGCTGGCGCAGGTGCCGTCACTCGCGCACCACCAGCACGGGCACGCGGGACACGCCCAGCACCTTCTGGGTGACGCTGCCCAGCACGAGCTTTTCGAGGCCGCGCCGGCCATGCGAGCCGATGACGATGAGGTCGGCCCCCGTGCTCTCGACCGCGCGCTGGATGCCGTCATGCACGGCATGGCCCTCGCCCACCATGGTGTTCACCGTGGCCACGCCGGCCTGCGTGACGGCGGACTTCGCCGCATCGAGCGCGGCATTGGCCTCGGCCGTGGCGGCGCTCAGGTATTGCGCCTGGCCGTACGCGAAATCGGCACCGACACCCGTGAACGGGTACGGGTCGATCACATACAGCGCCGTCACCGCGCTGCCAAAGGCCTTGGCCAGCCCCGACGCCTTGGCAACCGCCTTCATGGACGTTTCCGAGCCATCCACGGGAACCAGAATATGCTTGAACATGGAACCTCCTGCTGAGTTACTGCCGGCCTTCGGCCAGGGAGTCAGGCAAGTGTGGCACCAGGCGGCACCACCATGCTTGATGCTCATCAATTATCGGCTTTCCTCTGCCTGGAAGCCGCCCCGGCGACAGGTCAGCACCAGCGTATCACGCCAGCCGCCCTCGCCCTCCGGCTGGATGGGCGTGGTTTCATGGATCATGCGCGCGTCATCCAGCAGCATCACGGACCAGGGCTCGCTCAGCGTGAAGCGCTGCCCATTGGGGCCGGCGGCCTCGAAGATGCGGGTCTCGCCCCCCTTCACCCCCTCGCGGCCCACGAGGAAGACGGCCACGAGGTCCACGCCGTCGCGATGCGCGCCCTCGGGCGTGGGCCGCCCGATGCCGCCTGCGGTATCGATGCGGAACTGGTGCGCCTCGACGAACCAGCGCTCGGGCCGCGTGGCCAGCGCGGCCTGCGCGAGGGCCGCCACGCTGCGCATCAGCCGCCCCCACACGGGCGTCGCCACGGTCGCATCGCGCATGGGCGCGAACCAGCGCTCCATGCCGCCGTGCAGGGCGTTGTACTCCACGGGCTGCCAGTGCGCACGGTGCGGCGTCTGGCGCACCTCCGCGCCGTCCACGACGAAGCAGGAATGCCGCCTGCGCCGGTAGCGGCCGCCATCCTTCAGGAACTCGTCGGGAGGCAGGTCGGCCCAGTCGGAAGACAGGGCCTGCAGGTCGGCCAGTGCGCAGCCCAGCCAGTCCGCCGTGTCGCGCGGCTGAAGCACGGCATACCCGCGGTCGCGCAGTTGCTGCACCACCTGGCATGGTGGGACGTAGGGAGGGGAGAAGCTGACGTGCGCCATGGTCCGAGCTTAACGGCTTCGGACCGGCGCCGCAGGCGCAGGCGGCATCGGTCAGCGATCATGGCCCCTGCGGCCATCGTCGTGGCGATGGCCGCGCCAATGGTCGCGCCTGTCATCGCGGCCGCGCGCTTCATGGCGATCGCGATAGCCATGGAAGTGGTCCGGGCGCCGTGGCGGCTCCTTCACGAAATACACCGGCTGGCCGCAGGCCCCATAGCGCGCGCAGTGTTTGGACCAATGCCTGGCATGGCCCGGCGGCACATACATGTAGATCGGCGACCGCGGAACATAGACGGCCGGGGGTGCAACCACCACGGGCTGCGAAAACAGCAGCGCCGGCGCCGGCCCATTGCCGACATCGACCCGGCCATAGACACCGGGTGCGATCTGCCCGCTCACCGTGGCGTTCACATACGCCTGCGCATGGGCCGGGCCGCCCACCACGGCGGCAGCCAGGCCAAGGCCTGCCAGCAGGCGGCGGCCGTGGCCGGCCACGGAAAAATGACGGAGGGGGTTCCAGGCTGTCATGCGCGGCATTCCAAAAGTGCGTTGTCGTGGAAGGATTCGAGGAATGATGGCGCCATCAGCGGGTTCATGAAAGTGACATCCCCGCAAAGTTGTCAATGGCGGCCCATGCAAGCCCACCCGTAACGGCGACAATGTTCGGCTGGCATGGCAGCAAGGCCACCGGCCGGGCCGCTGTGGTAGTTTGCCGGTGAAGATGTGCCATCCGTTGGATGGGCACAAGCGGGATGTACTGTAAAAAATGAATATCGTAATACTCGACGATTACCAGGATGCGGTGCGCAAGCTCCACTGCGCGGCGCGGCTCGACCCCTACTCCGCGAAGGTCTACACCAACACCGTCAAAGGCCTGGGCCAGTTGTCGGTGCGCCTGCGGGATGCGGACGTCATCGTCCTGATCCGCGACCGCACGCAGATCACGCGGCAGCTGGTGGAGAAGCTGCCGCGGCTCAAGCTCATCGCGCAGACGGGGCGGGTAGGCCCGCACATCGACCTCTCCGCCTGCACCGAGCGCGGCATCGCCGTGGCCGAGGGCGTGAGCTCGCCCGTGGCGCCCGCGGAGCTGACCTGGGCGCTCATCATGGCCGCCATGCGCCGCCTGCCCCAGTACATCTCCAACCTCAAGCATGGCGCCTGGCAGCAATCGGGGCTGCGCACCGCCTCGATGCCGCCCAACTTCGGACTGGGCAGCATACTGCGCGGCAAGACCCTGGGCATCTGGGGCTATGGCCGCATCGGGCAGATCGTTGCCGGATACGGCCGCGCATTCGGCATGAACATCCGCGTCTGGGGCCGGGAAGCATCGCGCGCGCAGGCGCTCAGCGACGGGCTGCAGGTGGCCGCGACGCGGGCGGAGTTCTTTTCGCAGTGCGACGTGGTGTCGCTGCACATCCGGCTCACGGACGAGACGCGCGGCCTCGTGACGCTCGACGACCTGTCGTGCATGAAGCCGACGGCGCTGCTCGTGAACACCTCGCGCGCGGAGCTCCTGGAACCCGACGCGCTGATCGCCGGACTCAACCGCGGGCGCCCCGGCATGGCCGCCGTGGATGTGTTCGAAAGCGAACCCATCCTGCAGGGGCACGCCCTCCTGCGGCTGGAGAACTGCATCTGCACCCCCCATATCGGCTATGTGGAGCAGGACAGCTACGAGCTTTATTTCGGTTCCGCCTTCGACAATGTCGTGAATTACATCAAGGGAACGCCCACCAACATCGTCAATCCGGGAGCCCTGCAGGTACGCCGCTGAAAGCGCGCGTGCAGGCATGCAAAAGGGGCTTCATCGAAGCCCCTTTTGAATTCAAGCGACACCCATGTGCCGCCGGGCGGATGCGCCGATCAGTTCAACGGCGCCTTCTTTCCATCCTTGTACACGTACAGCGTGATGGCGGGGTTCACGAGCTCGCCATTCGGCTCGAACTTGATGTTGGCCGTCACGCCCTTGTAGTTGGACTTGAGCAGTTCGGGGATGTACACCTTCGGATCCCACGACCCTGCGCGCTTCATGGCATCGACGAGCAGCATGGTGGCGTCGTACTTGTAGGGGCTGTAGAGCACGTACTGGCCGGGGTACTTGGCGTCATAGCGCTTCTTCCACTCCAGGCCGCCAGGCATCTTGGCGAGCGAGGCGCCGCCCTCGGCACAGATGACGTTGCCGATCGTCTTGGCGCCCGCCGCGAGCTTGGGCAGTTCGGTGGTGCAGATGCCGTCGCCGCCGAAGTACTTGACGTTGGCCATGCCGAGCTGCTCGAGCTGGCGCAGCATGGGGCCTGCCTGGGGGTCCATGCCGCCGTAGAAGATGCCGTCGGGGTTCTTGGCCTTGATGGCCGTGAGGATGGCCATGAAGTCGGTGGCCTTGTCCGTGGTGAACTGCTCGTCGACCACCTTGATGCCCTTCTCGGCGGCCGCGCGCTTGAACACGTTGGCGACGCCCTGGCCATAGGCCGTGCGGTCGTCGATCACGGCCACGTTCTTGAGCTTGAGCGTTTCCGCCGCATACATCGCCAAGCCCACGCCCAGCGCGTTGTCGTTGGCGATGATGCGGAACGTGGTCTTGTAGCCGGGCTTGGTCAGGCTGGGGTTGGTGGCCGCGCCCGTGACGTGGGGAATGCCGCAGTCGTTGTAGACCTTGGAGGCCGGAATGGTGGTGCCGGAATTCAGGTGGCCCACGACGCCGGCGACCTTGGCGTCGCACAGCTTCTGCGCGGCCGCGGTGCCCTGCTTGGGGTCGGACGCATCGTCTTCGTTGAGCAGTTCCAGCTTGACTTTCTTGCCGCCGATGACCACGCCCTGGGCGTTCATGTCGTCGATCGCCATGCGCACGCCGTTTTCGATGTCCTTGCCATAGTGCGCCTGCGGACCGGACATCGGGGCGACGTTGCCGATCTTCACCACCGTCACGCCCTGGGCGGCGGCCATGCCGGCAACCGCTGCGATCGTGGCAGCTACGGTCAGCTTCAACTTCAGTTGCATGTAAGACTCCAATTCAGAAAGTACGCTGGAAATATGGTTGCGGACCAGCGCCGAGAAACATAGCGCAATTCATGCCCTTCTCCACTAGGGAACACGAGAGGTCTCCCGAAGAAACGACACCCATCGGTTCACCGTGCGCCGCGCTCGTCGGCCAGCTCCTGCGCCACCGCCTCGTACACGGCATGCCGCACCACCGACTCCACCTCGTCCCGCAAGCGGGGAACCAGGAAACGGGTCTGCTCCTGCACGACCTGCGCAATGGCCTCGCGCAGGCGCTGGTCCAGCGCGACGTCCACGCGCTGCATGACGCGGTGCACCACGTATTCCTCGAAGTCGCGCGGCAGGACATTGGCCGCCACGCCCTCCTGCAGGGAAGGAGATGGCGGCGGCACCTGGGAGGCCGGCGCCTCCGCCTGGGGCTGCACGGGCGGCCGCCCATCACCGGGCACGTGCACCACGTCGGTGAGCGTGGGCACGAACCTGGGCGGCGTCTTCGAGCCGGCCATCACGCGCCCTCCCGCAGCACCAGGTCGTGCCGCACGATCTCGTAGCCACGCGAGGCGTAGTGGCGCCAGCGCTCGCGGGCCCGGCCACGGTCTGCCTGGTCGGACTGGCTCACCACCTCCACCAGCCTGGCGAACTGCGCGAACCCTTCGGGCACCGTGTCGCCCACGTTGACCAGCATGTCGCGATGGCTGCAGGCGCACGCATCGCGGGCGAGCACGACGGGCGAGAGCTGCAGCATCTCCTCGCCCGCATCTTCGAGGCAGTGGGCGACGAAATCGGTGGGCCCCAGGGCCCAGAGCATGCGGTCGAGCCGCTGCAGATCCTGCGCGGCGCCCGTGATCACCACGCGCGCGTCGCGGCGCGTCGCCTTGCGCGCCAGGCGGCAGACGTAGGCCAGCTTGTCCGGCGCATTGAAATGGAATGCCACCTCGGTCATGCCCGCGGCGCCTGCCGGCGTATGCATCAGGCCGCCCGCGCGCGCCTTGGCGCAGCCGTCCTGCGCTTCGCGGCGGACGCGGATGCACTGGCCAGCAGGTAGTGCAGCAGCAGCCCCACGGGCCGGCCCGTCGCGCCCTTGGCGGCCCCGCTCTTCCAGGCGGTGCCTGCGATGTCCAGGTGGGCCCAGGGAACGTCGCCCACGAAGCTCTGGAGGAACTTGGCCGCCGTGATGGCGCCGCCGGCGCGGCCGGCCACGTTGGCCAGGTCGGCGAAGTTGCTCTTGAGCCCCTCGGCATATTCGTCATCGAGGGGCATGCGCCAGCAGGGGTCCTGCGCCGCGTCGCCCGCGGCCACGAGCTGGCCGGCCAGCGCATCGTCCGAGGCGAACAGGCCGCTGCGCAGGCCGCCCAGCGCCACGACGCAGGCCCCGGTGAGGGTCGCGATGTCGATCACGGCGGCCGGCTTGAACCGGGCGGCGTAGGTCAGCGCATCGCACAGCACCAGCCGCCCCTCGGCATCGGTGTTCAGGATCTCTATGGTCTGCCCGCTCATGCTGGTCACCACGTCGCCCGGCTTCACGGCCCTGCCGTCGGGCATGTTCTCGCAGGCCGGGATGAGCCCGACGACGTTGATGGCCGGCCTGAGCTCCGCCAGCGCCCGGAACACCCCCAGCACGCTGGCGGCGCCGCCCATGTCGAACTTCATCTCGTCCATCTCGGCGGCGGGCTTGAGCGAAATGCCGCCCGTGTCGAAGGTGATGCCCTTGCCGACCAGTACCACGGGGGCCTGCGAGCGCGCCGCGCCGTCATAGCGCAGCTCGACGAAGCGCAGCGGCTGCTCCGAGCCCTGGGCCACGGCCAGGAAGGCGCCCATGCCCAGCTTGGCCACCTGCGCCGGCCCATGCAGCTTGCACTGAATGCCCGCATGCTTGGCGAGCGCCTTGGCAGCTTCGCCCACCAGCGTGGGGGTGGCGTGGTTGGCCGGGCGGTTGGCCCATTCGCGCGCGTATTCGATGCCCGCGACGAGCGCCACGCCGGTGGAGAACTCCGGCCGTGCGGCTTCGAGCCCGCCGGGCACGCCCACCGTCACGCGCGACAGGGCGCGCGCATCGGCCTTGGGCTTGGTGGTGGTGTAGACGTAGCTGGCATCGGCCAGGGCGCGCACCGCGGCGCCCACGCAACCTGCCTCGGCGTCCCTGGCGAACACCAGCGCCGCGCGCCTGACCGACGGCGCTTTCAGCGTGGCGCCGAGCGCCTGCACCGCCTGGCGCACGGCCTGCGCGTCGCCCTTGCCGCAGCCCAGCAGCACGAGCCTGCGCGCCGCGATGCCCGGCACGCCATAGAGCGGCAAGAGCTTGCCGGGCTTGAGCTCCAGGTCTCCGTCCTTGATCGCCCTCGCGGCCAGTACGGACAGGGCATCGGCCTGCGGCTTGAACCCGTCCGGCACCAGCAGCACCAGCAGATCGCATTTGTGTGCGGCAGCGGCGGACAGAGAAAGCGTCTTCAGTTCGAAGTTCATAATCGATGTTTTCCTTCGAGCCAATGTTATTCGATTCATCCATCCGCAAGGAGCTGGCCCGCAGCTTCGGCGCGACCCTGGTGGTGCTGATCACCGTGGTCATGACCATGATGCTGATCCGCGTGCTGGGGCAGGCGTCCCGCGGCAGCGTGGCCCCCTCCGACGTGATGCTCGTCATGGGCTTCACCGTGCTGGGCCAGCTGTCCACCATCCTCAGCCTGAGCCTGTTCGTCACCGTGGTGGGCACCCTCTCGCGCATGTACCGCGACAGCGAGATGGTCATCTGGTTCTCCGCGGGGCGCGGCCTCCTGAGCCTGCTGGCGCCCCTGCTGCGCTTTTCCTGGCCCATCATGCTGGCCATCGCCGCGCTGTCGCTCGTCGTCTGGCCCTGGGCCAACCGGCAGATCCAGGAGCTCAAGACCCAGTATGAGCAGCGCAGCGACGTGGACCGCATCGCACCGGGCCAGTTCCAGGAGTCCTCCAACGGCTCGCGCGTGTTCTTCATCGACAAGGACACGCCGGACGCCAACGCGGCCAGCAATGTGTTCATCGCGACCAACGAGGCGCACCGCGAAACCATCACCTCGGCCCAGAGCGCCCGCATCGAGATGCGCAACGGCGAACGCCTGGCGCTGCTGCACAACGGCCAGCGGCTCGAGACCCTGCTCGACAAGCCGGGACTGCGGATCAGCGAGTTCACCGAATACGGCACCCTCATCGACAGCGGCTCCCAGAGCGACCCGGAAGCGGGCGCCATCAAGACGCGCGACACCTGGGAGCTGGCCCGCGACCCTTCGCCCAGGCATCAGGCGGAACTGGGCTGGCGCCTGGGGCTGGCCTTCGCCGCGCTCAACTTCGTCGTGCTCGGCCTGGCCGTGGCCATCGTCAACCCGCGCGCCGGCCGCAGCACCAGCCTGACGTTCGCGCTGTTCGCCTTCATGGTGTACTACAACCTCATGACGGTGGGGCAGGCATGGATAGGCGCGGGGCGGTTCGGCCTGGCGCCCTTCATGGCGGTCCTGCACGGCGGCACGCTGCTGGCCGGGCTGCTGCTGCTCGCCGCGCGCCACAACCGCTGGTCGCTGCGCGCCCTTCTGTCACGCGGGGCCCGCGCATGAAGACCATCCGCCGCTTCATCTACCGCGAGGTCGTCGCCAGCGTGGCCTTCGTCACCCTGGCCTTCCTCGCGCTGTTCTTCTTCTTCGACCTGGTGGACGAGCTGCGCTGGATCGGAAACACCGGCGGCAGCGGCGGCTACCGGATGTCGCACGCGCTGCTGTTCGTGGCGCTGAGCCTGCCGCAGCACCTGTACGAACTGCTGCCCATCACCGTGCTGATCGGCACCATCTTCGTCATGGCCCGCCTGGCGCAGAGTTCGGAATTCACCATCATGCGCACCAGCGGCCTGGGGCCATGGCGGGCGCTGAGCACGCTGCTGGCGCTGGGCTGCGCATTCGTGGCCCTCACCTTCGCGGTGGGCGACTACCTGGCCCCGGTCAGCGAGCGCGCCGCGGCCCTGGTGCGGGCGCGGCAGCTGGGCCAGATCAGCACCGGGGCCACCGGGGCCTGGCTCAAGGAACGCCAGGGCGATCACTCCTTCGCCGTGAACGTGCGCGCCCTCACCCCCGACGGCCACATGCGCGACGTGCGGGTGTTCGAGTTCGACGCCCGGGGCCGCGTGGCCTCCACCACCGTCGCCGCGCAGGCCACGTTCGACGACAGCGGCGACGCCTGGAACCTGGAGCAGGTCAGGCGCAGCGTCTTCGAGCAGCGGCCCAACGGAGACATCCAGGTCACCCGCCTGCAGGAACCCGCCCTGCGGCTGCCCACGCGCATCAGCCCGGACATGGTCGCGGCCTCGCTGCTCAAGCCCGACAAGATGGCGACCATCGGCCTGTTCCACTACATCCGCCACCTGGAGGCCAACGGACAGTCGGCCCAGCGCTACGAGATCGAGTTCTGGCGCAAGGTGTTCTACCCCCTCTCCTGCCTGGTGATGGTGGTGCTCTCCCTGCCCTTCGCGTACCTGCACTTCCGCTCGGGCGGCATCGCGGGCTACGTGTTCGGCGGCGTCATGGCGGG
The DNA here is from genome assembly GCF_054512775.1 of Alicycliphilus sp. T452. NCBI lineage: Bacteria > Pseudomonadati > Pseudomonadota > Betaproteobacteria > Burkholderiales > Comamonadaceae > Alicycliphilus > Alicycliphilus sp. T452. The sequence goes on from NZ_JBTNEH010000010.1 coordinate 153,814, forward strand.
CATCAGCTTCTTCCTGCTCAACAACGTATTCGGCTTCGCCGGCAACCTGCAGAACTGGTCGCCATGGCTCACGGCGGCGGCGCCGGGGCTGATCTACTCGCTGCTGTCGCTCGCGGCCTTCGGCTGGCTGGTGCTCAGGCGCTAGCCAGGTTTCAAGCCTTTTTACCCTCTAACGCTTATGCAGCAAGCGCAAGCAGCTATCATCCTGCTAGCACACGGATCGCGCGACCCGCTGTGGCGCCAGCCCATCGAGGCCGTGGCCGCACACATCCGGGCCAGCCAGCCGCTGCTGGCCGTGCGCTGCGCCTACATGGAGCTGTGCGAGCCGGGCCTGCCCGCCGCGCTGGCCGAGCTGGCCGAGCAGGGCGCGGCGCGCATCAGCATCGTGCCCCTGTTCCTGGGCGCCGGCCGCCACGTGCGCGACGACCTGCCGCGCCAGGTGCAGGCGCTGGCCCAGGCGCATCCGCACATCGACCTGCGCCTGCAGCCCCCCATCGGCGAGGACGACCGCGTAACGGCCCTGATGGCGGAAATCGCCGCAAGCACCACCATTTGTTAGACGAATGCAGCATAATGATGCGACTTCTTAGCCGCTTTTCAGTATGAACCTGCACCAGTTCCGCTTCGTCCAGGAGGCCGCCCGCCGCAACCTCAACCTGACCGAGGCCGCCAAGGCGCTGCACACCTCGCAGCCGGGGGTCTCCAAGGCCATCATCGAGCTGGAGGACGAGCTGGGCGTGGACATCTTCGCGCGCCACGGCAAGCGGCTCAAGCGCGTGACCGAGCCCGGCCAGCACGTGCTCAGGAGCATCGAGCTCATCATGCGCGAGGTGGGCAACTTGAAGCGCATCGGCGAGCAGTACAGCGCGCAGGACAGCGGCACGCTGGCCATCGCCACCACCCACACCCAGGCGCGCTACGTGCTGCCCGTGCCCGTGGCCAAGCTGCGCGAGGCCTACCCCAAGGTCAACATCAGCCTGCACCAGGCCACGCCGCACGAGGTGGCGCGCATGGTGATCGACGAGGTGGCCGAGATCGGCATGGCGACGGAGTCGCTGGCCGACTACCCCGACCTCGTCACCCTGCCCTGCTACGAGTGGCAGCACGTGCTGGTGATGCCGCCCAGCCACCCGCTCGCGCAGAAGGAGCGCGTGGGCTTGGACGACATCGCGCACGAGGCGCTCATCACCTACCACCCCTCGTTCACCGGCCGCGGCAAGATCGACCAGGCCTTCGCCACGCGCAAGCTGCAGCCGCGCATCGTGCTGGAGGCCATCGACTCCGACGTCATCAAGACCTACGTGCGCCTGGGCCTGGGCATCGGCATCGTGGCCGAGATGGCCGTGCGCGACGACCCGCTGGGCGACCTCGTCGTGCGCCCCATGGGCCACCTGTTCGGCCAGAGCGTGGCGCGCGTGGCGTTCAAGCGCGGCGCCTACCTGCGCAACTTCGTCTACAAATTCGCCGAACTGCTGAGCGACCGCCTGAGCCGCGACCTGATCGCCCGCGCCATGACCGGGCACGTGCACGACTATGAGCTGTGAATCCCCCCTGAGACGCTGCGCGTCTTCCCCCCAGGGGGACGACGCCCGTGGCCGGGCAAAGCCCGCTCCACGGCGTCCGCGCGCATGGCCTGCTCCGCGGCCTTCTGATTGTTGAGCGTCGCGCCTGCTTCACTCGCACCCTATGACCACTCCCGCCTTTCCCAGCCGCCTGCCCAACGTGGGCACCACCATCTTCACCGTCATGTCGGCCCTGGCCGCCGAGCACAAGGCCGTCAACCTGGGACAGGGCTTCCCCGACTTCGCCTGCGACCCGGCCCTGGTGGACGCCGTCACCCGCGCCATGCAGGCCGGCCACAACCAGTACCCGCCCATGGCCGGCGTGCCGGCGCTGCGCGAAGCCGTTGCTGCGAAAATAGAAGCGCTTCACGCCCGCCGGTATTGCTCAAACAGCGAAATCACCATCACCGCCGGCGCCACGCAGGCGATCCTCACCGCCATCCTGGCTTGCGTGCAGCCGGGCGACGAGGTCATCGTGCTGGAGCCCTGCTACGACAGCTACGTGCCCAACATCGAGCTCGCGGGCGGCGTGGTGGTGCGCGTGCCGCTCACGCCCGGGAGCTTCCGCCCCGATTTCGCCAGGATTTCCGCCGCCATCACGCCGCGCACGCGCCTCATCATCACCAACACGCCGCACAACCCCAGCGCCACCGTCTGGACGGCCGAGGACATGCGCGCCCTGGAGGAACTGCTCGCCCCCACCGGCATCCTGCTCATCAGCGACGAGGTGTACGAGCACATGGTCTTCGACGGCGCCGAGCACCAGAGCGCCGCGCGCTTTCCCGGCCTGGCCGATCGCGCGTTCATCGTCTCCAGCTTCGGCAAGACCTTCCACGTGACGGGCTGGAAGGTGGGCACCGTGGCCGCGCCCGCCGCGCTAACGGCCGAATTCCGCAAGGTGCACCAGTTCAACGTGTTCACCGTCAACACGCCCATGCAGTACGGGCTGGCCGACTACCTGGGCAACCCCGCGCCCTACCTGGAACTGCCCGCCTTCTACCAGGCCAAGCGCGACCTGTTCCGCCAGGGGCTCGAAGGCTCGCGCCTGAGGCTTTTGCCCAGCACGGGCAGCTACTTCCAGTGCGTGGACATCTCGGCCGTGAGCGACCTGGGCGAAGCCGACTTCTGCCAGTGGCTCACGCGCGAGATCGGCGTGGCGGCCATCCCGCTGTCGGCCTTCTACGGCGACGGCTTCGACCAGCATGTGGTGCGCTTTTGCTTCGCCAAGAAGGACGAGACGCTGCGCGAGGCGCTCACGCGGCTGCGCCGCCTGTAGGCCGCGCCGGCCCGCAGGGGCACGGGCCGCATCGGATTTGATAGCTGCAAGCGCACTCCAGACTTACTTTCCGCGGGTCAGCAGACGCATTTGCGCGTAATTTCCGGGCTGCGTTTCGAGGTGCCTAGAACGTGCTTGCGGGGACGCCGAGCAGCGCGAGCACTTTGCGCTGCAGGTCGGTGAGTGTGA